>DATKRH010000202.1:0-51761 GCA_035532295.1 Streptosporangiaceae bacterium
CCCGCATGCTCCGCGTCCACGACCCGGCCAGCGCGTCCAGGTCATTGTCGGCGGCATCTTTGACATCTGCTATCTGACGCGTCATGCTACGGGACTTTAGCCAGTGTTTCCGCTGGCAGCCACACTACGGACAGCAGATGCTCAGGCCAGGTACTCGCGGAGCACCTGGGCCCGGCTGGGGTGGCGGAGCTTGGCCAGGGTCTTGGACTCGATCTGGCGGATGCGCTCGCGGGTGACGCCGAACTCCCGGCCGACCTCTTCGAGGGTGCGGGGATGGCCGTCGGTGAGCCCGAAGCGCAGCTGGATGATCCGCTGCTCGCGGACGCTCAGGTTGTCGAGCACCCGCTCGAGCTGGTCTTGCAGCATGATGAACGCCGCGGCCTCCATCGGCACAACCGCGTCCGCGTCCTCGATGAAGTCTCCGAGGTCGGAGTCTTCCTCGCCGATCGGCGACTGCAGGGACACCGGCTCCTGGGCGATCCGCTGGATCTCCGCCACCCGGTCGGGATGCAGGCCCATCTCGGCGGCGATCTCGGCGGGGGTCGCCTCGCGCCCCAGGTCCTGGTGCAGCTGACGCTGAATGCGGGCCATCTTGTTGATGGTCTCGACCATATGCACGGGGATCCTGATGGTGCGGGCCTGGTCGGCGATGGCCCTGGTGATTGCCTGCCGGATCCACCAGGTCGCATACGTCGAGAACTTGTAGCCCTTGGTGTAGTCGAACTTCTCCACCGCGCGGATCAGCCCGAGGTTCCCCTCCTGGATCAGGTCCAGGAACACCAGCCCGCGGCCGATGTAGCGCTTGGCGATGGAGACCACCAGCCGCAGGTTGGCCTCGATCAGCCGCTGCTTGGCTCGCAGCCCGTCGGCGGCGACGAAGGTCAGCTCGCCCATCAGCGCGCCGTTGCCGGCGTCGGCTGCGAATCCGTTCTGCAGCTTCTCCTCGGCGAACAGGCCGGCCTCGATGGCCTTGGCGAGCTCCACCTCGTCCTGGGCCGTCAGCAGCGGCACCCGGCCGATCTCCCGCAAGTAGATTCGCACCAGGTCGCCGGTCGCGGCGCGGCGGGCCGCGTCGGCGCCGGGGGCTGGCCGGGTCTCCTCGACCTCGTCCTGCTGGACTTCCATCACCTCGACGCCCTCATCGGCAAGCAGCTTGAGGACCTCGTCCATTGCCTGCTGGGGGAAGTCGTGTCGCTCGAAGGCCGCGGTGAGCTCGGTCATCGTGATCGTCCCGCGTTCCCGCGCCTGAGCGATGAGATCTGCTACCAGGTCAACACGGGGGGCAGCCGTAACGCTCATGGGGACCAGTGTGCGTCAGGAATCGGCTGTTGCGGGGACTCAATATTGTCACCTTAACGGTAGTAACGCGGCCGGCCCATTGTGTGCATGCCATCACTGCCGGGCGTGCGCACGGTGACCTCCAGGCGGCTGCCCGTTACTGCAGGGCATCCGCGGCAGGCCCGGAAAGCACCTTGCGACGCTGTTCGAGGGCCACGAGATCGCCGAACATCCGGTTGTACTCGGCCTGCTCGGTGACCGGGTTCATCCGCTGGAGCCGAGACTTGACCTGGGCGATGTCGCGGCTCAGCGACAGCTCCTCCACCCGGGCGAACTGCGCCTCGATGTACCGCGCATCGGGCTCCCCGTCAGCCCCGGGTGCCCGCACCGGCTCCACCGCGAGCTGGGTGATGAACGTCCGCACCTGGTCGTCGGGAGCCGCGTTGCGCAGCCGCTCGGCCCACTCGCGGCCGCCACCGGCCGCCGAGGTGCCGCCGCAGCCGGCCACGACGTCGAACGCCGCGGCGTGCACGGGCGCGGTGAAGCAGCCGGGCCCGAGCGCATCGAAGGCCGGCCCGCACAGCGCCGGACGCTGCACGGCCAGCTTGAGCGCCTCGCGCTCGACCTGGATCACCGGGTCCCGCGAGTCGTATCCCCCGTGGTTGCCAGCCCCGTGGTTAACGGTCCCGTGCTCGCCGGCTCGCTGTCGCGGCACGTTCGCGGCCGGGCTGCCCTCGGCCGGCCCGCCGCCCCGGCCATCGGCCGGCTGGCCGGCCCGGCCGCTCCGGCCGCGCCCGGTCAGCTGGGCAGCGGGCTGCGATCCGGCATGCTGCCCGACCCGCTCCAGCACGAAGCCCTCGTTCATGATGCCCGTCCACCGGTCCAGGCTGACCGCGTACAGCTGCCGCAGGCTCCGGTCCTTGATCTTGGCCACGATCGGCGCGGCGGCGTCTAGGGCGGCGAGGCGGCCCTCCGCCGTGTTGAGGTCGTGGTCGTCCAGCACGCTGCGGATCGCGAACTCGAACAGCGGCACGCGGCGGGCGATCAGGTCCCGGACCGCCGCGTCACCGTCCTTCAGGCGCAGGTCACACGGGTCGAGCCCGTCGGGCTGGACCGCCACGAAGGTCTGCGTGACGAACTTCTCCTCCATGCTGAACGCACGCAGCGCGGCCTTGCGCCCCGCGGCGTCTCCGTCAAAGGTGAAGATCACCTCGCCGCGGAACTGGCTGGCGTCCATCAGCAGGCGGCGCAGGATCGCGATGTGACCCTCACCGAAGGACGTCCCGCTGGTCGCCACGGCCGTGCCGATGCCCGCCAGGTGGCAGGCCATCACGTCGGTGTAGCCCTCGACGATCACCGCCTGGCGGCGCTGTGAGATCTCCCGCCGGGCCAGGTCCGCCCCGTACATGACCGAGCCCTTCTTGAACAGCGGGGTCTCGGGCGTGTTCAGGTACTTCGGGCCGTCGTCGTCGGTGCGCAGCTTGCGGGCGCCGAAGGCGATCACGTCGCCGGTCAGGTCGGCGATCGGCCAGATCAGGCGACCGCGGAACTTGTCGATCAGGCCGCGCCTGCCCTGGCTGGCCAGGCCGCCGGTGAGCAGCTCCTGCTCGGTGAAGCCGCGCCCGCGCAGGTGCTTGGTCAGGGTGTCCCACTCGGCGGGCGCATACCCGACCCCGAACCGCTCCGCGTCGGCCCGCTCGAAACCGCGCGACGACAGGAAGTCGCGCCCGGCGACGGCATCGGCGCTGCTCAGACGTTCTAGGTAATAATCGGCCGCTGCCCGGTGCGCCTGGATAAGCCGGCGCCGCAGCGTCTGCTCCTGGCCGGGAACGTGGCCGCCCTGCTCGTAGCGCAGCTCGATGCCGATCCTGGCCGCGAGCCGCTCGACGGCCTCCGCGAAGCCGAGATTGTCGATCTTCTGCACGAAGCGGATGACGTCGCCGCCCTCGGCGCAGGAGAAGCAGTACCAGAGACCGCGCGCGGGAGTCACATTGAAAGACGGTGTTTTCTCGTCGTGGAACGGGCATAGGCCCTTCAGCGACCCGCCGCCCGCATTACGTAGCTGGAGGTACTCCCCCACCACCTCATCCACGGCCGAGCGCTCGCGAACTAGGGCAATGTCCTCGTCGCGGATCCGGCCTGGCACGTCAGCCCTCCGCCCCTCGGTGCATCATGTCGTCGCCGCGAGTCTAGTCTCGGCTGGGCTCTCGCGCGCCGGGCTCGGCGGCTCCAGGCTGGCGCGGCTGCCGCTGAATGGGCCTGATAGCCTCCCGGCGTGGCCAGCCTGCTCGTGCTCTGGGATGTCGATCTGACTCTCGTCAACGCCGGCGGCGTCGGCCTCGCGATCTACCAGGCCGCATTCCGGGAGATGTTCGGCCGGGAACTGCCGGCCGCCGCGGTCACGGTGTCGATGGCCGGGCGCACCGACCGCGCCATCGCGCTGGACATCCTGACCGGCGCCGGGATAGCCGACGCCCGCAGCCAGATCGACAAGTTCCAGGCGATCCAGGCTGCCCACGCGCCGTCGCTGGCGGACGCCATCAGCGCGCGGGGGCGCGTCCTGCCCGGAGTGCACGCGGCCCTGGCCGCGCTGGCGCAGGCCCGCCCCGGCAGCCGGGTGATCCAGTCGGTGCTGACCGGCAATGTGCGCGCGATGGCCGACGTGAAGCTGGGCAGCCTGGGCCTGGCCCACCATCTCGACCTGGACACGGGCGCCTACGGGACCGCGAGCGAGATCCGCGCGGACCTCGTCCCGGTGGCCCGGGCCAACGCCGCGGCGCGCTACGGCGAGGACTTCAGCGGCGCCCGCACGGTGCTGATCGGCGACACCCCCCTCGACGTCGAGGCCGCCCTATCCGCCGACGCGCGAGCGGTAGGCGTCGCCACCGGCAGCTTCACGATCGAGGATCTCGCGGAGGCCGGCGCGCACGCGGTGCTCGGCGACCTATCCGACACCGTCCGGGCCGTCCTGGCCATCCTCGGCGGCCACTGAGGCCACGTCAGCCGCCGGACGGGCGCGGCTCAGCCGGGCGGGGGCGCGGCTCAGCCGGCGAGGTCGCCGACGGGGACGTCCGGGTCGGCCAGCCGGGCCGCGTCCACCGTGACTTGCGACCGGATCAGGGCCTGGATGTCATTGTTGACGTCCCAGACGTTGACGTTCATGCCCGCCACCACGGACCCGTCATTCAGCCAGAACGCGATGAACTCCAGCGACTCCGGCTCACCCCGGTAGACCACCTGGTCGTAACCGCCCGGCTCGGGCACCCCGGCGGCCTCCATGCCCAGGTCGTACTGGTCGCTGAAGAAGTAGGGCACCCGGTCGTAGGAGACCGGCCTGCCCAGCATGGACCTGGCCGCGGCGGGCCCGCCGTTCAGCGCGTTGGACCAGTGCTCCACCCGGATCCGGTGGCCGAGCAGCGGGTTGAACGCGTTCGCCACGTCGCCCGCCGCGAAGATATCCGGGTCCGACGTGCGCAGCGACTCGTCGACCAGGACGCCGTTGTCGACCTCCAGCCCGGCGTCGGACGCGAGGCCGGCATTGGGCACCGCGCCGATCCCGGCTATGACGATGTCGGCGGCGATCTCGGCGCCCGCAGAGGTCAGGACCTGGCGGACCGAGCCGCGCGGCGCCCCGGCCGACCCGGAGCCGCTCGCGATGTCGCCGCGCAGTTCGCTGACGCCCTCGCCGAACCGGAACGTAACGCCGTGGCTGCGATGCAGGCCGGCGAACACCTCGCCCAGTTCGGGCCCGATCCACCGGTAGAGCGGCGCGGAGTCGGGTTCCACGATGGTGACCTCGCAGCCAGCCTGCCGGGCGGCGGCGGCCACCTCCAGGCCGATCCAGCCCGCCCCGGCGATGACCACGTGCCCGCCGCCCTTGAGCGCCGCCGACAGGGCCTCGCTGTCGCCGAGGGTGCGCAGGTACAGCAGGCCGGCCAGGTCGGCGCCGGGCACCGGCAGCAGCCGGGGCGAGGCGCCGGTCGTGAGCAGGAGCCTGGTGTAGCCCACCGATGAGCCGTCCTCCAGCCGCACCTGGCGGCCGGACCGGTTGATAGACGTCACCCGGGTACCCAGGCGCAGGTCGACGTCGTGCTCGGCATACCAGCCGGGCTCGTGGACGAAGGCCGCCTGGCGATCGGCCTTGCCGAGCAGGAGATCCTTGGACAGGGGCGGCCGCTCGTAGGGTCGCTCGTCCTCCGCGCCGAGGAGCACGATCGCGCCGTCGAAGCCCTCGCCGCGCAGCGTCTCCGCCGCCTTGGCGCCGGCCAGGCTGGCACCGACGATCACATAGGTCTGCGCTGCTGGCATCGAATGGTCCTTCCGGTGATAGTCATGACCCACGTTAGCCGCCGGCGCGGGCCCGGATCATCCGCACGGCCTTCATCCGCACGGCCTTCATCCACACAGCCGCCGGTGCCAGGAAATGGCGGAGGTATCGGTCAGCGAGGCGATCTGGTCGATCACGACGCGGCACCGGGCGTCGTCGGCCGCGTCGTCGGCCGCGTCGGCCTCGAACGCCGCCGCGAACATCGGATCCAGCGTGCCGGGCGCCCCCGCCAGCATGGCCCGGGCCAGCTCGGTGATGAGCTGGCGCTCGCGCTCCTGGGCCGCCGCCGCGCCGGGCCGGCTCATGACGTAGTAGGCCGTCACACCCTTGAGCAGCGCGCACTCCAGCCGCTGCTGGCGCGGCACCACGAGGTCGGCCGCGTACCTGGTGAGCGCCGGCCGGCCGGGTCGCCGGGTCGCCTGCTCGGCGGCGCCGCAGAACCGGCCGATCAGCTCGCTGGTCAGGTGCTTGACCGCCGCGGCCGCGCTCGGGCCGCCGTCGAAGTGCCGCGGCCAGAAGTCGAGCTCCAGCAGGCGGGCGAACAGCTCGCTCAGCTCGCCCGGGGTGGCCAAGCCCGGCGGGCAGTAGGTGGCGACGGTCAGCTCGGTCACCAGCTCTCGCTCGGCCGGGTCGCGCAGCTGGGCCAGCTGGATGAGGCCGGCGTGCAGCCCGTCCTCGAGGTCGTGCACCGAGTAGGCCACATCGTCGGCCCAGTCCATGACCTGCGCTTCGAGGCAGGACCGGCCCGCCGGGGCGCCGTCGCGGATCCAGCCGAACACCGCCGCGTCGTCGGCGTAGACGCCGTACTTCTGCTGCGCGGGCTGATCGCCGCCGCCACCGGGCCGCCCGCCACCGGGCCCGCCGCCACCGGGCCCGCCGCCACCGGGGGCCAGCCACGGGTACTTGAGGGTGGCGTCCAGCGTCGCCCGGGTCAGGTTGAGCCCGGCGCCGGGCACCTTGGCCTCCAGGCGGGTCAGCAGCCGCAGGCTCTGGGCGTTCCCCTCGAAGCCGCCGCAGCCCGCGGCCAGCTCCGCGAGGGCGGACTCGCCGTTGTGACCGAAGGGCGGATGCCCCAGGTCGTGCGCCAGGCAGGCGGCGTCCACCAGGTCCGGGTCACAGCCCAGCGCCGCGCCCAGCTCGCGGCCGATCTGCGCGCACTCCAGCGAGTGCGTCAGCCTGGTCCGCGGAAAATCGTCCCAGCCGACCGCTACCACCTGCGTCTTGGCCGCCAGGCGGCGCAGCGCCGCGCTGTGCAGCACGCGGGCGCGGTCCCGGATGAAGGGGCCGCGCCCGGAGCTGCGCGCGTGCTTTGACGGCTCGGCTGCCCACCGCGCCGCTGCCGGGCCGTCGTAGCCGGGGGTCACCGGCTGTCGCTGCCTCCCACTGCTTCCGCCACGGCGGCCCGGCCGGCCTCGAGCCTGGCCACCGGGACCCGGAACGGCGAGCAGGACACGTAGTCCAGCCCGGCCGAGTGGAAGAAGTGCACCGACTCGGGGTCGCCGCCGTGCTCACCGCAGACACCGATCTTGAGGTCGGGCCGGGTCTGGCGGCCCTCCTCGACCGCGATCCGGACGAGCCGGCCGACGCCCTCGGTGTCCAGCGTCTCGAACGGCGAGACGCCGAAGATGCCCAGGTCGATGTAGCGGCTGAAGAACGAGCCCTCCACGTCGTCGCGCGAGAAGCCCCAGCCCATCTGGGTCAGGTCGTTCGTGCCGAACGAGAAGAACTCGGCGGCCTGGGCGATCTGGCCGGCCGTCAGCGCGGCCCGCGGGACCTCGATCATCGTGCCGATGAGCGTGTGCGGCCGCACGCCGGTCTCCTGCGCGACCTCGGCGAGCACCCGCTCGACCTCCTCGCGCGAGATCTCCAGTTCCTGCACCGCGCCGACCAGCGGGATCATGATCTCCGGCTTCGGGTCGCCGCCGGCCTTCACCCGGTCGGCCGCCGCATGCGCGATCGCCCGCACCTGCATCGCGTACAGGCCGGGGATGACCAGGCCGAGCCGGACGCCGCGCAGGCCGAGCATCGGGTTCTGCTCGTGCAGGCGGCGCACCGCCTCCAACAGCCTGCGGTCCTGCTCAGTGGCGTCGTCCCCGGCCAGCGCGATCTTGACCGACAGCTCGGTCAGGTCGGGCAGGAACTCGTGCAGCGGCGGGTCCAGCAGCCGGATGGTCACCGGCAGGCCGTCCATGGCCTCCAGGATCTCCACGAAGTCACCGCGCTGCAGCGGCTCCAGCGCGTCCAGGGCCGCCTGCCGCGCGCCGTCGTCCTCGGCCAGGATCAGCCGCTCGACCAGCTGGCGCCGCTCGCCCAGGAACATGTGCTCGGTCCGGGTCAGGCCGATGCCCTGAGCGCCGAACCGCACCGCGCGGGCCGAGTCCTCGCCGTTGTCGGAGTTGGCCCGGACGCCCAGCCGCCGCCGGGCGTCGGCGTGCTGCATGATCGTGTGCACCGCGTTGACCAGCTCGTCGGAGGCGGGCTCGATCCCGCCCTCGAAGTACTCGACCACCGGAGAGGCGACCACCGCGACCTCGCCCAGGTAGACGGCGCCGGAGGAGCCGTCGATCGAGATCATGTCGCCCTCGCTGACCACCGTGCCGTCGGCGAGGGTGAACTTCCGGCCCGCGGTGTCCATCTCGAGCTCGTCGGCTCCGCACACGCAGGTCTTGCCCATCCCGCGGGCGACCACGGCCGCGTGGCTGGTCTTGCCGCCGCGACTGGTGAGAATGCCGCGCGCGGCGATCATGCCGTGCAGGTCGTCGGGGTTGGTCTCGCGCCGGACCAGGATCACCTGCTCGCCGGCCGCCGCCTGCTCGACCGCCCGGCCGGAGTCGAAGACCGCCTTGCCGACGGCGGCCCCCGGCGAGGCGCTGATGCCCTTGGCGATCCGCTTGACGTCGGTCCCGGTGTCAAACCGGGGGAACATCAGCTGGGCGAGCTGGTCACCACTGACCCGTGACAGCGCCTCGTCGAGATCGATCATGCCCTGGTCGACGAGCTGCACGGCGATCCGGAACGCCGCCGCCGCGGTGCGCTTGCCCACCCGGGTCTGCAGCATCCACAGCTTGCCGCGCTCGATCGTGAACTCGATGTCGCACAGGTCCTTGTAGTGGTCCTCCAGCGTCTTCATGATCTGCATCAGCTCGGCGTAGGACTTGGCGTCGATCTGCTCCAGGTCCTGCAGCGGCACCGTGTTGCGGATGCCGGCCACCACGTCCTCGCCCTGCGCGTTCTGCAGGTAGTCGCCGTACACGCCCTGCTGGCCGGTGCCGGGGTCGCGGGTAAAGGCCACGCCGGTGCCCGAGTCCGGGCCGAGGTTGCCGAAGACCATGCTGACGATGCTGACCGCGGTGCCGAGGTCGGCGGGGATGCGCTCCTGGCGCCGGTACAGGATGGCCCGGTCGGCGTTCCAGGAGTTGAACACGGCGTTAACGGCCAGGTCCATCTGCTCACGCGGCTCCTGCGGGAAGTCCCGCCCGGTGTGCTCGCGGACGATGCCCTTGAACGACTCGACGATGCCCTGCAGGTCGCCGGCGTCCAGGTCCAGGTCGTTCTTCGTGCCCTTGGCCTTCTTGGCCGCGTCGATGGCGTGCTCGAATGCCTCGCCCTCGATGTCGAGGACGGTCTTGCCGAACATCTGGATGAGCCGCCGGTAGGAGTCCCAGGCGAACCGCTCGCTGCCGGCCTGCTTGGCCAGGCCGTGCACCGACTCATCGGACAGGCCGATGTTCAGGACCGTCTCCATCATGCCGGGCATGGAGAACTTCGCCCCGGAACGGACGCTGACCAGCAGCGGGTCCGCGTGGTCGCCCAGCCGCCGGCCCATCTGCTCTTCCAGCTTCTGCAGGTGCTCGGTCACCTCGTCGGCCAGGCCGTCGGGAATCGAGCCGGTCTGCAGGTAATAACGGCAGGCGTCGGTGCTGATGATGAACCCGGGCGGGACCGGCAGGCCCAGGTTGGTCATCTCAGCCAGGTTGGCGCCCTTGCCGCCCAGCAGGTCCTTCAGTTCTTTATTGCCCTCGGTGAAGTCATAGACGAGCTTCGGCACTGCGCGCACTCCTCGAGATGCCGCCGCCAGCCAGACAGCCCGGCGCTAGACGGCTCAGTAATTTCCGGCCTCACGGCCCCTCTTTCTGGACTCTACCGAGCATGGGCGGCTGCCGGGGACGCAGACGGCAGCCCGAAGGCGAATTAACGGCCCGTATATGAGCTGCCGCTGGTTCTCGGCAGGCCGCCGCGTCTGCCGGTGTCCCCTGGCGAGCGCGCCCGTTGCTGCTGAGCGGCTGGTGGGCGGCTGAGTCTGGGCGGCTGAGTCTGGATGGCTGCGTCTGGGCCTCTGGCCAGCCAGGACGAGGGCCGCGCGAGACAATGCCTGGGTGGATGACTCCAGACGTGCCGCGATCGGCCTGCTGAATCCGGGCGAGATGGGCGCGGCGGTGGGCCGCTGCCTGGCCGGCCTGGGTCACCAGGTGCTGTGGGCCTCGGACGGCCGGAGCGCGGATACCGCCGCCCGTGCGGCCGCGGCCGGCCTGACCGACGCGGGGACGATAGCGGGCGTCGTCAGCGGCGCCAGCGTGATCCTGTCGATCTGCCCGCCGCATGCCGCCCTGGACACCGCCTGGGCGGTCCACGGGTTCGGCGGCCTCTACGTGGACGCCAACGCGATATCCCCGGGCACCGCGCGCGAGGCCGCGCAGATGATCACCGAGAGCGGCGGCCGGTACGTGGACGGCGGGATCATCGGGCCGCCGCCGGCCGATCCGGGCACCACCCGCCTGTACCTGTCCGGCGCCGACGCCGCGGAGGTCGCCGGCCTGTTCGCCGGGACGCCGCTGGACGCGCGGGTCGTCGCCGGGGCGACCACGGCCGCGTCCGCGGTGAAGATGGCCTACGCCGGCTGGACGAAAGGCACGACCGCGCTGCTGCTGGCCGTCCGGGCGCTGGCCCGCGAGCAGGGCGTCGAGGACACCCTCCTCGCGGAATGGGAGCTGTCCCAGCCCGCGCTGACCCAGCGTTCCGGCGGAGCCGCCCGCTCAGCCGCGATGAAGGGCTGGCGCTGGGTGGCCGAGATGGAGGAGATCGCCGCCACCATGTCCGCCGCCGGGCTGCCAGACGGCTTCCACCAGGCCGCCGCGGAGGTCTTCCGCCGCGCCCCGCGCGCCCCCCGCGCCCCGCATGCCCGGCCGGCCGCGGACCCAGGCAGCCAGGCTCTTGAGCAGGTGCTCACGGCGCTCACCGGCGACGGGGCCGCAGACTAGCCGGGTAGCCGGGCAGAGCCGGGCAGCCGGGCAGAGCCGGGCAGCCGGGCAGAGCCGGGTAGCCGGGCAGAGCCGGGATGCCGGGGACGAGGCGCGCGTCGGGCCGTCACGCTGGGAGAGTCTGTCTCGACAAAGAGCTATCTGTCATGAATAATTCCTAACTCGTCGGTGGGGTTGCAGACGGGCAGGAGCGCGGGAGTTGACGAAGCGGTTCTGGGGAGCCATCGGCGTCGTTGCCGCCCTCATCGTCGCCGCTGGCGCCTTCCTCGCCTGGGGTCCCCTCGGGATCGGGGCGGGACCGCTGGCTGTCGCCTTCGTCGCCTCCAGCGGAACGGTCCCGCAGTCGCGTCCGTCGGTGCTTCTCGTTCCCATCGAGACCGGGGCGGCCACGCCCGCCGTTATCGACAGCGTCCGGATCAGCGGCGGCCAGGGCTACCCGGCGCCGCGGCTGCTCAGCGTGGTCGGCGACCCGGACCAGGCCTGCAGCGGCATCTGGTGGCCTCTGACCGGGGAAAACAGCTTCGCGCAGCGGTGCGCGAAGGGCGGCACCGTCCCGCTCGTCGGCCGCGTCATCCCGGTCGGCCATCTCACGCTGGCCGCCCATGGCAGGCGGCCAGCGGCGACCCGGACCATCGACGTCAGCATCGAGGTGGCGGCACCCGGCTCGGCGGGCTGCTGGAACGTGACCGAGGTCGTGGTCCGCTATCACGTCGGATCGCGGCACTACACGACCACGGCGGACGAGGCACTGTCCGGATGCACGAACGCGGTCGAACTGACTCCCAGCGGCCGGGCCACGGTCCCCCCGACCGCCACCCCAACCGTGGCGCAGCCCACCCCCTGAAGCCAGACCCGGCGGGGCCGGCTCTAGCAGCCGGGGAGGCGCTCGGCCAGGTAGCCGACCAGGGCGTCGATGCCGACGCGGTCCTGCCGCATGGAATCGCGCTCACGCACCGTGACGGCCTGGTCCTGCAGCGTCTCGAAGTCCACCGTCACGCAGAACGGCGTGCCGATCTCGTCCTGGCGGCGGTAGCGCCGTCCGATGGCGCTGGCGTCGTCGAAGTCGGCGTTCCAGTGCTTGCGCACAAGCGCGGCGACATCCCGCGCCCGGGGCGACAGGTCGGCATGCCGCGACAGCGGCAGCACGGCCACCTTGACCGGGGCCAGCCGGTGATCCAGCCGGAGCACGGTGCGCTTCTCCAGCTTGCCCTTGGCGTCCGGGGCCTCGTCCTGCGCGTAGGCGTCCAGCAGGAACATCAGCATGGCGCGATCGACGCCCGCCGCCGGCTCGATGACGTAGGGCACGAATCGCTCGCCGGACTCCGCGTCCAGGTAGGACAGGTCCTGGCCGGAGGCCTTGGCGTGGGTGCTCAGGTCGAAGTCGGTGCGGTTGGCGATCCCCTCCAGCTCGCCCCATTCGCTGCCGCCGAGGTCGTACCGGTACTCGATGTCGACCGTGCGCTTGGAGTAATGCGACAGCTTCTCGCCCGGGTGCTCGTACAGCCGCAGGTTCTCCTTGCTAACGCCCAGGTCGTGGTACCAGGCCAGCCGGGTCTCGATCCACCGGTCGTGCCAGTCCTCGTCGGTACCCGGCCGGACGAAGAACTCCATCTCCATCTGCTCGAACTCGCGGGTCCGGAAGATGAAGTTGCCGGGCGTGATCTCGTTGCGGAAGGACTTTCCGACCTGCCCGATTCCGAACGGGAGCTTCTTGCGAGAGGTCTGCAGGACGTTGCGGTAGTTGATGAAGATGCCCTGCGCCGTCTCCGGCCGCAGGTAGGCCAGGCCGGAGTCGTCCTCGGTGGCTCCCAGGTAGGTCCGCAGCAGCCCGTTGAACATCCGCGACTCGGTGAACGCGCCCCTGGTTCCGCAGTTCGGGCAGGCGATGTTGGCCAGCCCGCCCTCGGGAGGGTGGCCGTGCTTCTCCGTGTAGCCCTCGATCAGGTGGTCCGCCCGGAACCGGTGGTGGCACGACAGGCACTCGGTCAGCGGGTCGACGAACTCGGTGAGGTGCCCGCTGGCCTGCCAGACCTCAGGTGCCAGGATGACGCTGGAGTCCAGCCCGACGACGTCATCGCGCTCCTGCACCATCGACCGCCACCACTGGCGCTTGATGTTGTTCTTGATCTCCACGCCGAGCGGGCCGTAGTCCCAGGCGGCGCGCAGGCCACCGTAGATCTCGCTGGACGGGAAGACGATCCCCCGGCGCTTGCACAGGCTGACCATGGTGTCCATACGATCGCTGCGTCGTGCCATCAAGGTCTCCATCCGGCTGGCCGTCGGCGGCTCGCGGTGCATGCGCGATCCCGGGAAAGGGATCGGCGGTGGCCCCAGCTTACCGCTGAGCCCGGCGGGCCGGGGCAGTAGCCTGGGCGGGCCGGGCAGTAGGCTGGGCGGCCGGGCAGTAGCCTGGGCGGCCGGGCAGTACGACCGTCGAGTGAGGCCAGCCAGGCTGGCGGGAGGGGCCGCGGCATGAGCACGAACCGGCCGGCCGGACGGCGCAGGCAGCCCGCTCCGGGGCAGACCCTTTACACGCCGGGCGCCTCGCGCGCCCGCCAGTCGGTTGAGCGGCGCAGCGCGGCGCCGCTGCTATTCCTGCGGCAGCTACCCGCCTGGCTGATGCCGATGGTCCTGGTCGTCTTGCTGATCGCCGGACTTGCGATGCACGGGATCGCCGGCGCGCTCGCCCTCTGCGGCGTGGCGATCGTCCTGGGCTGGCTGGCCCTGGTGTCCTGGCCGCGGCTATCGGGAGCCGGCCGCCTCGGCCGGCTGGCGGTCATCGCGCTCGTCCTGGTGGTCGCCGTGGTCCAGGCCACTAAGTAACCCGGCCGCCAGCCTCATCTCGCCCGGAGCGCCGCCGGCGGCGGGTTGGGCACCGCGCCGCCATAACGGCGGTCCCGGCTCGCGTAGATCTCGCAGGCATGCCACAGATGGCGCCGGTCGAAGTCCGGGAACAGCGTGTCCAGGAATACGAACTCCGCGTAAGCCGACTGCCAGAGCAGGAAGTTCGAGGTCCGCTGCTCGCCTGAGGACCGGACGAACAGGTCGACGTCGGGGATCCCCGGCTCGTCCAGGTACCGCGCGAACACCTTCTCATCGATCTTGTCCGGCCGCAGCCGGCCGGCCGCCACGTCCGCCGCGATCGCCGCGGCGGCGTCGGCGATCTCCGCCCGGCCGCCGTAGTTGACGCAGAACTGAAGCGTGAGCACCGAGTTACGGACCGTCATGCGCTCGGCATCCTCCAGTTCGGAGATGACGCTGCGCCACAGCCGGGGCTTGCGGCCCGCCCAGCGGACCCGCACGCCCATCTCGTTGAGCTGGTCACGACGACGGCGGATCACGTCCCGGTTGAAGCCCATCAGGAAGCGAACCTCATCCGGTGAGCGCCGCCAGTTCTCCGTCGAGAACGCGTACGCCGACAGGTACGGGATGCCGAGCTCGATGGCCCCCATGATGACGTCGAAGAGCGAGTGCTCCCCGGCCTTATGGCCCTCGGTGCGCGGCAGGCCGCGCTGCTTGGCCCAGCGCCCGTTGCCGTCCATGACCAGGGCGACGTGCCGGGGCACCAGATCCCGCGGGATGGCGGGCGGCCGGGCGCCCCCCGCGTGCGGGTCCGGCGGCCGCGGCGAGGCAGCGCTCACGCATGCTCCACATGCCGCAGGGAGCGGATCGAATGCTCCAGGTGCCACTGGAGGTAGGCGGCGGTCAGGCCGCTGCACTCCACCTGATAACGGCGCTCGCTGGCGTCGGCGTGCTTCCAGTCACCTCGCAGCAGTGCGTTCATCAATGCAATCGTAGCCGCCGATGGCGTCGTGGCGCCGGGCGCGCGGCAGCCCTGGCAGGTCAGGCCGCCCGCCGCGATACCGAAGGTGCGCAGCGCGGCCGGGCTGCCGGGCGGCCCGGACCTGGTGCCGCAGACCGCGCACTCGTCCAGGGCCGGCGCGTAGCCCGCCACGGCCAGCGAGCGCAGCAGGTAGGCATCGAGCACCAGGCGCGGGGCGTGCCGCGCCTCACCGAGTGCCCGCAGGCCGCCGACGAGCAGCAGGAACTGGCGCAGCGCTGGCTCCTTCTCGACCGGGGTCAGGCGCTCGGCGGTCTCCAGCATGGCGGTCCCCGTCGTGTACCGGGGGTAGTCGCCGACCAGCGGCTCGCCGTATGGCCGCATCGTCTCGGCCTGGGTGATCACGTCCAGCGACCGGCCGGTGTACAGCAGCAGGTCGACGTGGGTGAACGGCTCGAGCCGGGCGCCGAACCGCGATTTGGTCCGCCGGACCCCCTTCGCCACCGCGCGGATCCGCCCGGACTTCCGGGCCAGGACCGTGACGATGCGGTCGGCCTCGCCCAGCTTGTGGGTACGCAGCACGATGCCGTCGTCGCGGTAGATGCTCACCCGGCTATTGTCGCGCACCCCGCTCACCGCGCTCACCGCTCGTCGCGCGCCCCGCTCACCGCGCGCCCCGCTCACCACAGGGCGGCTGACCGAGATGCGCCGCACGGGCAGGCCACGCCTTATTCGGCGGTGGCCCCTTCCTCCGTCATCGTGATGACCCCGTAGGCATGGGCGGCCGTCAGCCCCAGGTTCGCCGCGACCTGCCGCGCGGCGAACCGCTCCTCATCGGTGAGCTGCCCGTCGGCCAGCCCGATGCGCACGACATCGGCCAGGAACCACTCACGCGCGGGCACCGCGAGCTGCGCGGCCAGCGCGTTCAGCGGTCCGGCGATGTCGGCGCCGCTCGCCGCGGACCGAGCCAGGTCCTCCTCCAGCGCCGATTCGTCGTACCCGGCCAGCCCGGCCGACCTGACCGCGTCCACGGCTCGCCGCCGGGCCGGCTCGCTGGCGGGGTCACCGGCTAGCAGCATGCAGGTCGCCGCGGCCAGCGTTCCCGCCGGCAGGGCCGCCTCCATCTGCGCGGCGGTGGGTACCGCCAGCACGCCCGTGCGGTACCGGCCGCCGCAGGTCGTGCACTGCAAGTGCTCACCCACCTTGTCCAGCCGGACAACCGGGATGAGGAAAACGTGGAACCAGCGGCGTCCGGCCCGGTGCCGGTACTGGCGGTCGCCGCCGCATCGCTGGCAATGGAACTCGCCATGGCCGATGGTGCGGAAGCAGACCCGCAACCCGAAGATCAACATGTGCCCCCTCCAACGAGACCGGCCAGGCAACTCTAGGCCGTCCTCGGAACGCCCGGGTCCGCCGATCATCACATGTCTGGTGGCGATGAGCGGCGGATTCGGGCAAACAGCAAGCGTGCAGGGCGGCCGCCGGACGACCCGCGGTGGGCCATGGGTGCTCAGGCGATATCTGGGGCGGGTGCGATCGAGCGATCCTGCCCACTGGTCAGTCGTAGAAGCCCAGGCGGCGTAGCTGCTTGGGGTCGCGCTGCCAGTCCTTGGCGATCTTGATTCGCAGGTCCAGGTAGACGCGGGTGCCCAGCAGGGCCTCAATCTGCTGGCGCGCCTGAGAGCCCACCGCCTTCAGCCGCGCCCCCTTGGCGCCGATCACGATGGCCTTCTGGCTGGGGCGCTCGACGTACATCACGGCGTGCACGTCGATGAGGTCGGCCCGGCCCTCGCGGGGCGCCATCTCCTCCACGACGACGGCGATGGAGTGCGGCAGCTCATCTCGCACGCCTTCCAGGATCGCCTCCCGGATCAGCTCGGCGACGAGCTGCTGCTCGGGCTCATCGGTGAGGTCGCCGTCCGGGTAGAGCGGCCGGCCCGGCGGCAGGTACGAGACCAGGACGTCGGCGAGGACATCGAGCTGGAAGCCGGAGACGGCCGACACCGGCACGATGTCGGCCCAGTCGCCGAGCTGCGCCACGGCGGCCAGCTGCCCGGCTACCTGCTCGCGGCCCACCTGATCGGTCTTCGTGACGATCGCGACCACCGGCGTCTTGCCCACGCCAGCCAGCTCGGCGGCCAGGTACTTGTCCCCCGGCCCGATCCGCTCACCGGCCGGAATGCACAGGCCGATCACGTCCACCTCGGTCAGGGTCGCGCGGACCAGGCTGTCCAGCCGCTCGCCCAGCAGGGTCCGCGGCCGGTGCAGGCCGGGAGTGTCCACGATGATGAGCTGGGCGTCCGGGCGGTGCACGATGCCGCGGATCGCGCGCCTGGTGGTCTGCGGGCGGCTGCTGGTGATCGCGATCTTGCTGCCGACGAGCGCGTTCATCAGGGTCGACTTCCCGACGTTCGGCCGGCCGGCGAAACAGGCGAACCCGGACCTGAACCCGGCCGCCGACGGCGGCGCGGGCGAGGCTGACGGTGACGATGGCGGCGATCTCACGTCCCGATTCTCCCCTAACCGGGCGGTGGGTTGCTCATCCGAGCGACCGCGGGCTGCCGGCCGAGGGTCAAAATGGCGATCGCGAGGCCCACCAGGACCAGGCCCGCCACCTCCGGGCCGGTCAGCCGCTCCCCCAGCACGACCACGCCCAGCAAGGCGGCCACCACCGGCTCGGCGAGTCCCAAGGTGACCGCCACCGGCGCCGGCACGGTGCGCAATCCGCGCCCGTACAGCAGGTAGGCCGCCACCGTGGTCACCAGTCCGAGGTAGGCCGTCACCGCCAGGCCCCGGCCACTAAGCAGCCAGCCTGGCGAGGTGGCCGCCAGGACGGGAGCGAGCAGGATCGCGGCCCCGCCGAACAGCGCGCCCATCACCGTCGTCTCCGAGATCCCGCCGGAGATCAGCCGGGCCGCCGTCACCGCGTAGGCGGCGTAGCACAGCCCGGCCAGCAGGGCCAGCCCGACGCCGCCCAGCTGCACGCCCGCCGCCTTGCCGCCGGTCACCAGGACGCCGCACCCCGCCACCGCCGCCACCGTGGCGATCAGCCAGCGGATGGTCAGCGCGGGGCCGCCGGTCAGCCGGCTGATCATCCCGGTGAACACCGGCGCGCTGCCGATCGCCAGCACGGTGCCGACGGCCACGCCGGTCAGCCGCACCGCGCCAAAGAAGCACAGCTGATAGCCGCCGACGGCGATGACGGCCAGGGCCAGGCTCACGCGGGCGGATCCGCCGGCGGCGGCGGCGGCCAGCATGGCCGTCGCCGCGGCGCGGTGCTCCCGGCCGGCGGCCAGCGCCAGCAGGATCGCGCCGCCGAGGACTATCCGCGCCGCCCCGATCGAGGCCGCGCTGGCGCCCGCGGGCGCGAAGTGAGCTGCGGTCCCGGTACTGCCCCAGGCCGCCGCGCCCAGCAGAATCGCGATCGCCCCGCCAGCCCCGCTGACCCGGCTCAGGCAGGCTCCCAGACGGCCCGGCGCAGGTGCGGCGCGATCTCCGGGATCAGCGGCGGAGCATGGCACCGGCCAGGCGAAGACGGCAGCGGCTGCGCCAACGGCTAAGCCTGCAGCGTGGCCAGTAGCGTCCCGTCGGGCGCCGCGTGGAATACGACGGCGTCCGGGCCGAGATCGCGGACAACGGCCAGGTCGACCGGATCGGGTCCGGGCCCGTCGCTGACCAGCGCCGCCGCTTCGAGACTGGACGCCCCGCTGGACACGGCCATCGCGACGGCCAGGTGCAGCGCCGACAGCCGCAGCGACGGCAGCGCCACTGCCGCGGCAGCGTAGGTACGGCCGGTCTCATCGCGGACGGCTGCGCCCTCGGCGGACGCTACCCGGGCGCGGGCGGATCGGGCCAGCATGATGATCTTGAGATCCTCGGGTCCCGGTGCCCCGGCCGCTGGCAGGGCCTCGGCCTCTTCGGGATGGGCCTCGCTCACCCCGCCGAGTCTAGTGCCGCCCCCGGCGGCCCGCCGGTACTTGCCCATTGCCTGGCCGGCCGCCGGTACCACTCGCCGAGCCGCCGCCGGAGCCGCGTCCGCTGCTGGCGCCACTCCCGCCGCTCCCGCCACTCCCGCCGCTCCCGCCACTCCCGCCACTCCCGCCGCTCCCGCTCCCGGCGCTCCCGCTCCCGGCGCTCCCGGCTCCCGCGCCACGCCCGCCGCTAGCGGTCGCGATGCGCTCCCCGGTGCGCTCCCCGCCCGGCTGGGCGGCCCTGAGGTCGTCATCGGGACCGATCCGCTCAATCCGGACGGTGCCGATCCTGTTTCGCCGGCCGGCCAGGCTCTCCGCGGTGAGCCGGAGCCCGGCCACCGTCGCGACCGCGCCGGGGATGGGAACCCGGCCAAGCCGCTGAGCCAGCAACCCGCCGACGGTTTCCACGTCCTGCGCCTCGATGCCGACGTCGAACAGTTCCTCGAGCTCCTCGACCGGGAGCCGGGCCGTGACCCTGGCCTGCCCCTCGCCGAGCCACTCCACCGCCGGCTCCTCCCGGTCGTACTCGTCCGCGATCTCGCCGACGATCTCCTCCAGGATGTCCTCGATGGTGACCAGGCCCGCGGTGCCGCCATACTCGTCGATCACGATCGCCAGGTGGATCTGGCGGGCCTGCATCTCGCGGAGAAGCTCGTTGATCGGCTTGCTCTCCGGCACGAAGGTCGCCGGGCGCATGACTGAGTCGACGGTCTCCACCGACTCGCCTTCCCGGTGCTCGTGGCTGCGGGTCACGAGGTCCTTGAGGTAGGCGATCCCCACGACGTCATCGAGGTTCTCGCCCACCACCGGGATACGCGAGAACCCGCTGCGCAGCGCCAGCGACAGGGCCTGGCGCAGGGTCTTGCCGCCCTCGACGAACACCATGTCCGTGCGCGGCACCATGACCTCGCGCACGATCGTATCGCCCAGCTCGAACACCGAATGGATCATCGCCCGCTCGTCCGGCTGGATGATCTGGCGCTGCTCCAGCAGGTCAACCAGCCCGCGGAGCTCTTCTTCCGACCCGGACGGTCCGTCGCGGCCCTCGCGACCGAGCCCGCTCCCGATCGCCAGCAGCAGCGCCGGCAGCGGACCGAGCAGGCGAACCACGGGACGCAGGACGGCGGCGGCCGCGCTGGCCACCCCCACCGCGTGCTGCCGCCCGATGCTGCGCGGGACGACCGCGGCGATGAGGTAGGACACCGCGATCATGATCGCGGCGGCGACGAGGAAGGCCCGCCAGTCCGGCGCGATCCAGTGCACGAGGACGGCCGTGACCAGGACAGTCGCCGACACCTCGCCCGCCACCCGGGCCAGCACGAGCACTGATAGATAACGGGATATCTCGCCCAGCACAGCTTGCAGCGGTGCCGCTCCTTCGCCAGGCGACCGGCCTAGCTCCTTGGCACCTGCCCTGGACACGCGCAGCAGGGCGGTCTCGGCGCTCGCGCACCAGGCCGCCAGCAGCGTCAGCGCCAGCGCCGCTACCAGCAGCCAGCCCATGGGTACCTCACCCAGGCCCTTTGTGCCCGTCGGGACCGGCAGCGTCCGGGCCGGCCGCGTCCGGGCCGTCCGGGCGGGCGGCGCCGTCGCGGGCCGCGCGCCAGGTGCCCAGCAGCTTGTCCTGCAGGCCGAACATCACGGCGTGCTCCTCTGGCTCGCCGTGGTCATAGCCGAGCAGGTGCAGGATGCCGTGCGTGCACAGCAGGCTGATCTCGTCCCCGACGCCGTGGCTGGCCTGCTGCGCCTGGACCGCGGCCACCTGCGGACAGATCACCACGTCTCCGAGCAGGCCGGGTATCTCGGGCGGCTCGGCGGTCGAGTGATCGGCATGCGTGCCGCCCGGCTGCGGCGGCCGGATCTCGTCCATCGGGAAGGCCAGCACGTCGGTCGGCCCCGGCTCGCCCATCCAGCGCATGTGCAGCTCGGTCATGGCCGGCTCGTCGACGAGCAGGACGGACAGCTCGGCCAGCGGATGCACCCGCATGCCGTCCAGGACGTGCCTGGCCAGCGAGGCCAGCGACGTCTCGTCTACCTCAACGCCCGACTCGTTGGCGATTTCGATGCTCACCTGTTTCCCGTCGCTTTCGCCATCACATTCGTCCTACCCCGCCCGGCCTTGTCTAGCCAGGCCCCGTGGTTCGCTGGCCCGTGGTTCGCTGGCCCGTGGTGAGCTAGCCGGGTGACAGCCCGGAAGGTCCCGTCAGCGGGTGCGACGGCTATCGCGCCGCGGGCGGGTACCGGACAGCTGACCAGGGCCATCCACGGCCTGCCGGGCGTCGTACCGCTCGTAGGCGTCAACAATGTCGGCCACCAGCTTGTGCCTGACCACATCGTGACTGGTCAGCCGGGAGAAGTACACATCGTCAACGCCCTCGAGGATGTCCTGCACCAGGCGCAGCCCGCTGGTCTGCCCGGCGGGCAGGTCGACCTGAGTCACGTCACCGGTGACCACGATCCGGGAGCCGAAGCCCAGCCTGGTCAGGAACATTTTCATCTGCTCGGCCGAGGTGTTCTGGGCCTCGTCCAAGATGATGAACGAATCGTTCAGCGTCCGGCCGCGCATATACGCCAGCGGCGCGATCTCGATGGTCCCGGCCGCGGTCAGCTTGGGAATGGAGTCGGCGTCCACCATGTCGTGCAGGGCGTCGTAGAGCGGCCGCAGGTAAGGGTCGATCTTCTCGTACAGGGTGCCCGGCAGGAAGCCGAGCCGCTCGCCCGCCTCGACGGCCGGCCGGGTCAGGATGATCCGGCTGACCTCCTTGTCCTGCAGCGCCCGTACGGCCTTGGCCATGGCCAGGTAGGTCTTGCCCGTTCCGGCCGGCCCGATCGAGAACACGATCGTGTGACTGTCGATGGCGTCGACGTAGCGCTTCTGGTTCAGCGTCTTGGGGCGGATGGTGCGGCCGCGCGAGGACAGGATGCCCAGGTTCAGCACCTCGGCCGGACGGGCCCCGCTCTTGCGGCGCAGCATGGAGACGCTGCGCTCGACCGCGTCCGCGGTCAGCTCGGCACCGCTGGCGACCAGCTCGGTAAGCTCATCAAACAGCCGGGCCACCAGCGCGGTCTCGTGCGGCTGCCCGGTCACGGTAATCTCATTGCCGCGGACGTGAACGTCGGCGTCGAAGGATTTCTCGATGACTCTCAGCAGCTCGTCGCGAGAGCCGAGAAGGCTGACCATCGAGTGGTCATCCGGAATCACGATCTTGACCTGAGCGGTGCTGTCGGCGTCAGCCTGAGCCTTAGCCGTTTCGCGCGATTTGTCTGTCAATGACCCTTCCCTGCTCGGGCACGCGCCCTTCGTACCCTTCGTACCCAGCATATCCCGCGCGCTCCCCCTGCCAGCGCGCTCATGCCAAGCACACTGGCCATGTTATGCCGGCCGGGACAGCTGCTCATCCAGGCGGCCAGGTCATGGCCCTGCCGCCCAGGACATGCGCGTGCGCGTGCGGCACAGTCTGCCCGGCGTCGGGACCGGTGTTAAAGACCACCCGATAACCGCCCTGCGCCAGGCCCTCATTGACCGCTACCTGATGCGCCTGCGCCGCCATCTCGTCCAGCAGGCCCTCGCCCGCCGCGGCGACCGCGGCGAGATCAGCGAGGTGCACCCGCGGGATTACCAGCACATGCACGGGCGCCTGGGGGTTGACGTCACGGAATGCAATGGTGCGGTCACTATCTAGCACGAGCTGCGCAGGAACGTCACCGGCGACGATGCTGCAGAAGAGACACTGAGGCACAGGAGGATCTTATTGCGTGTCCCAGGTCCGGCGCCCCGCTGACATATATGGTGACACTACTGCGAACCCATGATCCACCACCCCTCTGGTGCGCGGTCTCGCCATCTCCTGGCCTTCCGTCGCCGCGGGTGCGTCGGGTGCGGTCATCGCGGTGATGCGTTCCAGGTATGGACAGGCATGGGGGGAAGTGCGAGCGTTGAGTTATGTCGGCGCCCGAGTAATCGGCGGCGTGGGCCCGCCATGACCGCGGGTGAACGTGGATCCGCCATGACTGCAGGTGAACCTAGCGACATGGCTGAGCGTCCTATTACCGTGACCGAGACCCTTATAGCGAATGTCGCCCTGGGCCCGGTTCACGCCGAGTGGGATGCCGACCGTGCAGTGACCGCCCTCTACAGCGAGCACTACCGCTCGCTGGTGCGTCTGGCGGCTCTGCTGGTCCGAGATGTCGCAACCGCGGAGGAAGTGGTGCAGGACTCGTTCGTCGCGATGCACGGCGGGTGGCGCCGTCTTCGCGACAGCGACAAAGCGCTGTCCTACCTGCGCCAGTCGGTCGTGAACCGGTCCCGATCGGTACTGCGGCATCGCGTCGTCGTGGACCGCAACGCACCCAAGCCAGCGCCGGATATGCCCAGCGCCGAGCATGGGGCGATCGCCCTGCTGGAGCGGTCTGCCGTCGTGGCAGCGCTCCGGACGCTGCCGCCGAGGCAGCGCGAGGCGCTCGTACTGCGCTACTACGGTGATCTCTCCGAGGCACAGATCGCGGCGGCCATGAACATCAGCAAGGGCGCGGTCAAGAGCCACACGGCCAGGGCCATGATCGCCCTGCGCAGCGTGCTGGAGCGTGAAGCGTGAACGCTGCGAACCGCGACTACGACGAGGTGCTCCGCCGCGCGCTGCGGGCCGCCGCCGACAGTGTCGAGCCATCCGCGGACGGACTGGAGCGCATCAGGGCGCGGCTTTCTGGCCGGCCGCTGATGTCGTTCGCGTCGGCCTCGGCCTGGTGCTCCGACGCCGCGCTGCGCTTCGCGACCTGGGCGGCGCCTTTCATCGATTCCGCCCTGAATGCCTTCTGGTCAGTCATTGACCGCTTCAAGCCCGGCGGCGTATTTTCCGGTCGCACCGGCCGACGGCTTGGCTGGCTGCGGCCATTCGCCGCCATGGGCACGGCTATTTTCGTGGTCGCGGCCGGCGCCTTCGCGATCATGACGCTGCCGCAGGACATCTCGTCCAGCGGCTCGACCTTCACGATCTTCCCGTGGACTCAGCACTCCGGGCCAAAAGGCGGCTCCGGCAAGTCCGGGGTAGCCGGCTCCGGCTCGTACTTCCAGGGGAGCGCCAGTTCGCCCGGGTCGTCCGGCGGATCGTCACTCGCGTCCCCGTCGCCCTCCCCGTGCACGTCGCCTAAGGCCCCGGCGACGGGGAGTGCCACGCCCACGCCCACGATGTCGGCGAGCACGGCACCGTCGGCGCCCAGCAGCAGCAGCCCGCCAGCGTCGATACCGCCGACCGTGAACCCGACGACGCCGACCGTGACCCCGACCGTGAGTGACAGCGCGACGCCCAATCCAGGCTCGGCCACCACGCCAAACCCGTCGGCCAGCCCGGCCAGCACCGGCAACACCGCCGCGGGCCTGGCAGCCGCGGCTCAGCCGGGAACAGCGTTCCTGTACCGGGCCCACGTGCAGGATCCGCATGTGGCGCTGATGGTGCCCTCCAGGTCCTCGGCTGCGGCGGCGACCCCCTGCCCGTCGCCCTCGGCCAAGAAGAAGAGCAGCCCGCCGCTCGCCGCGGGATTGTCCGCCCTGGGCATCGCGCCGGACGGCGTCACCGAGCGCGGCGATGCCCGGCACGAGTCCTGATCCGGGAAATCGGGCCCAGGCCCAGGCCCAGGCCCAGGCCCAGGCCGGGGCCGGGCCCAGGCCAGGCCCAGGCCGACCCCATTTCTCCCAGCAGCCCCAGCAGCCCCAGTAGTGCTAGGCAAGAAAAGATCTTGCAGCGTTTGCGGGGGCGGGACCACCAAAAGGCTTCACGCTAACGACGGCCGGGGCGCAGGCGCTGCGCGCGGCGGCTGGACCTCGACTGGCCGGCCGGCCGTCAGGCCCAGCGGCCCGAGGAACTCATGACCAAAGCGGCCGCGACCGCCCCCGCCGAGGAAGCGCGCAGCACCGTCAGCCCGAGTCGCGCGCCGACCGCGCCGGCCTGCGCCAGCAGGGCAGCTTCCCTCTCGGAGATGCCGCCCTCCGGCCCGACAACCAGAACGATGTCCCTCGCTCCGTCCCCGTCACGACCGCTGCCGACGTCCCTGGCAGCGCACGTAACGATCGATGCCAGCGGCTGCGGCGCGTCCGGGTCCAGCAGCAGCGCCAGGGCCGCGGCCTGGACCAGCTCGGCGACGGCAGCGGTCCCCGCGCCGGCCGTGACCTCGGGGAACCAGGACCGGCGCGACTGCTTAGCGGCCGCGAGCGCGGTGGATCGCCAGCGGGCGACCCCCTTGTCCGCCCGGTCGCCCCGCCATCTGACCACGCAGCGCTCGGCCGACCACGGTACCACCACGTCCACGCCGACCTCGGTCATCGTCTCCACGGCCAGCTCGCCCCGGTCGCCCTTGGGGATGGCCTGGACGACGACGACCCTGGGGCTGGGCGCCGGCTGCGTGTGCCGCGCCAGCACCGTCAGCTCCAGCACGCCGGGCCGGGCGGACTTGACGACGCATTCAGCGACCGTTCCCGCCCCGTCGGTGAGATCCGCGCGCTCACCCGCGGATAGCCTGCGGACGGTCGTGGCGTGGCGGCCTTCGGCTCCGGCCAGCACGACCGTGTCACGGGCCAGCTCGGCGCCGTCAGCGAGGAATACGGGCGGTCTCAGGGCTAGTGCTCGTTCCGGGTATCAGCGCCCGTTAAAGGCGTCCCGGAGCCGGGAAAAAAAACCCTGCTGTCCCGGTGCGAATCTGCCGGGCGGGGCCTCCTCGCCGCGAAGTTTGGCCAGCTCGCGCAGCAGGTTTTCCTGCTCCGGCTCCAGCTTGATGGGCGTTTCCACCGTGACGTGGATCACCAGGTCGCCGCGGCCAGAGGAGTTCAGGTGCGCGGTGCCCTGGCCGTAGAGGGGGATCGCCTGGCCCGACTGCGTGCCCGGCCGGATATCGATGTCGGCCGGCCCGTCCAGCGTCTCCACCTGCAGCGTCGCGCCGAGCGCCGCCGCCACCATCGGGATCGTAACCGTGCAGTGCAGGTCATCCCCCTGGCGCTCGAAGATGGCGTGCGGCCGCTGCACGATCTCCAGGAACAGGTCTCCTGGCGGCCCGCCGCCCGGCCCGGTCTCGCCCTCGCCGGCCAACTGGATGTGCGTGCCGTCCTCGACTCCCGCCGGGATCCGCACCTTGATCGTGCGGCGGGTCCTGACCCGGCCGTCGCCGTCGCATTCCGGGCACGGCTTGCGGATCACGGTGCCGAAGCCGCCGCAGCCGGGGCACGGCCGGGACGTCATCACCTGGCCGAGGAAGGACCGGGTGACCTGGCTCACCTCGCCGCGGCCGTTGCAGACCTCGCAGGTGGTCGGGTGCGTTCCGGGCGCCGTGCCCTCGCCCGAGCAGGTCGGGCAGACCACGGCCGTGTCCACCACCAGCTCCTTGGTGGCGCCGAACGCGCACTCCGACAGGTCGAGCTCGACCCGGATCGTGGCGTTCCGGCCGCGGCGAGCCCTGGTACGCGGGCCGCGCGGGCCGGCGCCACCGCCGAAGAAGGCGTCCATGATGTCGCTGAAGGGGAATCCGGCGGCGTTACCGAAGCCGCCCGCCCCGGCGCCGCCGCCCGGCGCGAACGGGTCAGCGCCCAGGTCATACATCTGGCGCTTCTCCGGGTCGGAGAGCACCTCGTAGGCCTGAGTGATCTCCTTGAACCGCTCCTGAGTCTGCGGGTCGGGGTTCACGTCGGGATGCAGCTCGCGCGCGAGCCTCCGGTATGCCTTCTTGATCTCGTCGGCTTGCGCGTCCCTGCGAACGCCCAGGACGCCGTAATAGTCGTTCACGACCGGCATACCCTATGCCCCTGCCAGGATCTGACCTACATACCGTGCCACCGCGCGCACCGCTCCCATCGCCGTCGGGTAGTCCATCCGTGTCGGGCCAAGCACTCCGAGCCTGGCCAGTGCCTGCTCCCCGGAGCCGTAGCCCGCCGCCACCAGCGAGGTGCTCTGCAGCCCCTCGACCTGGTTCTCCGCGCCGATACGCACCGTCACCGAGGCCTGATCGCCCGACTCGCCCAGCAGGCGCATCAGGACCACCTGTTCTTCCAACGCCTCCAGGACCTCGTGCAATCCCTTGGAGAAATCCGCCGAGGCCAGGTTGGCCGCTCCGCCGACCACCACGCGCTCCTCATGCCGTTCGACCAGCGTCTCCAGGATCACGGAGAACACCGCCGCGGCGGTGGGCCGCTCGACGGGGTCAACGCGCTCGGGCAGCTCATCGACCACCGACGCCACCTCGGTGAGCCTACGTCCATCGAGGTAGGCGTTGAGCACTGCCCGCAGGTGGGTGATCGAGTCATCACCGACCGGACCGGGCAGCTCCACCGCCCGCTGCTCAACCCGGCCGGTGTCAGTGATCAGCACCAGCAGCAGCCGCTGGTCGGTCAGCGGAACGAGCTCGATATGCCGGACGACCGACCGGCTCAGCGATGGATACTGCACCACTGCCACCTGCCGGGTGAGCTGGGCGAGGAGCCGGACCGTCCGCATGACGACGTCATCGAGGTCGTAGGCGCCGGCGAGGAACGTCTCGACCGCGCGGCGCTCCGCCGAGGAGAACGGCTTGACCCCCGACAGCCGGTCCACGAACAGCCGGTATCCCTTGTCGGTCGGCACCCGGCCCGCACTGGTATGCGGCTGGACGATGAACCCCTGCTCCTCCAGCACGGCCATGTCGTTACGGATGGTGGCCGGGGACACATCCAGGCTGTGCCTGTCCACAAGGTTCTTGGACCCTACGGGCTCATTCGTGGAGACATAGTCCTCCACGATGGCGCGCAGGACAGCAAGTTTCCTGTCGTCGAGCACGCTGCCCACCTCCCTGGCACTCCCGCATCTAGAGTGCCAATTCTATTGCGCGAAGAATACTGTGGCGGCGGCCCGCAGGGCAGTGCTCTAGGGCGCCCAATCGCCGCGCACCGGCTAGCGTGTGCGCAAGACACGACGAACGAGGGCGGATGACAAGCTTCTCACCCCTTCCGGAGCCGCGGCGACCGGCTGGAGGGCGACCGGCTGGAGGGTCCGACGGCGGCTGGCGCACGGGACCCGATGAGGACTGGCACACCGCGCCGCAGCCGGCCGTCCCGGCCCCGCGGCCGGGGGTGCCGGCCCCGCCGTGGGTGGCCGCGCCCGCCCCGGAGCCCGCGGTGCCGCAGTGGGCGGCCGTCCCGGCCCCGCAGACCCCGGCCCCGCAGACCCCGGCCCCGCGGCCGCCTGAGGAGGCGGCACAGGCCAGCCAGCCGGTCCGGGATGGCGACGAGGCCTGGGCCATGCTCAGCTACCTGGGAGTGCCATTCGTCAGCATCCTGGCCCCGCTGGCGGTCTTCCTCGTCCGGGCCCGCAGCTCCGACTACGTCCGGCAGCACGCGACCCAGGCACTGAACCTGTCGATCACGATCGCGCTCTACAACATCTGCGCCGTGATCGTGGCCGCCATGCTCTCGCTGGATGCCGTCGGCGTGGCCCTGGAGGTCGCGGTGCCAGCGGCGCTGGCGCTGTGGCTGGTGACGCTGGCCTACCTGCTGCGGGCCGCCATCTGGGCCAGCCTCGGGGAGTTCTACCAGCTTCCCCGCTGGATCTGCGCGACGATCGCCCGCTAGTCGGTCAGGGCGCGGATCACGGCGTCGGCCAGCAGCCGCCCGCGGGTGGTCAGCACCACCCGTCCGGCCGCGTAAGCCTCCGGCTGCGCCAGTCCGTCGGCCACGGCCTGCGCGGCGGCCTTGCGCCCGGTCGGCGTCAGGTCCGCCAGCGGGCAGCCCTCCGACAGCCGGGTGGTGAGCATCACCCGCTCCATGGCTCGCTCCGCCCCGGTCAGGATCTCCCGGGCCTGGCCAGGACTGCGTCCCGCGCTGATCCGCTCGGCGTAGGCGGCCGGATGCCGCACGTTCCACCAGCGGGTGCCGCCGACGTGGCTGTGCGCCCCCGGCCCGATCCCCCACCAGTCGCCGCCGGTCCAGTAGAGCTGGTTGTGGCGGCACCTGGCGGACTCCCCCGCGGCCCAGTTGGAGATCTCGTACCAGCCCAGCCCGGCCGACGCCAGGTAGGCGTCGGCCGCCAGGTAGCGATCGGCCAGCTCGTCGTCGTCGGGCGCGGCCAGCTCACCGCGCCGGATCCGGGCGGCCAGCCGGGTGCCCTCCTCGACGATCAGCGCATAGGCCGAGATGTGGTCGGGACCGGCGGCGGCGGCGCTGTCCAGCGACCGCGCCCAGTCGGCGTCGGTCTCGCCGGGAGTGCCGTAGATCAGGTCCAGGCTGACATGCTCGAACCCGGCCGCGCGGGCCCAGGCCACGCACTGCTGCGGACGGCCCGGCTGATGGACCCGGTCCAGCACGCTCAGCACGTGCGGCGCGGCGCTCTGCATGCCCAGCGAGATCCGGGTGAACCCGCCGCGGCGCAACTGCTCCAGCATCGGCTGGTCCACGGTCTCCGGGTTGGCTTCCGCCGTTACCTCGGCGCCGCGCGCGAGCCCGAACTCCTCATCGATGGACCGCAGGATCGCCGCCAGGTCGGCCGCGGGCAGCAGCGTCGGCGTGCCACCGCCGAAGAACACGGTCTGCACCGGCCCCGCCTGCACCGGCCCCGCGCGCCCCGCGCGCCCGCCCAGCACCCGCCCCGCTTGCCGGACCTCGGCGATCGCCAGCCCGGCGTAGGACTCCCGGGACGCGCCTGAGCCGAGCTCGGTGGCGGTATAGGTGTTGAAGTCGCAGTAACCGCACCGGGTCATGCAGAACGGGACATGCACGTAGACGCCGAATGGGCGACTGCCGAGCTGAGCCACCGCGTCCGGGGGCAGCGCCCCGTCGGCGGGCACCGGCTGGCCATCGGGCGGCTGGCCGGCCACCGTCAGCTCGGCCCGCGGGCCAGGCACCAGCCCCGCTGAGAACCGCCGCGCCGAGAACCGCCGCGCCGATCTGGTCCCACTTCTGGCTTCGTCCTTCCACCTCAAGCAGCCTGCGCATGATCTGCGCGTCACCGTCATAGGCGCGCATGGATTCTGCCACCGTAACCCGGTGGGCCGGGCGGTCGAGCACGCTCGCCGGCGCACCGGCGCTGAGCACGCCCTCGGACAGCACCCGCAGGCAGGCCCCGGCCCCGGCCCGGCTGGAGCGCATTCCGCGCGTGGCGGGACATCCCTCGCGGTCGCGGTTATCCTAGAAGATGAGCTACGCAGGTCCTGGACAGTAGCAGGCGAAACCCGATCAGGTGGGCACGGGGACGATGACAAACGAGCGGGCTCCGGGTGGCTTCAGGTTCACGCAGCCACAGGCGCCAGTCGCGCCGATCCGGGCCACCGACCGGGACCGGGACGCGGCCATCGGCGTTCTGCAGGCCTCCTACACCGTGGGCCGGCTCACCAAGGCCGAGTACGACACCCGGATCGGCCGCGCACTGACCGCTCAGACCTACGCCGAGCTCGACGTGCTGACGGCCGATCTGCCGGGGCAGCCGGGCTACCCGGACGCGCCCGCCCTGCCCCAGCCGCGGCATACGAACGGGCTGGCGATCGCCGCGCTACTGTGCGGCGTGGCGCAGCCATTCACCGGGATGCTCACCACCATCCCGGCCATTGCCCTCGGACATATAGCTCGCGGCAAGATCCGGCGCACTGGCGAGGACGGCCGGTCCATGGCCACCTGGGGCCTGGCCCTGGGCTGGGCTGGGCTGGCGGCCCTCGTCGCGTTCGTCCTAGTGATTCTCGCGTTCGTCGTCCTTGTGTCTGGGCCGGCGCAAGGCACCTAACGACGGGACGAGCAGACCATGACACCGTAAACCCGGCGGTCACGACCACCATCAGCGGCGTCAAGATCAGGGCGGCTCAGCCACCGCCACGACGGTGCAGGGCGGCGGCGGTCACCAGCGGCGGCGCGAGTCGGACTCCACGAGCGCCGACGCCGTGAGCGGCAGCACGCTCACCAGGAACCATGCCACCGCCGCGACGACCGGGGCTGGCCAGGCCACCGCGGCCGGCGGCGGGCTGGCCGAGGCCGAGGGCGGCGGGGCGGGGATCTTCGAATCCGTCACGCAGGACGCACTGACCGGCCTGACGGCCGCCGGCAACGCCGTCTCGGCGCGCAGCACCACCGCGGGTGCAGCCATGCTGGGCGGCGGCGTGCTCGGAGTGGCGTCGGGCAGCGGCGCGGCCATCAGCGACTCCACGATCTCGGATAACGAGGCATCATCGGCCGATGCCAGCCGCAAGCCGGGCCCGCGCTCAGCGTTTCTTGTCGGGCGCCTGCTCGGTCGACAGGGCGGCGACGAAGGCCTCCTGCGGGACGTCCACCCGGCCGATGGTCTTCATCCGCCGCTTGCCCTCTTTCTGCTTCTCCAGCAGCTTGCGCTTGCGGCTGATGTCACCGCCGTAGCACTTGGCCAGCACGTCCTTGCGCATCGCGCGGATATTCTCCCGCGCGATGATCCGCGAGCCGATGGCCGCCTGGATCGGCACCTCGAACTGCTGGCGCGGGATGAGCTCCTTCAGCCGGGCGGTCATGGCCAGGCCGTAATCGCGCGCCTTGTCGGCGTGCACGATCTGGCTGAAGGCGTCGACCGGGATGCCCTGCAGCAGGATGTCCACCTTGACCAGGCTCGCGTCCTGCTCGCCGTCTGGCTCGTAGTCCAGCGAGGCATAGCCGCGGGTCCGCGACTTGAGCTGGTCGAAGAAGTCAAAGATGATCTCCGCCAGCGGCATCGTGTAGCGGATCTCCACCCGGTCGGCCGACAGGTACTCCATGCCGAGCAGCACGCCGCGCCTGGACTGGCACAGTTCCATGATCGCGCCGATGTAGTCACTGGGCGCCAGCAAGGTCGCCCGGACCACGGGCTCGAAGATCTGGCCGATCTTGCCCTCGGGGAACTCACTGGGATTGGTCACGACGAGCTCGGTCCCGGACTCGGTGACCACCCGGTAGACGACGTTGGGCGCGGTCGAGATGAGCACGAGGTCGAACTCGCGCTCCAGCCGCTCGCGGACGATCTCCATGTGCAGCAGGCCGAGAAAGCCGCAGCGGAAGCCGAAGCCGAGCGCGGTGGAGGTCTCGGGCTCGTAGACCAGCGCGGCGTCGTTCAGCCGCAGCTTGTCCAGCGCGTCGCGCAGTTCGGGGTAGTCGTCGCCGTCCACCGGGAACAGGCCGGAGAACACCATCGGCCGGGGGGTGGCGTAGCCGGGCAGCGCCTGGCTGGCCGGGTGCGCCGCGGTCGTCACCGTGTCGCCCACCCGCGCCTGGCGGACGTCCTTGACGCCGGTGATCAGGTAGCCGACCTCGCCCGCCACTAGGCCGTCGGACGGCACCGGGTCCGGCGAGATCACGCCGACCTCGAGGGTCTCGTGCACGGTCCTGGTCGAGAGCATCAGCGTGCGCTCCCGCGGAGTCAGCCGCCCGTCCACGACCCGGACGTAGGTGACCACGCCGCGGTAGGTGTCGTAGACCGAGTCGAAGATCAGCGCGCGGGCGGGGGCGTCGGGATCACCGCTGGGCGGCGGGACCTGCTCGACCACCGCGTGCAGCAGTTCTCGCACGCCCTCGCCGGTCTTGGCCGAGACCCGGAGCACGTCTGACTCGGCGCAGCCGATGATGCCGGCCAGCTCGGCGGCGTACTTGTCCGGCTGCGCGGCGGGCAGGTCGATCTTGTTCAGGACCGGGATCAGGTGCAGGTCCGCCGCGAGCGCCAGGTACAGGTTGGCCAGGGTCTGCGCCTCGATCCCCTGCGAGGCGTCGACCAGCAGGATGGCCCCCTCGCAGGCGGCCAGTGAGCGGGAGACCTCGTAGGAGAAGTCGACGTGGCCGGGAGTGTCGATGAGGTTGAGTACGTAGTGGCGGCCATCGGTGCCGCGCCAGGGCAGCCGGACGGCCTGGCTCTTGATGGTGATGCCGCGCTCGCGCTCGATGTCCATCCGGTCCAGGTACTGCGCGCGCATCTGCCGGCCCTCGACGACCCCGGTCAGCTGCAGCATCCGGTCGGCGAGGGTGGACTTACCGTGATCGATGTGCGCGATAATGCAGAAATTGCGGATGATCGCCTGATCGGTGCGACCCGTCTCGGGCAGCTCCGACATCGATCCCCCGGTCGCAGGTGGCCCGGTCGCGGATGGCCCCGTGGTGGGTGGCCCCGTGGTGGATGGCACAGAGATCTTCCAGGTGGTAGTCCGTTGCTCCAGCGATCTATGGTTGCACGCCGGGGCTGATGCCCACGCCAGCAGGAGCGGGCGCCCACGTCGGCCGGCGTGCGGGCGGGTATCGGTTTGGGTGCCCGGTCATATCTCGGCTATCCTTGGGCGCTGGTTGCCTGCATGCCCGCGTGCGCAACGCCGGGCGCGACGCCGCAGCACCGTCTCGGCTCGTGCCGGGCACCACCTGACCGCACAGCTCACCACACCTAGCGAGGCACACGCGTGGCAAACATCAAGTCCCAGATCAAGCGCAACAAGCAGAACGAGAAGGCACGGCTGCGCAACAAGGCCGTGAAGTCCGAGCTGAAGACCTCCGTTCGCAAGTTCCGCGAGGCCGCCGAGGCCGGCAACGTGGAAGAGGCAACGCTGGCCATGCGCGCTGCCGCCGTCAAGCTCGACAAGGCGGCCAGCAAGGGTGTCATCCACAAGAACCAGGCTGCCAATCGCAAGTCCGCGATCGCCAAGCGCACCGAGCAGCTCAAGCAGGCATAGCCAGGACTCCCCGCTCCCCGGGCGCGGTACGTCACGACCCTCCGCCCGACGGGTCAGCGCCCGACAGGTCAGCGCCCGACGGGTCAGCTGTGGGAGCGAGAGGCGACGATCGTGGTGATCGCTCGTTCCAGGGCATAGCCGGCGCTGGCGCCCTCGCCCTTGACCTGGGCGTCCGCCTCGGCGACGGCGGCGTGAGCCGTGGCCAGACCCGCGGCCGTCCAGCCGTGCAGCTGCTGGCGGGTGCGGTCGATCTTCCAGGGCGGCATGCCCAGCTCGGCGGCGAGCGCCTCGGGCCGCTTGGTGCGCGAGGCCGAGCCCACCCGGCCCAGGGCCCGCACGCCCTGGGCGAGCGCGCTGGAGATGAGCACCGGGGAGGTGCCGGTGGCCAGCGCCCAGCGCAGCTGCTCCAGGGCGTCGGCCAGCTTCCCCTCGACCGCGCGGTCGGCGACCGTGAATCCGGTCGCCTCCGCGCGTCCGCGGTAGTACCGGGCGACGACCGCCTGGCTGATGACGCCCTCGGTGTCGGAGGAGAGCTGGCTGCAGGCGGCGGCCAGGTCGCGCAGGTCGTTCCCGACGGCGTCCAGGAGCGCGCGCAGCCCGCCGTCGTCGGCCTTGCGCCCGGCGGTGCGGAACTCGCCGCGCAGGAAGTCCATGCGATCGCTGAACCGCTTGATGCTGGGGCAGTCCACCCGAGCCGCGCCCGCGCTCGCCAGGGAGGTCAGCAGCGCCTTGCCCTTGGCGCCGCCCGCGCCGGAGTGGGTGATCACCAGGACGACGTCGGGGACCGGTGCGGCGGCGAGCCGGACCATCTCGGCGGCTAGGTCCTTGACGGCGTCCTGGGCGGCGCGGATCACGACCACGCAGCCGCCGCCGAACAGCGAGGGCGCGGTCAGCGCCGTGAGCTCACCGGGAGCCAGGCCGGCGGCGGCCACATCATGGACGTCGGTGCCCTCGGCGTCCGGCGGCCGGTCGCGGGCGCCAGGCGGGCTGGCCGCCGTCACGATGGCGCGGATGGCTCGCTCGACGAGCAGCTCCTCCTCACCGACGACGACGGTGACCGGCGGCGGGGGCGAGCCCGGGGTCGAACCAGGAGGCATACCCGCAGCATGCCACGTTGTGGGCCGGCCCCGCGCGGCCGTTACTGCTAGAGGCTGACGGGTTCGCCACCGCGCCAGAGGCGGTAGGGCTTGAGGCCGTAGGCCCAGGCGAAGGCCCCTTCATGGTCGGCGTCCCAGGCCACGATGTCGGCGTAGCGTCCGCGGACCAGGCCGCCGCGATCCGGCGCGCGCAGCGCCTGGGCGCCGCCGAGCGTCGCGGCCCGCAGCGCCTCGGTGACGCTCATCCCGAAATTCGATATCGCCATGCTGATGATCAGCGGCATGGAGGTGATCCCGTTGCCGCCCGGCGAGTGATCGGAGCCGAGCGCCACGGCCACGCCCTTGTCGAGCAGCTGGCGGACTGGCGGGGCCTTGTCCGTCCCGGCCGCCACCGCCGGGCACAGCACCGCGGCCACGCCGGCCTGGGCGAGCGCTGCCACGTCGTCGTCACCGGCGCCGTGCAGCAGGTCCGCGGAGGCGCAGCCGATCTCCGCGGCCAGCTGGGCGGCTGCGGCTCCGCTGCCGGACTCGCCGCAGGCGTGCAGCCGGGGCAGCAGGCCGGCCGCCCGGCCCGCGGCCAGGATCCAGTGCGCCTCGCGGGTGGTGAACCGGCCGTCGTCGCAGTAGACATCCACGCTGTCCGCCCCGGCCGCGGCGGCGTCGGCGCACCAGCTGCCGACCGCGTCGACGTAATCGTGGCGCCTGCCGAAGTACTCGGGCGGGATCGCGTGCGCGGCAAGCAGGGTCACATGCACCCGCGGCATGCCCGGCTCGCCCTCCAGCGAGCGCAGCAGCCGCACATCGGCCAGCTCGCCGTCCCTGGTCAGGTGATAGCCGGTCTTGGCCTCGATCGTCGTGGTGCCGCTCAGCAGCCAGGCCCGCAGCCGCTCCCGCACGCCGTTGCACAGGGTCCAGGGGTCGGTGCCCCGGGTGACAGTGACCGTGGATGCCATCCCGCCGCCGGCCGCGGCGATGTCGGTGGCCGACGAGCCGCCGGCGCGCATGGCCAGCTCGGCCCAGCGGTTGCCGGCGTAGACCGGGTGGGTGTGCGCGTCGATGAGGCCCGGCGTGACGAACGCGCCGTTGAGGTTGTCCACATGGTCGACGTCAACGATGTCGGAGATGACGCCCGGGATGCTGGCGGGAAGCTCGGCGGCCGACCCGACCCACGCGATCTGGTCATCCTGCACCAAGATGGCGGCGTTGCTCCACACCTCGGAACCGGTCCACAACCGGCCGATGTTGGTGAGAAGCCGAACGGTCATCCCGCGCACATCCTCGCGCTACCCCGTAGGTCCCGGCGCCCGCGCGCTGAACGCTGAGGTCGCCATACGCGGTCACCTGCCGTGTGGTCATGCCAATGGATGCAAGCCGGAAGGGCCGGTGCAGCGGATCGCCTGCGGTGCCGTGGCGACCGGTCCCCTGCGGATGGTGCTAGCTAACATATCGGTTCAGTCACGCTATTGCACAAGTGGATCCCTGTACAGGGTCATTTTTGGCTGCCGCCTCGCAGGTGAGAGACGATGGACGCCGCAATTGCGTCCGGCAATTCGACACTGCGACCGACCTAGGACGAAGATCCCATTTACATCTCGTTAACGCATCCGTAGCGTTACCGAAAATGTGATCCGCAAGACGTGATCCGCAGCTCTCCGGAGATCTGGTTCACTGCGGGGGCCCGCGAGGTCTCGCGGGAGCCCGCAGTGGCCCGCTCAGCCCGCGGGGGCCCGCTCAGCCTGCCGTGGCTGGCACCGCGAACCGGTCGAGCTGCGCCGCCAGGCCCAGCGGGACCCGCGCGGTGAGCTCGGTGCCGTTCTCACCGTGGCTGACCTGCAGTACCTCGCCCTCGCGATGGGCGCGGGACACCAGGTCACCCCGGTCGTAGGGCAGGGTCACCGTCAGCTCCCGCTGCTTGCGCGGCAGTAGCTGCTCCAGCTCGGCGAGGAGCTTATCGATCCCCGCGCCGGTCCGGGCCGACACCACCACCGACTTGGGCTCGGCCAGCCGCAGGCCCTCGATCTCGATCGGGTCCGCCGCGTCCGACTTGTTGATCACGACCAGCTCCGGCACGTCCCTGGCGCCAATCTGGCTCAGCACCTCCCGGACCGCGGCGAGCTGCGCTCGCGGGTCGGGGTCGGAGCCGTCGACGACATGCAGCACCAGGTCGGCGTCGGCGACCTCCTCCAGCGTTGAGCGGAACGCGTCGACCAGCTGATGCGGCAGGTGCCGGACGAAGCCGACGGTGTCGGTCAGCGTGAACGGCCAGCCCTGCGCGGTCCGCGCCTTGCGTACGGACGGATCAAGAGTGGCGAACAGCGAGTTGTCCACCAGCACATGGGCGCCGGTCAGCCGGTTGAGCAGGCTCGACTTCCCAGCGTTGGTGTAGCCGGCGATCGCCACCGACGGCACGTCACCCCGGCGCCGCTGGCCGCGCTGGACATCGCGGCCCACCGTCATCCCGGCGATCTCCCGGCGCAGCCGGGAGATGCGGGTCCGGATCCGGCGCCGGTCAGTCTCGATCTTGGTCTCGCCGGGACCGCGGGTCCCGATGCCGCCGCCCGCGGCCGAGCCGCCGCCACCCCGGCCGCCCGTCTGCCGGGACAGCGACTCGCCCCAGCCACGCAGCCGGGGCATGAGGTACTGAAGCTGGGCCAGCTCGACCTGCGCCTTGCCCTCCTTGCTCCGCGCGTGCTGCGCGAAGATGTCCAGGATCAGCGCGGTCCGGTCGATCACCTTGACCTTGACGACGCCCTCCAGCCGGCGCAGCTGGCCGGGGGTGAGCTCGCCGTCGCAGATCACGGTGTCCGCGCCGTGGGCTGCCACGACCTCGGCCAGCTCGGCCGCCTTGCCGGCGCCCACGTAGGTGGCGGCGTCCGGCCGGCCACGGCGCTGGATGAGCCCGTCGAGCACCTCGGAGCCGGCGGTCTCCGCCAGCAGCGATAGCTCACGCAGGGAGTTCTCCGCCTCGGCGAGCGTGCCCTCGGTCCACACGCCCATCAGCACGACGCGCTCCAGGCGCAGGGTCCGGTACTCAACCTCGCTGACGTCCTGCAGCTCGGTGGACAGCCCGGCGACCCGGCGCAGCGCGTGCCGCTCCGCCAGATCCAGCTGGCCATCGTCGGGACCGGTCGTGTGGTCGGGATACTGGTGAGAAGTTACTGTCATCGCCATCCAAGCCGGGGCATTTCGGGCCCGGCTGCATCGGTGAGATCGGCCCGCCGTTGCGGGCTGATGAGGTTGATGGTGCCATGCGGGGCACTCATCCTCACCTGAATAACGCCGGGGCGCGCCAGGATGTGCCCGAGGCTCGGCTGGGTAGATGCCGGGAAGGACCGTTCACCTGGATCGGGCGGGCGGGGTGACGGGGCTCGGCGGGCGGCGCGGCGGGCGGGCGGCGCGGCGGGCGGGCGGCGCGTGAGCTAGCGTCTTTACCCACCGGTAACCCGCCGGCGCAGGCCCACGGGAGGAGCAAGCGACGTGAATTACCCCGACGGCGTGGAGGTCACCGGCCCGGCCGGTCCCCGGTACGACGAGATTCTCACCCCGCGGGCCCTGAGCCTGGTCGCCGCGCTGCAGCGCGAACTAGGCGCCCGCCGGGCCGAGCTCCTGCGTGCCCGGGTGGCGCGACAGGAGGAGCTCAGCGCGGGCGGACAGCTCGACTTCCTGCGCCAGACCGCCGCGATCCGCGCCGATCGCGCCTGGCGGGTGGCGCAGCCCGCGCCGGGCCTGGCCGACCGCCGGGTCGAGATCACCGGCCCGACCGACCAGAAGATGACGATCAACGCGCTGAACTCGGGCGCCAAGGTGTGGCTGGCCGACTTCGAGGACGCCAACACGCCATTGTGGGACAACATGGTCACCGGCCAGCTGAACCTGAAGGACGCGCTGGACCGCAAGATCGGCTTCACCAGCGCGGAGGGCAAGTCCTACGACCTGCGGCCCAACGACGAGCTGGCGACGATCGTCGTCCGGCCGCGCGGCTGGCACCTGGATGAGAAGCACCTGCTCGTCGACGGCCAGCGGGTGTCGGGCAGCCTCTTCGACTTCGCGCTGTACTTCACCCACTGCGCCCAGCGCCAGCTCGATCAGGGCAAGGGCCCCTACTTCTACCTGGCCAAGCTGGAAAGCCACCTGGAGGCGCGGCTGTGGAACGACGCCTTCAGCCTGGCGCAGGACGCCCTGGGCATCCCGCGCGGCACGATCCGCGCGACGGTGCTGATCGAGACCATCCCGGCCGCGTTCGAGATGGAGGAGATCCTCTACGAGCTGCGTGAGCACAGCGCCGGGCTGAACGCCGGCCGCTGGGACTACCTGTTCAGCATCATCAAGAAGTTCCGGACCAGGGGCCGCGACTTCGTGCTGCCCGAGCGCAACTCGGTGACGATGACCGCCCCGTTCATGCGCGCCTACACCGAACTGCTGGTCTCGACCTGCCACGGCCGCGGCGCCCACGCGATGGGCGGAATGGCGGCCTTCATCCCGAGCCGGCGCGACCCCGAGGTCAATCAGCAGGCGCTGGCCAAGGTGCGCGACGACAAGACCCGGGAGTCCGAAGACGGGTTCGACGGCTCGTGGGTGGCTCACCCGGACCTGGTGCCGATCTGCCGAGAGGTGTTCGACGGCGTGCTCGGCGATGCCCCCAACCAGCTCGGCAAGCTGCGCGAGGACGTGCGCGTGAGCGCCGCCGACCTGCTGGCCATCGACCAGACGCCCGGTGTCATCACTGAGGCCGGGCTGCGTAACAACGTGAGTGTCGGCCTGCAGTACCTGGCCAACTGGCTCGCGGGTAACGGCGCCGTGGCGATCTTCAACCTCATGGAGGACGCGGCGACCGCCGAGATATCCCGGTCGCAGGTGTGGCAGTGGCTGCACAACGACATCACTCTCGACGATGGCCCCCAGGTGACCAGGGAGTTCGTGGAGCGCATCATCGGCGAGGAGCTGACCACGATCCGCGGCCAGGCCGGCGCCGCCTTCGACCAGGCCCGTTACGACCAGGCCGTGGCCCTGTTCACGGAAGTGGCCCTGGCCGACGACTACGCCGACTTCCTCACCATCCCCGCCTACGAGCGCATGCCGTAGCCGCCCGCCGCTGGTGGCGCCCGGCGGACGCTGGCGCCGTCCGGCACTCGGGCCACTCGCGCCCGGGCGCTCGACGGCCGCCGACGCTCGACGCGTGCCCGCCAACGCTCGACGCACGCCCGCCGACGCTGCCCTTTCATGATCACGGGGCTTTTTCAGTCGATATAACTGAAAAAGCCCCGTGATCATGAAGTATTCAATTTCGGGCGTCAGTTACTGGCCGACCTGCGGCGCCGAATTAGCCGCCGTCCGCCGTCCGCCGTCCGCCGTCCGCCGTCCGCCGTCCGCCGCCGCGGCGGCCACTGCAGCAGTAGCCGCCCTGCGCTCCGTCGAGACCGGCACGAACGCCACCGCCACGATCGGGAACAACGCGACGACCGCGAACGACGCCCCGAAGCCGACCGACCCGATGGCCAGGGCCAGGACGGGCGGAGTCGTGGCCGCCAGCGCGTTCTGGCCGGTGTTCTGGACCCCCAGCGCCCGCCCCGCCCACGCCGACCCCGCGTACTCCGCCACCGCGGTGAACGCCAGGCCGTTCGTGCTGACCGCCACGACGCCGCAGGCCAGCAGCACGGGGACGGCCACCGGAGACCGGACCGCCGCGGCGGCGGCCAGGGCCAGCATGGCGATCGCGGTGGTCGCGGCGAGGATGCGCATCGGCCGCATCCGGCTGCCGGCCCGGTCCGACCAGTAGCCCGCGCCGAGCCGCCCGGCGGCGCCGCACGCCTGGGCGACGGCCAGCAGCCGGCCGGCCCCCGGCGCGTCCCAGCCGCGGGCGTCGACCAGGAATACCAGCGCGAACGTGGCCACCGTGAACTGCGGCACGACGAGCAGCGCGCTGGCCGCGTGGATGCGCCAGAGTACCGGCTGCCGGTACGGCGACGCCGCCCGCAGCTGGCCGGCCGCCGGGATCAGGCGGACCGGGTCCCGCACGAACACGACCACGCCCGAGGCCGCCACCAGGCAGAACACGGCCAGGAACAGCAGCGGGGCCGGTCGCCCGTGCGCCCCTAGCGTCGGCAGGACCACCGCGGCTACGGCGACCCCGAGCGGCTGTGCGCTCTGCCGGATGCCCATGGCCAGCCCTCGCTCGGCGCGGGCGAACCAGCCCAGGATGAGCCGGCCACTCGCGGCGAAGACCGATCCGCCGGCGCCGCCGGCCAGCGCGAGGCACACGCCCAGCCCGGCCACGCCGTGCACCTGCCGGGCCACCAGCAGCAGGACGCCGGCCAGTCCGAGGCCCGCGGACAGCACCATCCGCTCGCCCCAGCGATCGGCCGCCGCGCCCCAGGCGATCAGCGTCAGCAGCAGTCCCGCCGTCGGGCAGGCGACCAGGACGCTGGCTAGCTCGAGCGAGAGTCCCTCGTGGCGCAGCGCGGGGATCAGGTAGGCGAGGCCGTACTGGAAGGTGCACCCAGCGGTCATGGCGACCAGCCCGACGAACAGGATGAGCCAGCGCCTGCCGCTCTGCCTCTCGGGCGGCGGCTCAGGAGTGGCGGCTTCGTTGCTCATATTATGATACTAACTGTCCATATAACGAAACGTGATTTACGTTGATACGGCTCTATCGCAGTCACCGGCCGCCCCGGCAGTGGCGCCGCGGCGGCTCGCGAGAGATCCTGAGGTGGACGATCGCGGCGAGAGGCGACATGCGATGACTGAGACTGTCGGCGGACTGGACGGCCTGGCGCCAGCCGGTCCGCGGTCGCGCCCGGCCGCCGGCCTGCTGGTACTGACCAGGCAGCTGACGCAGATCTGCGGTCCCGGCAACGTCATCACCGATCCGCTGGAACTGCGTACCTACGAGTGCGACGGCCTCACCGCGCACCGGTGCAGCCCCGGCCTGGCGGTGCTGCCCGAGTCCGCGCAGCAGGTGGCCGAGGTGGTCCGGGCGTGCACGCGGACCAGGATCCCGTTCGTCGCGCGCGGCAGCGGCACGGGCCTGTCGGGCGGGGCGCTGCCCCGCGCCGACGGTGTCCTGATCGTCATGTCCAAGATGCGGCGGGTGCTGGCGATCGACGCGGCCAGCAGGCGGGCGATCGTCGAGCCGGGCGTCACGAACCTGGCCGTCAGCAAGGCGGCCGAGCGCTACGGGCTGTTCTACGCGCCGGACCCGTCCAGTCAGCAGATCTGCTCGGTGGGCGGCAACGTCGCGGAGAACTCCGGCGGGGCGCACTGCCTCAAGCACGGCTTCACCGTCCATCACGTGACCGGCCTGGAGATCGTTACCCCGCAGGGCGAGCTGACCTGGCTCGGCGACGGCACCGGCGCGGCGCCCGGTTATGACCTGGTGGGCACGTTCATCGGATCCGAGGGCACCATCGGCATCGTCACGAAGATCATCGTGAAGCTCACGCCGATCCCCGAGGCCGTCACGACGCTGCTGGCGGCGTTCACCACGATGGGGGCGGGCGGCGCCGCGGTGTCGGCCATCATCGGGGCGGGCATCCTGCCTGGCGCCATCGAGATGATGGACGCGCTGGCGATCGAGGCCGCCGAGGCGGCGGTGGCGTGCCGGTACCCGGCGGGCGCGGGCGCGGTCCTCATCGTGGAGCTGGACGGCCCCGCGGGCGACGTGGAGCGGGAGACCGCGGCCGTCCGCGACCTCTGCACGCAGGCCGGGGCCTACGAGATCCGGACGGCGCAGGACGCGGCTGAGCGGGCGGCGATCTGGGTCGGCCGCAAGTCCGCCTTCGCCGCGGTCGGCCGGATCAGCTCCGCCTACATCGTGCAGGACGGGGTCGTCCCCCGGACCGCGCTGCCCAGGGTGCTGGACCGCATCGCCGAGCTGTCCGCGGAATCGGGCATCCGGGTGGCCAACGTCTTCCACGCCGGGGATGGCAACCTGCATCCGCTGGTGCTGTTCGACGACGGCGACGCCGCGATGGCCGCGGCCGCCGAGGAGGTATCCGGCGCGATCCTGGACCTGTGCATCGAGCACGGCGGATCCATCACCGGCGAGCACGGCGTCGGCGTGGACAAGGCTAAGTACCTCCCCAGGATGTTCGGGGCCGATGACCTGGACACGATGCAGCTGGTGCGCTGCGCCTTCGACCCTGGCGGGCTCTGCAACCCCGGCAAGATCTTCCCGACACCACGGCTGTGCGGTGAGGTCCCCGGCGTGCGCCGCGGCCCGCACCCGCTGGTGGCGGCCGGGCTACTGGATCAGTTCTGAGATGCGTCACTCATCCAGCGCCGGACAGACCCGATGACCGCCGGCAGCGTCCCGGCGCAGCTCGCCAGCGCGTGCGGGGAGGTCCGGGCCGCCGTCCAGGCGGACGCCGTCGGCGGCGTGGTGCCCAGCTACGTCGCCGCGCCGGCATCGACTCAGGAGGCCGGCGCCGTGCTCCGGGCGGCCGCGGAGCTGGGCCTGGCGGTCGTGCCGCGGGGCTGCGGCACACGGCTGGGCTGGGGCGCACCGCCCAGCCGGTGTGACCTGATCGTGGATACCCGGCGGATGGACACCGTGCTCGAGCACGCCGCGGGCGATCTCGTGGCGCGGGTGCAGGCGGGCGTCCGGCTGGACCGGCTCGCCGACGTGCTCGGCCAGGCCGGCCAGCGGCTCGCGCTGGACCCGCCGGCCGGTGAGCAGCCGGCCAGCGGCGGGTCCGGGACGGGCGGGTCCGGGACGGGCGGGTCCGGCGCCGCGGGGTGCGGGACTGTGGGCGGGCTGATCGCGACGGGCGTGGCGGGGCCGCTGCGGCTGCGGTTCGGCACCCCGCGGGACCTGCTGATCGGGATCACGGTGGTCCGCGCGGACGGGATCGTCGCGCGGGCCGGCGGCAAGGTCGTCAAGAACGTGGCCGGCTATGACCTCGGGAAGCTGCTGGCCGGGTCCTACGGAACGCTCGGCCTGATGACCGAGGCGACTTTCCGGCTGCATCCGCGCCCGCCCGCGGCGGCCCACGTGTCGCTGGCCTGTCCCGACCTCGCGGTCGCCGCGGCGGCGCTGCGCACGGCGGCCGGCTCGGCGCTCGCGCCCGCCGCCGCCGAGCTCGACTGGCCCAGCCAGGACGCGCCCGTCAGCGTCACCGTGCTCCTCGAAGGCGACGCCGAGGGCGTGGCTGAGCGGGCGGCCAGGATGTGTGCCTTGCTGGACGGCGAGGCGTTCCCGCAGCTGCTCGCCGGTCCCCGGGCCAGCGCGGCCCCGCCGCCGTGGTGGGGCCGCGGAGCGGCGGCTGCCGGTGACGGCACCACGCTGCGGATCGCGTTCTGGGTCGGTCAGCTGACCGGCGTCCTGGCGGCCATCCGCGCGGTTGCCATGCAGGCCGGGCTGGATCCCGCGGTGGGCGGCTCGGCCGCGGCCGGCGTGCTGCACGCGGCACTGCCGGCCGATGCGCCGGTGACCGCGGTGGCGGGGTTCGTCACCGGCCTGCGCGCAGCGCTCTGCGACCATCCCGATAACGGCGCAGCGGCCGACGCAGCCGCCCAGACAAGCGCGGGCCCTCAGCCGGGCGCTGGTGGCGACGTCCTCGCGGCCGTGCGGTCAGCCACGGGCTCGCGGGGAAGCGTGGTCGTCCTGCAGGCGCCGCCGGCCGTCCGGGACGCCGTGGACATGTGGGGCCCTGTGCCCGCCGTGGCGCTGATGCGCGCGGTCAAGGAGCAGTTCGACCCGCAACACCGGATGGCTCCTGGCCGGTTCGCTGGAGGAATCTGATGACCGGGTACGAGCTCGACCCCGACGGCGAGCTGCGCAAGCTGGCCGGCGATTGCGTGCACTGCGGCTTCTGCCTGCCGGCCTGCCCCACCTACCAGCTGTGGGGCGAGGAGATGGACTCGCCACGCGGGCGCATTCACCTGATCACCCAGATCCTGGACGGCGCGGCCGGCACCGCGGCGGCCGCCACCCACCTCGATCGGTGCCTGGGCTGCATGGCCTGCGTCCCCGCCTGCCCGTCCGGCGTCCAGTACGACCGGCTGATCGAGGCCGCCCGCGAATGGGCGGAGGAGCCCCGGGCGGCCCAGCTCCCGGCGGCCCAGCTCCCGGCGGCCCACCCCCCGGCGGCCCACCCCCCGGCGGCGCTCCCGCCACGGGGGCGGCGCGACCGCGTCGTCCGCCGGGCCATCTTCGAGACCTTCCCGTACCCCGCGCGGCTGCGGATCCTGATGGCGCCGCTGCGGGCGGTGCAGGCAGCGGGCGCGGATCACCTGATTGGCCGCAGCCAGCTGGCCGCGCGGCTGGCGCCCGAGCTGGTGGCCGCGCTGCGGATAGCCCCAGCTCGCCCCGCCCGGCAACGTCGCCAGGCCAGCGGCAGGCTGCCCGACCGGGTGCCGGCGCTGGGCCGCCGCCGGGCGGTGGTCGGGATGCTGACCGGCTGTGTCCAGCAGGTCTTCTTCCCCGCGGTCAACGCCGCCACCGCCCGGGTGCTCGCGGCCGAGGGCTGTGACGTCATCGTGCCGCCGAGCCAGGGATGCTGCGGGGCGCTGTCCCTGCACGGCGGCCGGCGGGCCGAGGCGGCCGCCTTCGCCCGGCGCACCATCGAGACCTTCGAACGAGCCGGCGTCGACGCGGTCGTCGTTAACGCGGCGGGCTGCGGCTCGGCCATGAAGGACTACGGGCAGCTGCTGGCCGGCGACGCCGCCTGGGCGGGGCGCGCCACCGCGCTCAGCGGCAAGGTCCGCGACTTCAGCGAGTTCCTCGCCGAGCTAGGCCCCGCCGCGCCCCGCCATCCGCTCCCGCTGACCGCCGTCTATCAGGACGCCTGCCATCTGGGGCATGCCCAGCGGATCACCGACCAGCCGCGTGAGCTGCTGCGGGCGATCCCCGACCTCCGCCTGGCTGAGGTCGGGGATGGCGGGACCTGCTGCGGATCGGCCGGCATCTACAACCTGGTGCAGCCCGAGGCCGCGGCGGAACTGGGGGCACGCAAGGCCCGCGCGGTCCACGCGGCCAGCGCCGACCCCAGCGCCGACCCCAGCGCCGACCTCGGTGCCGACCTCCTGGTGTCAGCCAACCCGGGCTGCGCGATGCAGATCGCCGCGGCGCTCGGCGACCAGGGAACCCCGATGCCGGTGGCCCACGTCGCGCAGGTGCTGGACGCCTCGCTCCGCGGCCTATCCATTTATGACGTCACTATGGCAGTTGACAGGCGTCGTAGATGACGTCATTATGGCGTCATGGACATGTCAGAGTACGTGGCCACGCTCCGGCGGGAGCTGGCCACCATCACTCGGTTCGCCGGGGACGATGTCGCCCGCGCGGCGGAGATGCTGACCGAGGCGATGGAGGCGTCGGTCAGGCTCACCCTGCTCGAGGTGCTCTCCGCGGCGGCGGCCGAGATCACCACCCGGCTCGATGACGCCGTCATCGAGGTCCGGCTGTCGGGCAGCGACGCGGACTTTGTCGTCACGGCGACCGCCAGCGACGAACCAGCCGGCCAGCCGGCGCAGCAGGCAGCGGCCGAGGCGTCGGAGGACATGGCCAGGGTGACGCTGCGCCTATCGGAGCCGCTCAAGGCTAGGGTGGAAGCGTCGGCTGCCGCGGCGGGCGTGTCCGTTAACGCCTGGCTGATTCGCGCGATCGGCCAGGCACTGGACGCGCCGCCCGGCCGGGCATCCCGCCAGCGACCGGGCGTCGGCCACCGCTACACGGGCTACGCCCGCGGCTGAGCCCCCCGCGGCTCGGGCTCCCCGCGGCTCGGGCTCGCCGCCCCGCCTACCACGACTTCCCCGCCAGGCGCACGCCCCCGGCCGGCGCCCCGACCTCAGATCTGCATGCCCGCATCGCAACGTTAGGACGAGACCATGACCAGCTGGGAGTTCCCGGGATCCGACCCCATCGACATCATCATCGACATTCCGGCTGGCAGCATCGCCGTGTCCGGCGAGCCCACCGAGGTCACGACCGTCAGCCTGCAGCCCAGCGGGCATGGCCACCGGGGCGATGAGTGGGCCGCGGAGGTCCAGGTCAGCTTCAGCCAGGGGCACCTGAAGATCATTCAGCCCAAGACTGCGAGCTTCGTGCGCGGTTTTGGCGGAGTGGACCTGACGGTGAAGGCGCCGGCGGGTTCCCGCTGCACGGTGCGCGCCGCCTCGGCCGACGTCGGCTGCGTCGGCAACCTGGCCGAGCTGAACGCCAAGACCGCCAGCGGAGACGTCACCGCCGCCTCGGTCAGCGGCCCGCTCGTGGTCACGACAGCATCCGGGGACGTCTGGCTGGAGAACGCCGGCGCTGCGGTCGAGGTGCGCACCGCCTCCGGGGATGTCCGGCTGCGCCAGGCGGCGGGCGACGTCTCGGTGCACAGCGCGAGCGGCGACGTCAGCATCGGCACGGCGGCCGCATCGGCGCAGGCCAGCACCGCCAGCGGTGACGTGCAGATCGCCAGGGTGGCCGCGGGCCGCACCAGCGTCAAGACGGTGTCCGGGGACTGTGTCGTCGGCGTCGCCGCCGGCACCAGCAGCTACCTCGACCTGTCCAGCCTCACCGGGCGGATCGCCAGCCAGCTCGAAGAGACCGACGGCGACGGCGACATCAGCCTCCAGGTCACCTGCCGCAGCGTCAGCGGCGACATCCGGATCACCCGGGCGACCTGACCCCCGCGCTCCACACGACGCCAGCCAGAGCCGGCGCACCCACCATCACGAGGGGAATCAAGGACATGAACCCGAACCTGCTCGGCCAGGTCGCGCGCCAGCAGCTAGCCGACCTGCACCGGACGGCCGCGCACCGGACGGCCCACCACGGGACGGCCCACCACGGGCCCGCCCACCACGGGCCCGCCAGCCACAGGCCCGCCAGCCACGGGCCCGCCAGCCACGGGCCGGTGCCCGCCCGTCGCGGCGCCAAGATCCGCCACCGGGCCGGATGGACCCTGATTCAGATCGGCCTGCGGCTGGCCACCAGCTCAGCCGATGCCTGACATAGCGGCCGGCATCCAGCCCCGGGCTGGCTCCCGCAGCCACGCATCGTCCAGCTCGCCCACCGCGATGATCACCGCCGGGCCGGTCAGCCGGCTGTCTGTGGCGCTGGGTGTCACGGTCAGCCGGCCACCGGGAACATCGACGATCCAGGCCACCCCAGGGTCCGCCGGCCGCTCGGGGTCCGCCGGCCGCTCCGGGTCCGCCGGCCACACCGGGTCCGCCGGCCACTCCCCCGCCGCCACGGCGGCTCCGACCGCGGCCGCCACCGCGCCCGTCCCGCAGGACAGCGTGGCTCCCGATCCTCGCTCATATACGCGCATCTCGACCTGCCGGTCGCCGGTCAGCCGCAGAATCTCGACGTTGGCTCCAGCCGGGAACTGACCGGCGTCCAGGGCCGGCGGGCGGGTGAGGTCGAAATCCGCCACCGGCTCGTCAACCAGGCAGGCCAGGTGCGGATTGCCGACCGAGATGGCCAGGCCCGCGCACGTGCGATCGCCCAGCCGCGCCGATCCGGCGCCCGTGACGCGGGCCGGTCCCAGCTGCGCGGTGAGCTCGCCGCCGGCGGCCTGGGTGACGACCCGGACCCCTGCCCTGGTCCCCACGGCCAGTGCCGGGCCCGCCACCAGGTCGCGGTCCAGCAGGTAACGGGCAAACACCCGGATCCCGTTCCCGCACATCTCCGCGACGCTTCCATCGGCGTTGCGGTAATCCATGAACCACTCCGCGCCCTGCTCGGCCGCGCGCTTCGCCCAGTCCCCGGCGGCCGGCCCGGCCGCCGCCGACCGCACCACCCGCAGGATCCCGTCCGCGCCCAGGCCGGTGTGCCGGTCGCAGATCCGGGCGGCAGCCTGCGGTGACAGGTCCAGGCGGCCGTCGGCATCGGGCAGGATAACGAAATCGTTGCCGGTGCCATGGCCCTTGGCGAAACGCATGATCCCGATCGTAGGCCGTGCCGCGCCCGGGCCGTGCCGCAGCCCTCTCGCCCGCCGGTCAGACGGGGTCTGGTCACGATGCTCCCGGTCGGTCATAGTTCAAGACGTAAAGTATCGACGCGCCAGCGCCGCCGCCGCGTACGCCATCAGGTAGGTCCATGCCCAGGCCCAGCACCAGGCCCAGCACCACCACCGTCCGGGACCTCCGCCTCGCCAACAGGTCTCGGGCGCTGTGGCAGGTCTTCCTCAACGGCCCGCTCACCCGCCAGGAGATCGGGTCCCTGGCCGGGCTCAGCCCGGCCACCGTGAGCAACCTCATCACCGCGCTGCTGGAAGAAGGCGTCGTCGCCGAGGTGGGGCTGGAGGAGTCCAACGGCGGCCGCCCGCGCGGGCTGCTCCAGGTCAATCCCGAGCATGGCTATGTCATCGGCGTCGACGTCGGCGAGACCGCGGTGCTGGTCGAACTGTTCGACCTCGGGCTGCAGGTCCGCGCCCGGCACCTGTCGGCGACCGACACCGCCCGGCTGCACCCGCAGGATGCTGTCGATCACATCATCGACGGGGTCGCGTCGGTGATCTGCCAGTCCGGCGTCGGCGAGCAGCGGATACTCGGCGTCGGTATCGGAGTGCCCGGCCTGGTCGAGCACCGCGAGGACGCGGTCGTGCACGGGCAGAGCATCGGCTGGGACACGGTACCGCTGCAGGCAATGCTGCGCGGCCGGACGCGGCTGCCGATTCTCATCGATAACGGCGCCAAGACCCTCGGCCAGGCGGAGAAATGGTTCGGCGCCGCTCGCGGCACCGACAATGCCGTGATCGTGCTGCTCGGGATCGGCGTCGGCACCTGCATCATCAGCGACGGGGTGCTGTACCGCGGGGCGACCAGCAGCGCCGGCGAGTGGGGCCACACGAAGGTCGTCGTCGGCGGGCGGACCTGCCGCTGCGGAGCGGACGGCTGCCTGGAGGCATATGTCGGCGCGGATGCCATCGCCGCGCGCTACGAGCAGCTGCGGCGCCGCCGGACGCCGGTGAGCGCGGCCGGCCTGGAGGGCCGGATCGCCGCCATCATCGCCGGCCGGGGCCGCGATCCGGTGGCCGCGCAGGTGCTCGAGGAGACGGTGACCTACCTCGGTGCCGGGATCGCGGACCTGGTCAACCTCTTCAACCCCGAGCGCGTGGTCGTCGGCGGCTGGCTCGGCCGCGCCATCGGCGGCCTGCTGCCGGACATCCGCGCGGCGGCCGGGGACTATTCGCTGCGGCTGCCGTTCAGCCGGGTCGAGATCGTCAAGGCCGATCTCGGCAAGGACGCCGTCGCGCTGGGCGGCGCGACGCTGCCCCTCGCCAGGCTGCTCTCCGCCGGAGTCGTCCCCGGCCGGCGGGATCCCCGGCAGCTCTTCGGGACAGCCGGGCCGACCTCAGACGGCGCCGCCTAGCCCGCCGCGACCGCGCCGACGCCGCGCCGCTGGCCCCTTAAGCCGAAAGCCATCCGGCGCACCCCACCCCGCCGCACCCAGCCAAGGGAGTACCCTGCCGTGTCTCTGCACTTCCCCACCGGATTCCTGCTCGGTGCCGCGACTGCCGCTTACCAGATCGAGGGCGCGGCCGATGAAGACGGCCGCGGCATTTCGATCTGGGACACCTTCTCCCGGACCCCTGGCAAGGTCCTGCACGGCGACACCGGGGACACCGCCTGCGACAACTATCACCGGCTCGACGCCGACCTCGACCTCGGGGCCGCCATCGGCCTGCACGCCTACCGGTTCTCGGTCGCCTGGCCGCGGATCGTCCCGGACGGGACGGGCAGCGTCAACCAGAAGGGCCTCGACTTCTACAAGCGACTCGTCGAGGGCCTGCATGCCCGCGACATCATGCCGATGGCCACGCTCTACCACTGGGACCTGCCGCAGCCGCTGCAGGACGCCGGCGGCTGGGCCAGCCGCGATACGGTCGAGCGGTTCGGCGAGTACGCCCAGACCGTGCTTGAGGCCATCGGCGATGCCGTGCCGATGTGGATGACCGTCAACGAGCCGTTCTGCGCCGGGATGGTAGGTCACCTTGAAGGCCGGCATGCTCCCGGAATCCGGGATCTGCGCACGGCGCTGGCCGCCACGCATCACCTGCTGCTCGCGCACGGCCAGGGGGTCGGCATCGTCCACGCCCGCGCCCCGGGCCGGCAGGCCGGGGTCACGCTCAACCTCTCCGACATCACCCCGGCGTCGCCCGCTGAGGCCGACCAGGTCGCCAGCCGCCTGCTGGACGGATACGAGAATCGCTGGTACCTCGACGCGGTGCTGCGCGGTCACTACCCGGCGGACATGCTCGCCTGGTACGGCCAGCAGGTCCCCGTCGACTTCATCCGGGACGGCGACCTGGGGGTCATCGCGGCGGCGTCCGACTTCCTGGGCGTCAACTACTACGAGACGAAGGTCGTCGCCGCCGACCCGCAGGAGCCCTACCATCACGCCCGGGTGATCCCGGCGACGGGCCGCCTGACCGCCGGCGGACTGGATGTGCGCCCCGCTGCCCTCGGCCGGATCCTGCGCCGTGTGCACGGCCAGTACGCGCCGCCGCCGCTGTACATCACCGAGAATGGCGCCGCCTTCCATGACTACGTGGATCCCGAGGGCCGCGTCCAGGACCTCGAGCGGGTCGAGTACCTGAACGACCACCTGGGCGAGGCGCTGGGAGCGATCCGGGACGGCGTGGACCTGCGCGGCTACATCGCCTGGTCGCTGCTGGACAACTTCGAGTGGGCCGACGGATACAGCCGCCGGTTCGGGCTCGTCTACGTCGAGTACGGGACGCAGGCCCGCATCCCGAAGGCCAGCGCGCAGTGGTATCGGCAGCTGATCGCCGCCCAGCAGGGCTAAAGCCGCCGCCCAGCAGGGCTAAAGCCGCCGCCCGGTCCGCCCGGTCCGCCCGGTCAGCCCGGTCAGCCCGGCGCCCGGCCCAGGGCCGCGACGATCTGATCGACCGGAGTAGCGCCCGGCGACGCGGGGACGCCCGGCGCGAACGCCGCGCCGGGCGCCAGCCGCTCGGGTCCGTCGGGCACCCGCGCGGCAACCCGCAGCGCGGCCCGGGCGAGGTCGTCATCGAGCTCGAACGGGAGCCCCAGCGAGCGGGAAACGTCCCAGCCGTGCACGACGTAGTCGACGAAGTGGAAGCTGATGGCCTGCGTGGCGGGGAACTGCAGGGTCTGGCTGATCTCGGGCAGCGCGAAGGAGCGCCGCAGCGTCCCCGGCTCGGCGAAGGCGGCCAGCACATTCTCGGCGGCGGTCGCGTAGGCCGCGACCGGGTCGTCGTGGCGGTCCTGCTGCCAGGATCGCGGATCGTCGCCGCGGCCGGCGCTGGCGGCGGCGAAGCCATGGTGCTGGGCAATCATGTGCTCCAGCAGGTCGCGCAGGCTCCAGCCCGCACACGGCGTCGCGCGGCCCAGGTCCGCCGGCCGTGCCTGACTCACGATCCGCACGCTCAGCTCGACGGCGCGGCGATCGAGGTCGACAATCCGCGGGACATCACTAGGCGAGACATC
>DATKRH010000203.1:0-24402 GCA_035532295.1 Streptosporangiaceae bacterium
GTCCAGGTCGTTGACGGTGATGTGGCAGTACTGGAGTGAGATGGTCATGGAGTCAACGCTAGACGGCGGCTGCGCGGGTCGCTTCTCCAATCCTGATCGGCTGGTCCCTGGTCGGCCGGGTGCGCGCCTTGGCCACGCATGGGGGCATCGCCAGCACGGCGCGGTGCTCTCGGGCCCGGTACGCGCTCGGCGTCATCCCCACGAGCTCGGTGAATCGCGAGCTGAACGAGCCGAGGGAGGTGCAGCCGACCTCCATGCACGCGTCGGTCACGCTCATGCCCGCGCGCAGCAGCGCCATCGCCCGCTCGACCCGCCGGGTCATGAGGTAGGTGTACGGCGTCTCGCCGTAGGCCGCCCGAAACGCCCGTGAGAAGTGCCCCGGCGACATCAGCGCGTGGCGAGCCATGGTCGGCACGTCGAGCGAACGCGCATACTCCCGATCGACCAGATCCCGCGCCCGGCGCAGGTGCGCAAGGTTGGCAAGGTGTTGCTGGTCCATGGGACGAGGGTATCAACCGCGCCAACCGCCGGCACCGCAGCGCAAATCCGGTCGAACCAGCCGACCCACTTCACCGCCACCGTGCCGAACCGGCCCTCCGAAACCTCGCCGACCTGCGACAACAGCCACATCAGGACGGTAAGGAATGTCACCTGCTCCGCACCGCGTTCCTGCCTCGCGGTCGGCGGCTACACCACCAGGTCAGGCACGCAAGTCGCGATGGCGGACATCCTGTCGACGGGCGGGTGGAAGCGGGCGGCGAGTGTGCCCGGGCCGTCCCACGCCACGTCAGCCGGGCTTAACTCGGTCAGCTGCAGCGCCACCTCCTGCCTGGCGGTCGGCAGTTACCGGGACACCTCCGGTGCCACGCGCGGGCCCGCGACGACCCGCGGTCGGGACCTTGGTCTCTACCTGCCGTGGCTCGCGTTTTATAGACCGGCATCAGGCCAGACGGCAGGGGGTTCGTCTTGGACTGGGAACCGATCCGCAAGCAGGCCCGCGGGGATGCGGGATTCAATCTCGCTGACTACGAGGTGGCCGTCCGCGAGTTCTCCTGGGACCGGGCGCGCGCCGAGCTCGACGGCCTCCCGGAGGGGCGGGGGCTGAACATCGCTTATGAGGCGGTGGACCGGCACGCCGCCGGCCCACGCCGGAATGCGGTGGCGCTGAGGTGCGTGGCCAGGGACGGTACCGTCACGGACATCACTTACGCCGGCCTGGCCGGGGTAACAAGCCGCTTCGCCAACGTGCTCGCCGCCCTGGGCGTGGGCCGGGGCGAGCGGGTGTTCTCGCTGCTGACTCGCGTCCCGGAGCTGTACGCGGCCGCGCTGGGGACGCTGAAGAACGCCAGCGTCTTCTGTCCGCTATTCCCTGCCTTCGGGCCGGAGCCGGTCCGGGAACGGCTGCGGATCGGCGATGCGAAGGTACTGGTAACCAGCGCCGAGCTGTATCAGCGCAAGATCGCGCCGATCCGTGACACGCTGCCCGAGCTTGAGCACGTGCTGATCGTCGGCGAGCCGCCGGATGACAAGACGATCAGCCTGGCGGGCGCGCTGGCGGCCGCTGCCGATCAGTTCGAGATTCCGGTGACCAGCCCGGACGACATGGCGCTGCTGCATTTCACCAGCGGCACCACGGGCAAGCCCAAGGGCGCCATCCACGTGCATGAGGCCGTGGTCGCGCACCATGCGACCGCGGCGTTCGCGCTCGACCTGCGGCCCGGCGACGTGTTCTGGTGCACCGCCGATCCAGGCTGGGTCACCGGCACCTCCTACGGGATCATCGCCCCGCTCACGCATGGCCTCACCCTGCTCGCCGACGCCGCGGAGTTCGACGCCAGGCGCTGGTACCGGCTGCTCGCCGACAACAAGGTCACCGTGTGGTACACCGCGCCCACGGCGATCCGGATGCTGATGCGCTACGGGCCGCAGATCGCCGCGGCTCACGACTTGTCCGCTTTGCGGTTCATCGCCAGCGTGGGCGAGCCGCTCAACCCGGAGGCCGTCGTGTGGGGGCAGAAGGCACTCGGGCTGCCTATCCATGACAACTGGTGGCAGACGGAGACCGGCGCGATCATGATCAGCAACTTCGCGTCGATGGAGATCAGGCCGGGGTCGATGGGCCGCCCGCTGCCCGGCGTCACGGCTGGGCTGCTAGAACGTGGCGAGGACGGCCGGGCGAAGGTCGCCGGCGGCAAGGTCAGGGAGATCACCGAGCCGGGTGCCGAGGGGGAGCTGGCTTTGCGGCCGGGCTGGCCGTCGATGTTCCGCGGCTACCTGCACGACGACCGGCGCTACGCCGAGGCTTTCGCCGGCGGCTGGTATCTCACCGGCGACGTGGCCCGCCGCGACGCCGACGGTTACTACTGGTTTATTGCCCGTGCCGACGACGTGATCAAGTCCGCTGGGCACCTCGTCGGCCCGTTCGAGGTGGAGAGCCTGCTGATGGAGCACCCGGCGGTCGCCCAGGCCGGCGTGATCGGCAAGCCGGACCCGGTCGCGGGCGAGATCGTCAAGGCATTCGTTGAGCTGAAGCCGGGCTGTGAGGCCAGCGAGGAGCTGCGCCGGGAGCTGCTGGCGTTCGCCCGGCGCAACCTCGGCGCGGTCGCGCCGAAGGAGATCGAGTTCGACCAGCAGCTGCCGCTGACCCGCAGCGGGAAGGTGATGCGCCGCCTGCTCAAGGCGAGGGAACTGGGCCTGGAGACGGGCGATGTGTCGACTCTGGAGGGAGCACCATGACCCGGCCCGATGCGCCGCCGGAGGCGCCGCCCGCGGCGACCCACCGGCAGGAACTGCTGCGCCAGATGCTGCTGATCCGGCGGTTCGAGGAGAAGCGCGTCGAGCTGTACAGCGCGGGGGAGATCCGCGGCTTCGTCCACCTGTACATCGGGGAGGAGGCGGTCGCGGTGGGCGTCAGCCAGGCGCTCACCGCAGATGACAACGTCGTGTCCACCTACCGGGAGCATGGCCACGCGCTCGTCCGCGGCATCCCGGTCCAGGCCGTGATGGCACACCAGAGCAGGCACGCCACGCCATCGAGGAAGCTCTCGGCCAGATCGCCCCGGACACGGACCCGGGCTCGCTAGCGCCAGACGCCGACCTGCGAGACGCGCTCGAGCTCGACTCCCTGGACTTCCTCAGAGTCGTCGAAATCCTCAGCGAGCGAACGGGCCGGCGGATCGACGAGGATGACTACCCGGAGCTCGCCACCATGGCCAGCGCGGTCAAGTTCCTCGCCGCACGCTAGCTGCCGGGCAGGGCCCACGGCGTGCTGGAGGGTGTGGGGACCGGGGTGCCGCCCGATGGCGAGGGCGAGGGCGAGGGAGTTGGCTGCCCGGTGCTCGTCGGTGTCGGCGTTGGTGCCGGCGACCGCGCGGCCGGCGTGGTCGGCGGGCCGGTCGGCGGGGCGACTGGGCTGGCCGGCCGCTGCGGATCGGAGTGCCCGGCCGACGAGCCGGCCAGGACGCCTGTCGCGATCGCGCCCGCCACCGCGGCGGCCGCCACGGCGTTTCGCGCCGCCCGCCGCCGCCGGCGGCGGGCGCCCAGGCGCATGACCTGAGCCGCGGGCAGCGGTCGCGCCTCCTGGGCGGCCTCGCTGGCGATGCGCTGCAGCTCGTCGCCGAGGTCAGACATCGCCCACCTGCTGCCCGTCGCCGTTGCGGCGGCCGCGGCTGGCGCCCTGCCCGGCGGGCTCGCGCAGATGCGGGACGAGGGCCGCGCGGCCGCGGGCCAGCCGGGCCTTCACCGTCCCCTCCGGAACGCCGGTCTCCACCGCGATCTGCGCGATGGTCAGGTCACACAGGTAGTAGAGAACCAGCGCCCGCCGCTGCGCGGCCGGCACCTTGCGCAGCGCCTGGACGAGCGCCACCCGGTCCGGGGTGGGCCCGTCGGCGGTCTGCTGCGGCTGCGAGCGCATCAGGAGGCTGCCGAGCCGGGCCCGGTTCCACCGGGACATCGCGATGCGCCACGCGGCGGCCCGCACCCACGCCTCCGGCGCACCCTCGACGTTCAGTTTCTCGCGGTGTGCCCACGCCCGGACGAAGGCTTCCTGAACAGCGTCATGCGCCTCCGCGTGATCCCCGGTCATCACGTAGAGCTGGCCGACGAGCCGCCTGAACGACCCGGCGTAGAGGTCGGTGAACTCGTCGGGGTCAACGGCTTTCCTGGCTCCTTCTCAGGCTGGGTGGCGCCCGCTGCAAGCGGATCGACCTGGCCAACGGTAAGCGAGTTATCGATCTGGATGGTGGTGATCGCGCGTCGAACTTCGCACTCTTTTTTCTGCGGCTGTCATGCAACCAGGCGCCCGTCCCGCAGGTAGATACGGGGACTGCCGGGCATCCCCGGCGGCGGGAACGGTCAGCATGAAGATGTCCCGCAGGCGCGCGGCGATCTGGCTAGGACTGCCCGTGGCCGCCCTGGTGGCCGGCGGCGCAGGCCTCACGATCGCGTCCGCGGCCAGCCAGCCGGGCACGACCAGGCTGGACTCCGCGACGTCGCACGGATCGACGCCCACGCCCGCGCCGTCGCCGACGCGCCGCACCCCGACGCCCGCGCCGTCGCGCGGCACCCCGGCCCCCGTGCCGTCACCAACACCGACGCGCCGCTAAGGTGGCCGCCGGGACCTGCCGGGCAACCACTCTCCCCTGCGCGCCCCGCAGGTCAGGTGTCGCCGGAGGCGGCCGCGGGCTTGCGGCCGCCGCCCAGGAACGACTCGACGAAGTCCGGGCTGGCGGTCAGCTCGGCGGGGGTGCCCGTCATCCGGACCTCGCCGCCGCCCAGGACGTAGGTGCGGTCGGAGATCGCGAGCACCGACTTGGCTCGCTGCTCGACGATCAGCACCGCCGCGCCGCTGACCGCCAGCCGCCGGACGTGTTCCTCCAGCAGTTCCGCTGCCACCTTCGGAGCCAGGTTCGCGGTGGGCTCGTCGAGCAGGAACACGCCCGGTTCGAGCATGAGCACGCGGCCCATCGCGAGCATCTTGCGCTCGCCGCCGCTGAGCTTGCCCGCGGGGCGGCCGAGCATCGCGGCGAGCCGCGGGAAGACGGCCAGGACCCGCTCGGTGCGCGCGGCGAGCTGAGGCCGGCGCAGCAGGTAGCCGCCCATCTCCAGGTTCTCCCGCACGGTCAGCGGCGCGAACACGTCGTCCACCTGCGGCACGTAGCCGACCCCGGCGCGGGCGATCTCCTCCGGGGCCTTGTTCGTGATGTCCAGGTCGCCCACCTGGACCCGGCCGGGGGAAACGCGCACGATCCCGACCAGGCTCTTGAGCAGCGTGCTCTTGCCCGAGCCGTTGGGACCGACGAGCGAGACGATCTCGGCCGGATCGGCGCTCACGGTGATCCCGCGGATGACCGGGTCGCCGCCGTACCCGGCGGTGATGTTCTCGGCGCGCAGCGACAGGCCGGCGACCGGCGGCTCAGCCGACAAGGTAGGCCTCCACGACCTCGCTGCGGGCTCGTAGCTCCCGCATGGTGCCCTCCGCGAGCACGGCGCCCTCGGCCATCACGATCACCGGGTCGCAGAACTCGTCCATGATGGCCAGCTCATGCTCGACCATCAGGATGGTCATGCCGTCGCGGCACAGCGCCACCAGCTCGTCGCCGATCCGGCGGGCCAGGTTCGGGTGCACGCCGGCCATCGGCTCGTCGAGCAGCAGCATCGTCGGCTCGGTCATCAGCGCGCGCATGATCTCGACGAGCCTGCGCTGACCGCCGCTCAGGTCGCCGGCGTAGCGGTTGGCCATCTCGCGCAGGCCGAAGCGGTCCAGGATGGTCTCCGCCCGGTCGATCGCGGCCTGCTCGTCGCCGCTCCAGTAGCGCCGGCCGCGGACCGCGCCGCGCAGCGAGTCGCCGCGATGCCCGGGCACCGCGGACAGCAGGTTCTCCAGCACGGTGAGCCGCTTGAACTCGCTGGCCAGCTGGAAGGTCCGGACCAGGCCGATGCGGGCCCGGCGGAACGCGGGCATCCCGGTGATGTCCTGCCCGAGATAAGTGATCGTCCCGGAGGAGGCCGGCAGCGTGCCGGCGAGCATCGCCAGCAGCGTGGACTTCCCCGCGCCGTTGGGCCCGATCAGGCCGGTCAGCGAGCCGCGCCGGACCGACAGGGACACGCCGTCGACCGCCCGCACGCCGCCGAACTCGCGGACGAGGTCAGCAGCCTGCAGCATGACCTGGCCGACGGGAAGGTCGGCGGTCTGGACGTCGCTGGCCCGCGGTGCGCGCTCGGCGGACCGGACCGCGGACCGGACGGCGGGGGCGGCCGAGGCCCCGCCACCGGGACCGGCCACGGCGGAGCCGCCCCCGGCCGTGCTGCCGCCGGGCAGCGGCTGCGGCGGCGCCGGCAAGGCGATCACCCGCTTGCGCTCGGGCAGGATGCCCTGCGGCCGGACCCACAGGAACACCACGATCAGCAGGCCGATCGCGACCCATTCCAGCGAGGGGATCAGGTTGGGCGGCAGGCTGTTCGAGCTCGGGATGAACCGGGTGACCTCCTCGAATCCGACCGGCACGAGGATGGCCCCGAGCACCGCGCCGCGATGGTTGCCGGCGCCGCCGATGATCACCGCGGCGAACAGCACGACGGTCTCGGCGTAGCCCCAGGCGGCCGGCGACCAGGTCGTGATGTAGGAAACGAGGATGCCGCCGGACAGGCCGGCGATCGCCCCGCCGGTCACCATCACCCCGGTGCGCAGTGACAGCAGGTTCTTGCCGAGCGAGTCGGCCACGGCGTCGTTGTCGCGCATGGCCCGCAGCGATCGCCCGTACGGCGACTCGGTGATCCGGCGCACGAACAGGTAGACGCCCGCGCACAGGGCGATGGCGACCGTGGTGAAGGCCCACTGGTAGCCCTGCGACTGCGCGTTGAGCTCGGACTGCAGCGGCAGCGGGATGACGGAGATCCCGGCGTCGCCGTTGAACAGCGGCACGTAGTTGGTGACGAGCAGGTTGACCAGCACGGCCGTGACCAGGAGGCCGACGGCGGCGAAGTCACCGCGCAGCCGCCGGCCGACCAGGAAGGTGAACGGCAGCGCGAGCACGCCGCCGACCACCGCCGCGCCGAGCCACGGGACCGGGAAGGGCAGGTGCCAGCCGCCGATATAGCGCTGGAACCCGCCGTTGGCGGAGTCGGCCGGCATCGCCAGGACGGCCGCGGTGTAGCCGCCGGCCGCCTGGAAGATGATGAAGCCGAAGTTGGTGACGCCCGCGATGCCGAACTGCTGGCTCAGGCCAAGGCAGGCCATGGCGTCGACGGCGGCGTAGACCAGCAGGTTAACCAGGTAGTACGCGTTCATCCGGGATCCCGTCCGCTGGTCATGCCCGTGCTCCTGGTCATGCCGTGCTCCTGGTCATGCCCGTGCTCCGAGCAGGCCAGCCGGTCTCACGCCGAGCATGAGCAGCAGCACGGCGAAGGCGACCACGTACTTGTAGTCGGCCGGGATGAAGGTGGCGCTGACCTCGGTGGCGACGCCGATCACCGTCGCGCCGAGCATGGCGCCGTAGGCCTGGCCGGGACCCCCGAGGAAGACGGCGGCGAGGATCAGTACCAGGAACACGTCGGTGCTGGTGGCATCGAAGCTGCCCGAGTCGATGGCGAACACCACGCCCGCCAGCCCGCACATGGCCCCGGTCAGCGCCCAGGTGCTGGTGATGACGCGGCTGGTCCTGATCCCGCAGTTGCGGGCCAGCGTCGCGTTGGCGGCCGTCGCGCGCATCGCCTTGCCCAGCTTCGAGTAGCGCAGCAGCGCGTGCACGCCCGCCATGACCAGCAGGCTCACGCCGATGACCGAGAGCTGCACCGCGGTCAGGATCAGGCCGCCGGCGCGGAGCGTGGGCCCCTGGCTCATGGCGTACGAGACGCTGGTGCCGCCCGCCAGTGCCTGCACCCCGAACTCGATGATGAGCGTGATCCCGAGCGACACGATGACCAGGGTGATGGGGGAGGCGCCGCGTCGCTGGAACGGCGTGTACACGGCCGAGTTCAGCAGCACTGACCCGGCCGAGCACACGACCACCGCCACCGGCAGGCCGATCCACACCGACAGGCCCGCCTGATTCAGCACGTAGGCGATGAACGCGCCGGCGATCATCACCGCCCCGTACGCCAGGTTGAGCACGTCGGTGACGCCGAACTGCAGCGTGAAGCCGACTGAGGCGATGGCCAGGACCGAGGCGGTCACCAGCCCGAATCCGACCGAGGCGAGGAAAAGCGACACGAGTGGCAGCCCTCCCGCTACGCAGCCGCGCCGGTCATCCGGCCAGGGCCCGGAGCTGGGCCGGGGTCAGGCTGCCGACGACGTTGACCTGGCCGGTCGGGCTGTAGGTGTCGATCTGGAAGATCCCGGTCGAGTCGTGGTAGCTGTCGAAACTCGTCGGGCCGCCGGGGCCTTCGTACCTGATGGCCTTGCCGCCCTTGAGCGCCGACGCGCACTGGGCGAAGGAGTAGCACAACTGCGCGCCTGGCACGCCGTCTCCGATCTTGAGGACATCGGGGCCGTAGGTGCCGGGGCTGGTGCTCTTCGACATGAGCATGGCCAGCGCGGCCAGGTTGATTCCGTCGTAGAGATGAACGCCGCCGGGGGCGCTCAGGTACGTCGTGAAGTCACCGGTGGCGCCGGGGACCTTGCCCTGCTGCGACAGCAGCGCCTTGGAGAAGGCCTGGTAGGCGGGGCCGCTCGACTCGACGACCAGGTTGTCGGCATGGAAGTTCGAGGCGAACTGCGCGGCGCCCATCGCCGCGGCGGCGGACTTGAAGAACGCGGGCGAGATGGCGGCCGACGTCCCGATGACCGGGATGACCTTCCCGCCGTTGAGCTGCTTGATCTCGGCGAACAGGGTGGGATCGGCCGAGCCGAGGGCCTCGGTCATGATCGCGTCGGGGTGGGAGCCGATGATCGCCTCGGCCTCGGTCCGGAAGGTGGTGGCCTTCAGGTCGAGGGTCTGGTTGGTTGCCAGGGTTATCCCGGCCTTCTGCAGGGCGCTGATCGCGGGCTGGACGAAGGTCTGCGAGCCGATGTCGTTGCCGAAGGCCAGCGCGATCCGCTTGTAGTGCAGTTGCTGGGCGATCGCGACCATCGCGTAGGACTCTTCGAGGTCAGGGGGGACCAGCCGGTAGAAGTAGGGGTAGTGGACGTGGTCGAACTCGGACTGCCCGGTCATGCAGAAGGCGGCCATCTTGTGCCCGTTGATGATCGGGACGACCGACGCGGCCTCGTCGGAGGTGCAGCCGATCACCAGGGCCAGGCTGGAGGTGGTGGCGAACATCTGGTTGACCGCCGGCACCGCGTCGGCAGGGTCACCGCGGGTGTCGACGCTCTTGCACGTTAGCTTGTGCCCGAGCACCCCGCCGGCGGCGTTGATGGCCGAGGTGGCGCCGTAGCAGGAGGCCAGGTACGTGGGACCGAGCGCGGCGTCGGGACCGCTGAACGGGGCGACGTCGGCGACGGTGAGCGTCGAGCCGGACGCCGCCGAGCCGCCGCCGGAGCCACTGCCGCCGGAGGAGCCGGAACTGCTGCTGCCGCAGGCGGACATCGCGACGGCCAGCACCGCGGCGCCCAGCGCCGCGGCCGGGCGGGCCAGCCGCCCGCGCCGGACGGATGAGGATGCCGCGTCCGCGGCACGGCCAGCGGCACTCGCCGCGGGCAGGGGGGTCGGGATACTCATGGTGCCCTCCAGGCTGCGCTGGTGAAGGGAGCCGGACCGGTGGTCCGCGGGGTCTTTCTCGGTGGGGCGGTATCCCGGCGGGCGCACGGATGCCGGGCGCCCTCGGGATTTCGGGTGGGGTGGGTGGGGGTGGGAGTCAGATCCCGCTCGTGGGCGGCGTTCCCGGCTGCCAGCGCCAGTCGCCGGGCGGGTTGTCCTCGGCGACGATGCGATTGCGGATGGTGCCGACCTGCTCCACGCTGACCTCGATGACGTCACCGGGATGCATCCAGACCGGCGGCGTCCGGGCGAATCCGACGCCGCCCGGCGTTCCGGTGGCGATGACGTCGCCCGGGACCAGGCGCGTGAAGGAGGAGAAGAACTCGACGGCGCTCGGCACGTCGACGAGCATCAGCGAGGTCCGCGAGGACTGCATGACCGTGCCGTTGAGGGTGGAGGTGATGGCCAGGTCGCTGACGTCGACCTCGTCCGGGGTGACGACCTCGGGGCCGATCGGCATGCTGCCCTCGAAGTTCTTCCCGGCCGTCCACTGGCTGGCCGCTCGCTGCCAGTCGCGGGCCGAGGCGTCGTTGAGGACCACGAAGCCCGCGATGGCGTCCAGCGCCTTGTCCGCCCGGATGTACCGGCCGCCCGCGCCGATCACGATGCCGAGCTCGGCCTCGTAGTCGAAGCGCTCGGTCAGCGCGGGCTTGACCATGTCCGCATACGGGCCCAGCACGCTGCCCCGGCCCCGGACGAATGCGTCCGGCCAGGTCGGGACCGCACGCCCGCCCTCCAGGGCATGCGCCGAGTAGTTCAGTCCCAGGCAGAGGATGCGCGGCGAGTCCGGTACTGCGGGTGCGAACTCCGCCTCGGCGACGGCCCGGCCCTCGCGGCCTTGCAGTTGCCGGATGCTGTCCATCGCCAGCGGCCCGGCCTCCAGGACACTCTGCAGGGCCGCGAACCGGGGATTGCCGGTCGCGGCGGCGACATCGACGTAGCCCGAACTGCCCCGGACATGCAGTCGCGGGCCGTCGGGGGTGGCGATAGTGGCGAGCCGCACGGGTAACCTCCTGATCAGCCAATCCGGCAGCAGCTGCCGGATTGGTCCGACATCCCGGATTGGTTGAGCATAGGTCGAACCAATCTGCGGGTCAAGAGGGGCCACGGTGGGGCTATCAGGCTTCTATGCGGAGTTTTGAGAAGACATTGGTAGGATTGGTTGTGCAGCAGCCGCGACCAGCTAGCGCGGCGGAGGGGCCGATGCGAACAGCCGCAGGAACTGGCAGCCCAGGACCGGCGCTCCCGGAGCGCTCGTCCGGCGTGGTCGGCGCGGCCCAGCCCGACGGTGCGGCCCAGCCGGCCGGCCGGGCCGCCGGGCCATCCCGGGCGGAGCAGCGGCTGGCCACGCTCATCCTGGCGCAGTCACAGCGCGGTGGCCCGGGCTCCGGATCCCGGCTGCCGACCGAGCGCCAGCTGGCTGTCGACCTGGGAGTAACCCGGTCGTCGGTGCGGCACGCCCTCGCGCTGCTGGAAGCCCAGGGCCGCATCTCCCGAGAGGTCGGCCGCGGCACGTTCCTGCGCGATCCGGCGCAGCCGCCGGCCGCCCCGGCGCAGCCGGAGGGCGGCGCGGCCGCGCGAGCCGGCGCCCCCGACGGCGCGGCGCTCTCCGGGCCGGTCGGCGGGGACTTCGCGCCGGCCGACGTGATGACGGTCCGCAGGCTGCTGGAGCCGGCCTCCATGCCGCTGGTGGTGGCCTGGGCGACGGCCGCCGACCTGGACGCGATGGACCACTGCCTGGACGGCGGCGATCACGCGGTCAGCTACGAGGAGTTCGAGGGCTGGGACCTGGCCCTGCACCGGTGCATCATGCGGTCCAGCCGCAGCCCGCTGCTTGCCGCCCTCTACGGTGCCATCGAGCAGGCCCGGCACGGGCAGGTCTGGGGTGATCTCAAGCGCCGCAGCTCCTCGACCCAGCACCGCCAGGAATACCGGGAGGATCACCGGGCGATCGTGGGGGCGCTGCGCGCCCGGGACTCTGCCGCCGCGGTCGAGGCCATGCGGCTGCACCTGACCAGGGTGTCGGAGCACCTGCTCGCTACGGGCTCGGCCACGGTCGGCGGCTGGGGGTGACGGGCTGGGGGTGACGGGCCGGGGGTGACGGGCCGGGGGTGACGGGCGGGTACTGCGGGGCTAGTCAGCGGCGGGGCGCGGCTCGCGCCAGCGGCTGGTGATCGGCAGGCGGCGGTCGCGGCCGAAGTTCTTGGGCGAGATCTTCGGGCCCGGCGGGTACTGTCGGCGCTTGTACTCCGCCCGGTCCACCAGCCGGATCACGCGCTCGACCAGGTCGGGATCGTGACCGGCGGCGATGAGCTGCGCCGCGCCCAGGTCCTTCTCGACGTAGTCGTCGAGCAGCGGGTCAAGGACGGCGTAGTCGGGCAGCGAGTCGCTGTCGAGCTGGCCGGGCGCCAGCTCGGCGCTCGGCGGCTTGGTGATCGAGCTCTCCGGGATCGGCGGTGTCTGGCCGCGCTCGGCGGCCTGCTGGTTACGCCACCGGGAGAGCTCCCAGACCAGGGACTTGGGCACGTCTTTGATGGGGGCGTAGCCGCCCGCCGAGTCGCCGTAAAGGGTCGAGTAACCCGTGGCGAGCTCGCTCTTGTTCCCGGTCGTCAGGACGAGATGACCATGCTCGTTGGAGAGCGACATCAAGATCATGCCGCGGACCCTGGCCTGCAGGTTCTCGGCGGCCAGACCATGCAGCTCAAGGTCGGCCTCGAAGGCGTCCACGATGGGCGCGATGGGCACGGTCCGGGCGTGCAGCCCCTGCCGCTTGGCGAGGTCCTCGGCGTCGGTGACCGAGTGCTCAGACGAATGCCGGCTCGGCATCAGCACCACGTGGACCTGGTCGGCGCCGACGGCGTCGGCGGCAATGGTGGCGGTCAGCGCGGAGTCGATCCCGCCGGACAGGCCCAGCAGCACCGAGCGGAAGCCGTTCTTGGCCGCGTAGTCGCGGACGCCGGTCAGCAGCGCCGCGTATACCTCGGCCAGGTCCGGCAGCCGGGGCCAGAATGCCTGCGGAACCGCCGCCGGGCCGGCCTGCGCCGCCGCCGTCGCCAGGTCGGCCTGCTTCGCCAGGTCGGCTGGCACGGGCACCGCGCCGAGCTCGACCCGGTGGATGGTCATGACCGTTCCATCGGCGGCGTCGGCACGCTCCCGGCCAGGGGCCCGGCTCAGGTCCGCGCCGGCGAGATCGAGGTCGGCGACGACCAGCGCCTCCTCGAACTGCGGCCCGCGGGCCCGCAGGCCGCCGGCGGCGTCCACGACGATCGAGTCGCCGTCGAAGACCAGCTCGTCCTGTCCCCCGATCAGGTTCGCGTAGGCGAGCGGGGCGCCGGCCTCGCGGGCCCGCCGCTGGCACAGCTCCAGCCGGTCGGCGTCCTTGCCCTGCTCGTAGGGCGAGGCGTTCGGCACCACCAGCAGGCCGGCGCCGGCCTGCCGGGCCACGGCCACCGGGCCGCCCTCCTGCCACAGGTCCTCGCAGATGGCAATGGCCACGTCGACGGGCTGGCCGTCGGCCGCGGCCAGCCGGAAGACGGGCAGGGTATCGCCAGGCACGAAATAGCGGTACTCGTCGAAGACGCCGTAGTTGGGCAGGTGATGCTTGGCGGAGGTGACCGCCACGGTGCCGCCGTACAGCAGCGCGGCCGCGTCCTGCGGCGCGCCGGCCGGCAGCCCGACCCGGGGCTGCAGGCCGACCCTGCGGTCGAGGTAGCCGACCACGACGGCGATCCCGCCGAGGCCGTCAGCCGCCAGCCGCCCGGCGAGCTCGTGCACGGCGCGAACCGAGGCGTCGACGAAGGACGCCCGCAGGGCCAGGTCCTCCACCGGGTAGCCGGTGAGCACCATCTCCGGGAAGACCACGACCCTGGCGCCCTGCCCGGCGGCGCGCCTGGTCCAGCCGAGCACCAGGTCGCTGTTTCCGGCCAGGTCCCCGACGGTGGCGTTGACCTGGGCGAGCGCAATCCGCAGCTGAGGCACGTCACCAGCTTATTCGCAGCGGCTCGCTGGGCCCGCGCTCGCCCGCGTGTCCTGCCTTGCCCTGCCTTGCCCGGTCGCGTCCAGTCCGCGAAGTCGATCCCGGCGGGACAACGTGATCGCCTGGCCGGGCGCCTGATCACCGTTTCGCTGACTATTGCACCGACATTTTCTTCCTATGCGAATAACAGCATATGGGATATCTTACGGCTTGCGCGCACGCCATATAAAACAGGCCGGCCGACGTTACTGCCTAATGCGCCTGAGCTGGGGTTATCGCTGCTACAGTGCTCACGTCCTGGCACGCGCTGAGGATCAAAACGGCGCGCCAGATCAATCCGCGGATATGCATTTCGGGCATACTTGCGTACACCAATGAGAAAGTAGGTAAAAACAGATGACACGGACGGGCTCTAACGGCGTGGGCCTCGGCGCTGGTTCAGCGCCGACGGGCCCGAGAAGGCTGGCCATGCGCTGGTGCGCGACCGGCGCCGCGGTCGCCGCGGCGGCAGCGCTGGGCCTCGGCGGCGCCTCGGCGGCGATGGCCGCCCCGGTGGTGGTTATCCCCGTGACCTGCAGCGTTAACTCGCTGAGCCACGCCATCAACTTCGCGCCGAGCGACGCGATCCTCAGCCTCGAGACGGGCTGTGTCTACCGGCTCTCCGGGAGCCTGCCGGACGTGACGTCGAACCTGACCATCCAGGGTAACGGCGACGTCATCACGCGCCGCGGTAACGCGGTCTTCACGGCGTTGACGGATGACGGCGCGCGGCTGGCGATCAATCGGCTGACGATGACAGACTTCGACGGAAATATCCTTAGCCCCGGCGCGCTGACTAATAACGGCGGTACCGTCACGATCACCAAGAGCAGCTTCGCCGATAACGCCGGCAGCCTCGGCGGCGCGATCCGCAACACCAACGGCGGCAACCTTTCCGCCACCAGTACCAACTTCGTCGATAACCTCGCCTTCTTCGGCGGCGCTATCTATAACGGCAGCACCTCCACCGCGGTGCTCAGCACCGATGAATTCGCGGACAACCGCGCAGGGAGCGGCGGCGCGATCCTCAACATGGGCCACCTTACGGTGACCGGCTACTCGTCCAGCATCAGCGGCAGCAGCAACTTCGCCGGCAACGTCGCCAGGGGCTTGCTCGGTGCCGTCAAGAGCCCGGCTCCCCTCATCCTCAGCGGATACGGCGGCGCGATCGACAACTTCCTCGGTACGCTGACCGTGGCCTTCACGAACTTCACCGAGAACGCCGCCAGCAATGACGGCGGCGCCGTGTGGAACGGCGGCAGCGCGGGCACCATCGACTCCAGCGGCTTCACCGGCAACTTCGCCGATGACGACGGCGGCGCGATCGCCACGATCAGCAGCCTCAGCCTGTCGAGGGACACGGTCTCGCTCAACCGGGCCAACGACGATGGCGGCGGCATCTACGTCAATGGCGGCACCACGTCCCTGAGCAGGACGGACGTGCTCACCAACTCGGCAGGCGGCACCGGCGGCGGCATCCGCCGCAGCTCGGGTTTCGTGAGCCTGACGAACTTCAGCCTCGTGGCGCTGAACCACCCGAACAACTGCTCGGGTCTGTTCTGCTGACCTCGGTAGCAGATCATGGCGCCGGCTCCGCGGGGCAGCTTTCCCGCGGAGCCGGCCCATACGCGCCTGTAACCTTTCCGAAACATGGGCCGGGCAGACTGTGGCGGTGGACAGGCAGGAAGAGTTCGTGCTCAGGACGCTCGAGGAGCGGGATATCCGGTTCGTGCGCCTCTGGTTCAGCGACGTGCTGGGATACCTCAAGTCGGTAGCCGTGGCGCCCGCGGAGCTCGAGGGGGCGTTCGCCGAGGGCATCGGGTTCGATGGCTCGGCAGTCGAGGGGTTCGCCCGGGTCTACGAGGCGGACATGCTCGCCAAGCCCGACCCGTCAACGTTCCAGCTGATGCCCGTGGGCGATGTCGCGGCCGGAACCGGCCGGATGTTCTGCGATATCCTCACGCCCGACGGCACGCCCTCGTTCGCCGATCCGCGGCACGTCCTCAAGCGTGCCCTCGCTCGCGCGGCCCGGCTCGGCTTTACCTTCTACACCCACCCGGAGATCGAGTTCTTCCTGCTGCGGGAGAAGCCGGAGCCGGGCAGCAGGCCGCGGCCGATCGACACCGGCGGCTACTTCGACCACACCCCGCACAGCATCGCCCATGATTTCCGCCGCGAGGCGATCACGATGCTGGAGGCGCTGGGCATCTCCGTGGAGTTCAGCCATCACGAGGGAGCGCCGGGCCAGCAGGAGATCGACCTGCGCTACGCCGACGCGCTGAGCACGGCTGACAACATCATGACCTTCCGGCTGGCCATGAAGGAAGTGGCGCTCCAGCAGGGGGTCTACGCCTCCTTCATGCCCAAGCCGTTCAGCGATTACCCCGGTTCGGGCATGCACACGCACATGTCGCTGTTCGAGGGCGACCGGAACGTCTTCTACGAGCCCGGCGCGGACTTCCAGATCTCCAAGGTCGGCCGGGCGTTCATCGCCGGGTTGCTGCGGCACGCCGCGGAGATCACCGCGATCTGTAACCAGTGGGTGAACTCCTACAAGCGGCTGTGGGGCGGGACGGAGCGGATCGCCGGGGCGGGCGGCGAGGCGCCCGCCTATATCTGCTGGGGGCATAACAACCGATCGGGGCTGATCCGGGTGCCCATGTACAAGCCGCATAAGGGCAACGCCACCCGGATCGAGTTCCGCTCCATCGACCCGGCGTGCAACCCGTACCTGGCCTTCGCCGTTATCCTCAGCGCCGGCCTGAAGGGCATCGAGGAGGACTACGAGCTGCCGCCCGGCGCCGAGGACGACGTCTGGGCGCTGACCTCGGCCGAGCGCCGGGCACTCGGCATCGAGCCGCTGCCGCAGAACCTTTCCGAGGCCATCGACGTGATGCAGGACAGCGAGTTGGTGGCCGAGGCGCTGGGGGAGCAGGTCTTCGACTTCTTCCTGCGCAACAAGCGCGAGGAGTGGCAGGAGTTCCGTCGCCAGGTCACCCAGTTCGAGCTCGACCGTTACCTGCCGGTGCTCTGATCCCGCCAGGTCCTGAGCTAGGCCGTCGGCTCAGGCAGGTCGGCGGCGGGATCCTTCCAGTTTTCGGGCGGAACGATCTTTGCTTCGACGCTGGCGTGCTCGGCGAGCAGATAGAGCAGGTTCGATCCGTCGATAAGCTCGATCGGCTTGTTCTGGGCAAACTCGAAGCTAGCCTGGCCGTACCCGGACGTGGTGACGAGGATTCCCTTGCTCGCGCCCTCGTTCTGCAGAGTCCCGAACAGGTCTCGGACCGCTGACACGCCGACAGTGTTCTTATACCGCTTGGCCTGTATGACGACCTTGCCGCCGAAGATGGGCCGTGGATCCCAGGCAACGCAGTCGACGCCGCCGTCCCTGGATGGGCGCGTCTGGCGAGCCTCCAGCCCCATCCTGGTAAACAGATTCTGGATCAGCGCCTCGAACTCGTTAGGAGTCAGATCCATGAGGTTAGGACGCTGGTCGAGTTCTGACAGCGCGTCGCTCTCAGCCACGAAGCGGGGATCGACCATGCTGAACTCAAGGACCGGCCGGACCGGCGCGAGTTCAGCCGGGCTCTTCGACACTCCGGCGGACAGATGCTTCAGACAGGCCAGGGGCTCCACGTGCGACAGGTCTAGCTCGCTGAAGACCTCGCGTGTAGTCCGCAGGGTGACCAGGCACGGCCGGACGCGACGGCCGCTGCCCGGGTCCGTGGTGTCGACGACTCCGTTGAATACCAGCGTGTCGATGTGCTCGCCCACGTCCGCGCTGAGCAGCTCGTACACGGTCCGGACGGAAATCTGCGCCACGGCTGCCGCATAGAGCGCCTTGACCTGTACCTGCGGCCGCGCGGTCTCAGAGATGGTGTCGGATGCCTTGACATACCGGTAGGCCTTTACCGGCGGAATAGCCTGCACAGTCGCGAGCTCGTACTCGACGACGAGCTGCCGGGAATCCGGGACGTATGCGAGCTGAAATGCCTGCGGGAACTCCTCGGGATAGCGGGACGCCTCCAGCACCATCGAGCAGTAGGAGACAATCGCATCGAGGTCCCCGCGCAGGTAGTCCGCCTCGAAGGCGTCGATCTCGGCGTGCTGCCTCTCCGTTGTCGCCTTGGCGTCGTCGACTGCGGCGTGCCAGTCCGCTCTGGCGATGGCCAGGGCGGCGCGTCGCCGCTCTTCTCGCTGCTGGTGCTCGTGCGTTGCCTGGGCGAATGCCGCCTGCCCGGCGGCTACGGCCTGCTGGCGCCTGGCGCCGCCGAAAATTTTCGACAGGCCTGCCTGCGGGGACGGCATGAAGGCTTCAGCAGCTGGCGGGGGCTCAGGCTGCTCCAGATGGCCATGCCGCCATTCCGCAATAGCTGGAGGCCTCTTGAGCGTGGCGAAATGGATGCGGCAGTCAGTCCGCAGGGCGGCAGCCAGCAGTTGCTGCAGCGCAGCGAGCTTGGCTTCCAGCTCGCCGTTCATGGCGGCGACAGCGGCGGCTCGGCTTTCGGCATAGAGCCGCTTGCGTTCCTTCTCAGTCGAGGCCTTCGCGCGCAAGTACGCCGCGTGCGCCCGGTCCGCTTCCTTCCGCGCGGCAGCCTCCGCACGGAACTGAGCCGCATTAGCCCGAGCGTCTTCCCGCTGCATCTGCGCGAACGAAGATACTAGTGAACGGCGACGTGCCACCGCCGCCTCCTTCCAGCCCATATGCCTGACGTCTGGGCCGAGATTACTCCCAATCCGCGGGAAAATGATCCCAGCGCTGCCACGGCAGGATGGGGGTCAGGGCGGATCGGCGCTCGCGCGGGGCCGGCGCACAAAACGCTCAGTGCCCGAGCCTGGACGGGCGGTCAAGCTGGTCCTGCGGGACCGCTAGAGGTCGAACTCGCCCCGCCTGACGCCTGCGGTGAACGCCGCGAACGCATCCGGGTCCAGCACGAGTGCCGGGCCTTCGGGGTCCTTCGAGTCGCGGACGGCGACAACGCCAGGCAGGTTGGCGGCGACCTCCACGCACTGTCCACCGTTGTTGCCGCTGTAGCTCGACTTTTTCCACTGCGCGCTGCTCAGGTCCATGTCTTTCCTACTTCCTTGATGACTTCCGCCGATGCCGCCCGTGGCAGCGCCTCGGCTTTCAGTCCCTCGTAAGAGACCTTGACGGCGGTTACCTGGTCTTGGCGCTCGACAATGATTCCCGTGAGCGCAGTCTCCAGGTAGACCACGCTGGGCGCGTTCGCGAAGTCCGCGATGACGCCGGGCGCCGCAATACGCACTCGTCCATGACGACCCACAGCAGCGGCGGGCTCGGGCGGCTGAGGACTGCCTGCCGGTCCAGCCGCGCCGTTGCCCGCTGGTCTATCTCGTCATCCGAGGCGCCTATCCGCGTGGACAGCAGCGCCCGCGCGTACTCGGGCGTCTGGAGCAGCCCGTCTACGACGATGGACTGCCACGAGCGCAGCTCAGTGGCCTCGGCTTCCATCGAGACGTACGGCCGGAACCACGAGGCGAACCCGGTGGCCCGCACCAGTTCGTGGAGCCGTTCCAGCGTGCCCCTGGTCCCCAGCGCCTCATCGCAGCGGCGGGCAAAATCCAGGCTCGGAACCCGGCGGGCAGCCTCGACCATCCCGACCTGCGAGCCGCTGAAGTTGACCCGCTCGCCCAGTTGGTCCTGTGATAAGCCGCCCGCTATCCGGGCCATTCGCAGCTCCGCGGCGAACACTTGCTGCGCCGCCGAGCTACCACGGCTGCTCTCACTTTCGGCCATGTTCACCACCAACCCTCACAGCTCGCGGCCGGTTTGGCTGCCGTTCGTGCTGGCGTGCCCACACCGCCATCGTCGGCAGCAGCTCTCTATCGCCGAGTATCCCAGCTCGGGCAGCTTTTGTAGAAACCATTTCGGCGTTCGTAGAAACGCGCCGAGTCACCCATAGCCCGGAGGTTCACCCGTGACCGTCCCTGACACCGCCGCCGCCGAGCCGCCGCTGGTCATCCGCCAGCAGCTCGCCTCCCAGTATCCCGAGTGGGACATCACCACCGAGACCGACGAGCTGTCGCGCACCCTGTACGTCGCCACGGCCCGGCAGCTCGGCACCCACCCGCACATGTTCAGCACGACCGACCCAGGCCGGATGCGCGCCGTCCTCGGCGCCGGGCAGTGAGCACGTCCGAGACTGAGTTGCGGGGCCCACCGATGAGGAGTTCGACGTCGGCTGCCCGGAGCGGCTGGACCGGTTCGGCGCGGCCAGGATCGCGCGGACGCTGGAGCAGATCGCACGCGACCACAGCGCCGAAGCCCTGGTGCTGTCTGCCATGAAGTCCTGGCATCGCAGTGCCACCGGCAGCTATTCGCCCGAGGAAGTACGCGGGTGGTGGGGCTGGGGAAGCCGCCGCCCAGAAGCGAGCAATCCGGTCCGGGTCGGTCGTGTCGACGCACACGCACTGCACTCGCAAGGACATTCCAGGAGCCTGGCCTAGCCGGCCCGGGAGGTCCAGGGTATTTTGGCCGCCGCCTTAGGTCGCTAACGTGCAGGGGTGAGCATGTCGCGCGGGACGCTGACCGGGCAGCTGGCCACGCTGGGCTTCGCCGATACGGCGAGTGCCCGCCGCCTGCTGACCGGTGATCTTGGCCTGGACATCGAGGGCGCGGACGCGGCGCTGGTGGAGGCGATCGCCGGGGCCGCGGACCCGGACCTCGCCCTGAGCACCCTGGCCAGGATGGCGCCGGACGCGGAGCTGCGCGTGGTGCTGCGGGCGGACGCGGGCCTGCGCGACCGGCTGATCACCGTGCTAGGCGTCAGCGCCGCTCTCGGCGACCACGTGGCCCGCCATCCGGCTGACTGGCGGGTGCTGGCGGGGCCGGGCGCACTCGCCCGGCCGTCGGCGGGGGAGTTGCACGCCGCGCTGCTGACTGCGGTCGGCGCGCTCGACGGTCCCGTGCCAGGCGGGGCCGGCGTGCCGGGTGCCGCCGAGCCGGTAGCGGACCGGGCGCGCATCGACGGCCGCGATCCCGCGACGGAGCTGCGGCTGGCCTACCGGCGCCGCCTGCTGCACCTGGCGGCGCGGGACCTCACGGGCGCCGACTCGCTCGAGAGCGTCATGGCCGAGCTCGCCGACCTGGCGACGGCGGCGCTGGCCGCCGCGCTGGCCATCGCCCGGGCCGGCCTGCCGCCGGAGGCCGCCCCCTGCCGCCTGGCGGTCATCGCGATGGGCAAGGGCGGCGGCCGGGAACTGAACTACGCCAGCGACGTCGACGTGATCTTCGTCGCAGGGCCCGCCGGGCCCGGCGGGCGGGCGTCCGAGGAGGCGGCGCTGCGGACGGCGACGGCGCTGGCCAGCGGCGTGATCCAGGTCTGCTCGCAGAGTACGGCCGAGGGCGCGCTCTTCCCCGTCGACCCGAACCTGCGCCCCGAGGGCCGGATCGGGCCGCTGGTCCGGACGGTCGCGAGCCACCGGGCCTACTACGAGCGCTGGGCCAAGACCTGGGAGTTCCAGGCGCTGCTCAAGGCCAGGCTGGCGGCCGGAGATCCTGGGCTGGGCGCGGACTACCTGGCCGCGGTTGGCCCGATGGTCTGGGCGGCGGCGCAGCGGACGGACTTCGTCTCCGACGTGCAGGCGATGCGCCGCCGGGTCCTGGGCAGCCTGCCCGCCGCCCAGGCCGGGCGGGAGCTGAAGCTCGGGCCGGGCGGCCTGCGCGACATTGAGTTCGCCGTTCAGCTCCTGCAGCTGGTGCACGGCAGGACCGACGAATCGCTGCGCGTGCCTGGCACCCTGGACGCCCTGGGCGCCCTGGCGGCCGGGGGTTACGTGGGGCGCGGCGACGCGGCCAGCCTGGCGGCTGCCTACCAGTTCCTGCGCTGCGTGGAGCACCTGCTGCAGCTGCGGCGGCTCCGCCGGACGCACACCCTCCCCGAGGACCGGGCCGTGCTGCGCCAGGTGGGCCGGGCCCTGCGGCTGATGCAGGGCGCCGCCCGGGGCGGCGCGCCCGGTGACCCGGCCGATGAGCTGATCGCCCAGTGGCGCCAGCACGCGAGCCAGGCCCGGCAGCTGCACGAGAAGCTGTTCTACCGGCCGCTGCTGGACGCGGTGGCCCGGCTGCCCGGCGAGGCTGCCCGGCTGACCCCGGCCGCCGCGGCGCAGCGGCTGGAGGCCCTCGGGTACGCCGATCCGGCCGGGGCGCTCCGGCACATCGAGTCGCTGTCCGCGGGCGTGTCCCGGAAGGCGGCCATCCAGCGGACGCTGCTGCCCGTGCTGCTGGGCTGGTTCGCGGACGCGCCGCAGCCCGACGCCGGGCTGCTGGCGTTCCGCCAGGTCAGCGAGGCGCTCGGGAATTCCCCGTGGTACCTGCGGCTGCTGCGTGACAACACGCTGACAGCGCGCCGGATGGCGCAGGTGCTGGCCTCCAGCCGCTACGCCACCGGGCTGCTGCTGCGCGCGCCCGAGGCGGTCGGGATGCTCGCCGACATCGACGAGCTGGCCTCGCGTCCGGCCGACGCGCTGCTGGCGGAGGCGCTGGCGGCGGTGCACCGCCATGACAGCGCGGCGGACGCGGCCGGTGCCGTGCTGGCGATCCGCCGCCGCGAGCTGCTGCGAACCGCCATGGCTTACGTGCTCGGCCTGACCAGCGTCCAGGGCCGCGGCGAAGCGCTGACGACGGTCGCGGCGGTGACCGTGGCGGCGGCGCTCGATGCGGCGGTCAGGGAGGCCGAGCAGGCGAGCGGGCCGCTGCCGACCCGGCTGGCGGTGATCGCGATGGGCCGGTTCGGCGGCCGCGAGATGGGCTTCGCCAGCGACGCCGACGTGATGTTCGTCCACGATCCCGTGCCGGGCGCATCGGAGGAGGCGGCGTCCCGGGCGGCTCACGCGGTCGCGGAGAACCTGCGCGCGCTGCTGGCCACGCCGCGTCCGGACCCGGCGCTGCAGATCGACGCCGGCCTGCGGCCGGAGGGGCGCCAGGGGCCGCTGGTTCGCACTCTGGCCTCCTACCGCGCCTACTACCGCCGCTGGTCGTTGCCCTGGGAGGCCCAGGCGCTGCTGCGGGCCGGGTTCGTAGCGGGGGACCGCGGCGTGGGCGATGCCTTCATCGCGATGGCGGACGAGATCAGGTATCCGGACGGCGGGATTCCCGATGATTCCGTTAGGGAAATCAGGCGGATCAAGGCCCGGGTAGAAGCCGAGCGCATGCCACGGGGCATGGACCGCGCGCTGAATCTCAAGCTCGGCCCGGGGGGGCTGTCGGACGTGGAGTGGGTGGCACAGCTGATTCAGCTGCGCCACGCGCACGCCGTGCCGTCGCTCCGGACGACGGGAACGCTGACGGCACTGCAGGCGGCCAGCAGTGCCGGCCTGGTGACGGCCCCGGATCTGGCCGCGCTGACGGCTGCCTGGCAGCTGGCCGCGCGCATCCGGGACGGGGTCATGCTGATGCGGGGCCGGGGATCGGATGCGCTGCCGACCGCCACGGCCGAGCTCGCGATCGTCGCGCGGCTGCTCGGCTACCCGCCGGACGGCTCCCAGCAGCTCGCCGAGGACTGGCGGCGGGCGTCGCGCCACGCCCGGAGCGTGATGGATCGCCTGTTCTACGGCTAGTGCCCGACACCGCGCACCGGAACCGCGCGGCTGGTACTGCGGTAGGGGGTCTGCTCCACCGCTGGTGCGGGGCAGCCACCGTGCCGGGAGTGCATGCTGGAGGGATGATGTTCTCCGCTTCGCCGCGACTGTCCGGACAGGCCGCCACCGCGGCCTCCCGGACGTCCTGGCAGGGTTCGCTCGTGGAGCGGGCCCTGCGGGCGCTCGCCGAAGACTACCGGCGGCCCACCGGCCCGATCGTCGTCGCCATGGTCCTGGCGGTTACCGCCGCGCTGAGCGCCACGACGTCCAGGCCCGCGCTGACCCCCGCGGCCGCGATGCTGCTCGCGCTGCTGGCGACGGTGCCGATCGCGGTGATCCGGCGCTTCCCGGCCGCCGTGATCGGGATCGTGCTGGGCGCCAGCGCGATCTTCCTGCTGGCGGGCCGGCTGGCCTGGCCGCCACCGGCGGTCGCGGGCTGGCTGATCGCGGTGGCGGCCTGTCCGGTGATGCTGAGCCGGAAGGCGGCGATCCGCACGTTCGTGCTGACCGAGGTGGTCGTGCTGCTGGCCGCTGTGCCGGCCATGCCGAGCGCGACGCCGTGGGATGCGACGTTCGCCGAGGCGCTGGCGGTGATCGCGGCCTGGGGCGCTGGCGAGATGCTGCGGTCCAGGCGGCAGTCGGCGCTGGACCAGGCGGCCGCGGCCCAGCAGCTCAGGTACCTGAGCGAGCGGGACGTGCTGGCCCGGGGGCGGGCATCGATCGCCCGGGAGCTGCACGACGTCGTCGCTCACCACGTCTCGATGATCGCCGTCCGGGCCAGCGGCTTCCTGCTCAAGGACGCCACGCCGGAGGAGATCCTGAGCGCGGTGCGCATCGTCGGCGGGGGCGATGCCCTGCTCGCGCCCGTGGTCACCAGCCGGCTGATCGCCGAGTTCGCGGCCAGGGCCAGGCTCATGCCGCCACCTAAGATGTCCAGCCTGACCCCGCGCAAGCGAGAGGTGCTGCTGCTGGTGGCCGCCGGGCTGGCCAACGGGGAGATCGCCCGGCGGCTCTGCCTGGCGGATCAGACGGTGAAGTCGCACGTCAGCTCGGTGCTGTTCAAGCTCGGCCTGCGAGACCGCGTCCAGGCGG
>DATKRH010000204.1:0-4233 GCA_035532295.1 Streptosporangiaceae bacterium
CCCCGGCGGCGGCACATCAGTCACAGCCCGGAATCATCCCCGAAACCACGCTCAGCCACCACGGCAACACCACGCACGCCGCCAAAACGTAACCAACGATCACCCACCGCAACACCAAGCCCAGGGGCCTGAATGTTTACCCGTCGTTCTTGTCCAGCCAGTGCATGATGCCGGCCACGTTGGCGGCCGCGCCGCTGATCCGGTCGAACTTGGCTGCGATCCGCGGATCGGCGTCCGGGCTCAGCGCCGCGTACCGCTGCCGCGTGCGCTCGGCGACCATCGCGGCGGCATGGTCAAGGTCCATCCCGGCGCTGCGCGCCCGCCTGGTCTCGGCGACCCAGAGGTTGAGCTCGGCCGCTGACCGTTCCAGGGTCTCCCCGACGGCCGTTACGGGTCCGAAATGGCTGAACAGTAGCCGGGTGGGCCGCAAAGCCGCGAACGTGCGCAGGGATTGGAGTGCGACGCCCAGGTCGAAGTCTGGGGGCGGCGTGGCCGGCCGCATGTCCCCGGTTTCCTGGATGTAGATGCCCGCGGCGTCGCCCACGTACAGGTCACCGGTGACCGAGTCGACCAGGCCGACGTGATGCTTGGCGTGGCCCGGGGAGTAGTGGCTGTCCAGCCGCCGGCCTCCACCCAGGTCGACCACGCCCGTGTTCTCCACGGCCCGGATGCGGCCTGCCGGGGTGGGCGCCAGGGCGCCGAACAGGCCGTCTAGCTCGTCGCCATAGACCATCAGGGCGCTGGCCATCAGCCGCGACGGGTCGGCGAGATGGCGGGCTCCCCGCTCATGCACGACCACCTCTGCCGCCGGGAACATCTTCGCGATGTCCCCGGTGCCGCCCGCGTGGTCGAGATGAATATGCGTAACCACGACGGTGGCGAGGTCCGCTGGCCCGACGCCGAGGGCCGCCAGCGCGTCGCGCACCACTGGCGCCGACGGAGCCGTGCCGGTCTCCACGAGGCAGGGCCGGTCGCTGCGGATCAGGTATCCGGCGGTGATGCCGTCGTAACCGGCCATCCGCGTATCGATCTGGAACACCTCGTTGCCCAGGTCGGTGATGATATCGGCAACCGCGAATGCTGGCTCAGCGTCGTCCATGAGGACATGTTGCCAGGCCGGGCGGGCTGGCGGTGACACGGGCGCCCGCCGCCCGGGCCAGGCCGTCGGCAGGCTGGTTCTCGCCCTGCTAGCCACACGACAATAGATTCAGCTCTGGGCGAACATCCGAAACACCAGCCCCGTACGCGGCTTGGGTCCGAAGGACGTCGACTTCCGGGGAACTATCCGTTTCTGCGCGGCCACTTCGTAGACGTCCGCCGCCGACATCGGGGTGCACAGCACCGCCGTCGTCCCGGGCGCCTCATCGGCCGCCCGGATCGCGGCCAGGGGGTCGTGGACAGCGCGGATGGTCGCCTCGTCGTCGCCGGTCGCCCAGATCCGGCCCATCAGCAGCTCTTGCAGGACGGCAGCCGGCAGCCTGCGCCATGGCTCAGGTGGCTCGGCCGGCATGGCGGCCCGGACCTGTTCGGGGTCGGGGTCGGTGAGCAGGTACGCGCGGCGCTCGCCCGCGAGCAGGAAGGCGACGTCATGGCCGGCGGCGTCCAGCATCTGCAGTGCCGCCGCCGGGTCCGCGGTGCCGCCCGGGAGCTCACTGACCCGGAACGCCGTGGCCGCCAGCGCCGCGGCCCGGTCGGTGGCCAGGCCGGGGATGACCCGGTGGATCGCCCCGACCTGCGGCGGGTAGGCGGCCGAGTCGATGAGCAGGGCAAGCCCATAATCCCAGGGGCCGCCGCCAGCGCCGGCCGCGTGCCGGCGTTCCTGCAGTTCGAGGTAGGCGGCGTACCGGTGATGGCCATCGGCGATCAGCGCGGTACGCGGCTCTAGGTCCGCGGCGATCTCGGCTAGCTCGGCGGGGTCGGTGATGGCCCAGAGCCGGTGCCGGATGCCGTCCGGGGTACGCGCCTGCGCCAGCGGCGGCCGAACGGTGGCGGCCTGCGTCACGATCCGCGTGGTCGCCCCGTGCTCCAGGGCCCCGTGCTCCGTGACGCTGTGCTCCGTGACGCCGCGCGCGGCTCCGTCGTAGAGCAGGAAGATCGGCTCCAGGTTCGCCTGCGTCGCCTCCATCAGCGCCAGCCGCCCGGCGACTGGCCCGGGCGCCACGGCCTCATGCGGCCGGATGACCCCGGCGGCGGGCGGGACCAGCCGGACGGCTCCGATCACGCCGCGCTGCAGCCGCCCCGGCCTGCCGTCCGGCCCGGCCGTGAGCTGCTCGTAGACATAGAGCGCGGGCCTGGCGTCGGGGACCAGGATCGCCTGGTCCAGCCACTGCCGCAGATCGGCCGCGGCATCGTCCCACGAGGTCCCCGGCAGGCCCGCCGGATGGTGCGGCCGGATGATCCTGACCACGTTGTGCGGATCGGATGCCAGCAACTGGTCCTCGTTCTCGCTGGCGATCACGTCGTACGGTGGAGAGGTGACCTCGGCGAGCCCGCTTACCCGGTCCTCGGCGTAACGGACGCCACGAAATGGGGCCAGCTCGAGGCCGAAGGCGCCTCGCGCGGGCTGGTCGTGGCCGGACGGAAGGATCTGCACGTATGTCTGAAGGATCAGATGGCGGCCACGATTCCCGCCGGGCGCGGGATATCGCGGCGGCACATGACCCTGAGAGCGACGAAGCCGGTGACAGCGACACCTACGTGCTCTACCGGCGGGGCCTGCAACTGCTGGAACGGGGCAGCGCGGCGGCCGCGGCGCAGCTCCTCGAGCGGGCGGCCGCCGCCGAGCCGCACTCCAGGAGCGTCCTGGAGGCGCTGGCGCGGGCCCAGTTCGACGCCGGCTGGTACGCGGCCGCGGCGGGGAGCTTCCGCCGGATCGTCGAGGCCAGCCCGGCCGATGATTACGCTCAGTTCGGTCTGGGACTCGCGCTGGCCCGCACGGGCGATCCGGGCGCGGCCGCCGAGCACCTGGCGCTGGCCGCCGCGATGCGGCCGAACCTGCGGCACTACATCGATGCCCTGCGCAGCGTCCGTGCGACACTGAGCGCGCGGAACCGGCTCAGGGAGGAAAGTGCCGATTGACCAGAAACGAGATGGCCGCGCCCGGGCAGCATCCCGCCGGCGCCGCTGAGGGAGCGCCCGGACTGCCCCGCGGCAGCGCGGACCCGCTCGCTACGGCCTACGACACCGCGCTGCTCGATCTTGACGGCGTGGTCTACCTGGGCGGCACGGCGATACCGGGAGCGGCGGATGCCCTGGCCAAGGCCACGCACATGGGCATGCGGCTGGCTTTCGTGACCAATAACGCCTCGCGCTCACCGTCGGCCATCGCCGCGCAGCTCACCAGCCTGGGCGTGCAGGCCACCGCGCACGACGTCGTCACGTCCGCGCAGGCAGCGGCGCGGCTGCTGGCGGCGCGGCTGCCGGCCGGGGCGCCGGTCCTGGTGGTCGGCGGCATCGGGCTGCGCATCGCGCTGCGTGAGCGGGGCCTGCGGCCGGTCTCCACCGCCGCGGAGCATCCGCGGGCCGTCGTGCAGGGCTACGCGCCGGACCTTAGTTACGGGCTCCTGGCGGAGGCCGCCATGGCGATCAGGGCCGGCGCCTGGTTCGTCGCGTCGAACGCCGACGTGACCTTGCCGTCACCGCGTGGCCCGCAGCCGGGCAACGGCTCGCTCATCCAGGTGCTCGTGACCGCGACGGGCCAGCATCCGGTGGTGGCGGGCAAGCCCGAGCCGCCGCTGCACGCCGAGGCCGTGCAGCGAACCGGCGCCACCCGGCCGCTGGTCGTGGGTGACCGGCTGGACACCGACATCGAGGGCGCGGTGCGCGGCCAGGCCGACAGCCTGCTGGTGCTGACGGGGGTCAGTCAGCCGGCCGACGCGGTGCTCGCCCCGCCGGGGCTGCGGCCGACTTACCTGGCCCGTGACCTGGACGGCCTGCTGACCGGCCATCCGGCGGTGACGCCGGGCGACGGCGGCTTCCAGCGCGGCGGCTTCCAGTGTGGCGGCTGGACCGCGCGGCTGGACTCCGCGGCCGGCCAGCTCGGGCTGTCCGGCTCCGGCGATCCCCTGGACGGACTGCGGGCCCTGTGCGGGGCAGCGTGGTCCGGCACCGCGGTCACCCCCGAGATGGCCGCCAGCGCCCTCCAGCACCTGGACCTGCCCGCCTGACGGCCCGCTCGCCCCGGCGGCGCGGACTTACTGATGTCCCAGGACGCCAGCCCGGGCGATCGAGGCC
>DATKRH010000205.1:0-9808 GCA_035532295.1 Streptosporangiaceae bacterium
GGCAGCCTGGTCAACAACGGCGAGATCTACAGCTTCAGCCTGCCCGCCGGCTGCACGAACGGGTGCGGGCCGGCGTACACGCCGATCAGCTACACCTCCAGCGGCGGCGGCTCCTCGCCTTCGCCGAGCCCGTCGGCCAGCGTCTCGGCCAGCCCGTCGGCCAGCGTCTCGGCCAGCCCGTCGGCTAGCCCGACGGGGAGCACGCCGCCGGCCGGCGGCTGCACCCTGACCTCGTCGGTTGTCAACTCGTGGGCGGGCGGGTATCAGGTCCAGTTCACCGTGACCGACTCCGGGAATGCCCCCATCACCGGGTGGGCGGCCGGCTTCTCGTTCGCCGACTCAGCGGAGAGCATCACGAACTCCTGGAATGCGGCCATCGCTAAGTCCGGCACGGCGGTGACCGCGAGCAATGAGCCCTATAACGGGGCCATCGGCGTAGGCGGCTCGACGACGTGGGGCATGGTGGTGACCGGGAGTAATTCCGCGCTGTCCGGCCTGTCCTGCACGCCCGCCTGATGCGAGGAGGTGGGCGGGGGCAGGCCGGCTGCTATCTGCAGGAGGTAGCCGGCCAGCGAGCCTTGCCACTGGGTGGTGTCCTGCCCCGCTCGCCGCTGGCTGATCTCTGTCTGCGCGAACAGTCGCACGACGCCGGAGAACAGGCCGATCGTCTCCAGCTTGGCCGGACCGGTCAGGTCCGCTCCGGCGAGGGCGACATCCAGCTCTCGCTCATGCTCGGGCACGGAGTCGCCTCCCCCGCCTACCGGTTCGACGAGGACGCCGCGCGGGGATCGAACGCGACGCCGACAGCGGCCCCCAGGACAGGAAGGCGCAAAGCAGGCAGGTCGGCGCCCCGTGGCACGGCCCGAAGCTACGCGGGACGGGCGGCCTGCCGCGCCCGATAGGCGGCGACGTTGGTGCGGTTCGCGCACGAGGTGCCGCAGAACCGGCGCGACCGGTTCTTGGACAGGTCGACGTGGACGTTACCGCAATCGGCGGCGGCACACAGCCGGAGCCGGTCTAGCTGCTGAGTGCGGATGACGTCCGTGAACGCCATCGCCGCCTCGACCGCCATCCGGTCGGCGAGCGGCGCGTCCGGGCGCATGGCGTGCAGGTGATAGTCCCAGCCGTCGTGCTTGACCAGCTGCGGCAGCGCCCCGGCCTCCCGCAGCAGGGTGTTGACCAGGTCGGCGGCGGCGTCGGCGGGCATCTCCCACAGCCGCTCCAGCCGCGGCCGCAGCCGCCGGACCGCGTCAAGCTCGGCCCGGTCGTGGGTGCGGCCCCCCGTCCACCGCCAGGCCGCCACGAAGTTGTCAAGGGCAGCCACGTCGGGCAGCAGTTCCCCGCCGCCGCGACTGGTGTTCACCAGGGCCGCCGCGGCGATCAGGGCCACCTCGGTGTCATGGGCAAAAAGCAACTTGACTCCTTTCGCCGCCGACGGCTAGCGTCACTAGCGTTCCGCAGTTTTGCCAATTACTTTTTACCACTTACAGGAGTGCCGCAGTGACCGTCGCCCGGACTCGTGCCGCCGCCCGATCAGGCCCGGGCGGTACCGGCCTCACCCTCGCCATGGTGTCGGCCGCGACCTTCGGGACGTCGGGCACGTTCGCCTCGTCGCTGATCGAGGCCGGCTGGAGCCCGGCCGCCGCCGTGGTCACCCGGGTCGCCGTGTCGGCGCTGCTGCTCACCATCCCCGCCCTGCTGCAACTGCGCGGTCGCTGGGTGCTGCTGCGCCGGGCCGCGCCGCAGGTGGCCGCCTACGGCCTGGTCGCGGTCGCGGGCTGCCAGCTGTTCTACTTCAACGCCATCGAGCGGATGCCGGTCGGCGTCGCGCTGCTGCTGGAGTACCTGGGCGCGGTGCTGGTGGTCGGCTGGCTGTGGCTGCGGCACGGCCAGCGCCCCCGGCAGCTCACCATCGCCGGCGCGGCCACGGCGATCGCCGGGCTGGCGATGGTGCTCAACCTGGCCGGATCGGCCCGGCTCAGCCCGATCGGGGTGATGTGGGGGCTGCTGGCCGCCGTGGGCCTGGCGATCTACTTCCTGCTCTCGGCGGCCGTCGGCGCGGAGCCGCTGCCGCCGATCGCCATGGCCTGGGCCGGGATGTGCACCGGCGCGGCCGCCCTCGGCGCGCTGGGCTCGACCGGGGTGCTGCCCATGACCGCCACCACCCGCGACGTCAGCTTCCTGAATCACCAGGTCAGCTGGCTAGTGCCGGTGCTCGGGCTGTCGCTGGTGGCGGCGGTGATCGCCTACGTCGCCGGCATCGGTGCCGCCCGTCGGCTCGGGGCGAAGCTGGCCTCGTTCGTCGGGATGGCCGAGGTGCTGTTCGCGGTCCTGTTCGCGTGGCTGCTGCTCGGCCAGTTGCCATCCACTGTGCAGTTCCTGGGCGGCGCGTTCATCCTCGCGGGGGTCGCACTGGTGCGCGTCGACGAACTGCGGGGCGGGCGGGCGCGCGGCGGGCGGGCGACGGCCGAGCCGCACGAGCCCTCCGAGCCTCCCGTAGTTAGCCTGACAGTTAATTAACCATATGGCGAAGCTGCCTCCGGCAGCCCGCCGTGACGGCCGCAGGGTCCCGCCGCGACGTAGGTGGCTAAAGAATCGCCGTCCCGGCACCTGGAACGCGAGGGCGGGGTTTCGCTGCACGGTGCTACCGGTCGAACTCGCCGTCCCTGGCCCCGCCGATGAAGGCGCGCCACTCTTCGGGCGTGAATACCAGGGTGCCGCCGTCAGGGTCCTTGGAGTCGCGGACGGCGATGATGCCGGGCAGGTTGGCGGCGATCTCGACGCAGCTACCGCCATTGCCGCCGCTGTAGCTGCTCTTCCGCCAGATAGCGCGGGTCAGGTCCATGCTGTCTCAGCTCGATTCCTGATGAAGTCCAGCGAGGCGCCCCGGGATAGCGTCTCCGAGCGGACGGTATCAAAGGCCAGCATCATCGCTGCGATGATCGAGGGGGTCTCCACGATGTACCCCTCGTTGACGGTTTCGAGGTAGCCGGCGCGGGCGGCGTCGCCTGACTCGACGATGTTGAACGCGCCGAGCAGCGCGTAATGTCCGCCTGCGCTGTAGGGCACTACCTCGACGGTGATGTTCGGCCGCAGCGACATCTCGGCGAGGTGGAAGAGTTGGTCGCGCATGACCTTCTCGCTGCCGACCAGCCGGTGCAGCGCGCCCTCGTCGATCACTGCCCACAGCACCGGCGGCTCGGACCGCTCAAGGATGACTTGCCTGGCCATCCGCGCGGTGACAAGTTCCTCTATGTCGTCGTGGGAGGTGTTCGGCCGGCCGGACAGGACCGCGCGGGCGTAGTCCTCGGTCTGCAGCAGGCCGTCCACGAACGCTGGCTGCCAGGACCGGAGCTGCGTGGCGGCTGTCTCGATGTCGGCATACGGCTGGAACCAGGCCGGCAGCGCCTCCTTGCGCGCGAACTGCTGGAGCCGGCCGAACGTGCCCGGTGTTCCTAGCGCCTCGTCGCATCGCTGGGCGAACTGGAGCGTCGGCGCGCGGCGCAGGCCCTCGACCATCGCGATCAGTGACGGCGAGAAGTTGAGCTGCGCGCCTAACTCTTCCTGCGACAGTCCGGCCTTCTGCCGGAACGCGCGCAGCTCGGCGGCGAACAGGGCCAGGCCCGACTGGCCATCGTGACGCACCTTCACAATCCCGGCCCTCTCCGCACGGGCCTGCCCGCCGGTTACACGCGGTCACGCCCGGCTGCTACAGCCAGCCCTCTGGTCTTCCGAAGTTACTCCCGATAACGGAGGGTTGCGAGTATCTCGCCATTCCGGAAGGAGCACCAGCCATGACCAACCCCGCCCAGGCCGCAGCCGGCCCGCGCGTCCCTCGCCCGATCTGCCAGTACAACGCCGAGGAAATGCGCGACATCGCCAGCGACCTGGCCGCGCACGGCCTGACCACCCACCTCACAGACGCCCGCGCCGGCCTCGACATCACCGCCGTCCGGAGTCCGTCCGGGAGGCGCGAGGCTGAGCTGATCATCGATGAAGACGGCTACGCGGAACTGCGCTACTGGAATCCCGCTGGCACCCCGCCGGACCAGGTTGTGGCCACCGCGCTCCGTGCCCTGGAAGCCATCCGTGCCCCGTAATGCCCCGGCCCGCGGTCACCCGGCCTCATGTGTTCCACGCCAGTACCGGGCGCCCGGGCCGGTTACCAGGCGGCCGGTAAACTAAGGCATTGCCAGCCCGACCAACAGAGAGGCTCGTCTCCCGTAGTTACGGCCGACCTAGCAACCGCGCTGAATCCCGGCAGGTCCGCGGCGCGCTCGCCGCGGCGCTGGGCTGGCAACCGGCCGACTGTCATACCCGTATGACATAACAGTGCCAAAGAGGACGACTGCAGCCCGGTCGCCCCGCACCGACCCGCGGCGGACATCGGCAGTCCGCCGGCCCGGACCTGGAGGGGCCATCATGACCGTCCCGCACAGCGCACTTAACCACGGAGCACTTAACCACGGAGCACTTAACCACGGGACACTCGATAACGGCGCACTCGATAACGGCGCACTTGACCACGGCGCCCCCAGCCACGGCGCCCCCAGCCACGGCGCGAATGAGCGCGACCCCGATCCCTTCGATCCGGCTGAGCCGCTGACCCTCGACGCCGCCTACGCCCGAGCCCACCGCGCGGCTCTGGCCAGCTCCGTGATCGGCCCGGTAGGACTGGAGATCGAGACCCACCTGGTGGACCTGGACTCGGTGACCGATCCTGTCGCCAGCGAGCTGGTCGGCCAGCTACCGGGCATGGTGGCCGCCGCGGCCGGACGCAGCGCGGTCACCTTGGAGCCGGGCGCGCAGTTCGAGCTGTCCGGGCCGCCGGGACCAGACATCTACGCCACCGTGACCAGGCTGCGGCTGGACGCCCAGCGGGTCCGGCTGGCGCTCGCGGAGCTGCGGCTCGGGCTCGCGCACGCGGGCACCGACCCGCTCCGGCCGTCCCGGCGGGTCAACCCGCGTCCCCGGTACCGCGCCATGGAACAGCACTTCGCCGCCACTGGCCGGGCTGAGGCGGGCGCGGTGATGATGAACTCCACCGCGGCCATGCAAGTCAACCTGCAGGCGGGGCCCGCGTGCGGCTGGGCCGAGCGCGTTGCCCGCGCGCACTGGCTGGGTCCGACGCTCGTCGCGATCTCGGCGAGCTCGCCTTGGCTGCACGGGCGCGACACCGGATGGAAGTCCGCGCGGCAGCGCGCCTGGCACGGACTCGATCCGCGCGCGTGCGGACCCGTGCCCGGCGCCTTCGCATCCGGCCCGGCCTCCGGTTCCGAGCTCGACCCGGCGTCGGCCTGGGCCCGTTATGCCCTGCGCGCTCCGGTGACCTTCGTCCGGACCCGCGAGGACGACGCGATAGCCATCCGCGGCTGCGTCCCCTTCGAGCGCTGGGCTAGCGGCACGGTCCAGCTGGGCAGCCGGCCGCCGACCGCGGCCGACCTGGATAACCACCTGACGACGCTCTTCCCGCCCGTCCGGCTGCGCGGCTACCTCGAGCTGCGCTACCTCGACATGACGCCACCGCGATGGTGGCCGGCCATCGCCGCGGTCGCCACGACCCTGATGGACGATCCGGTCGCCGCCGACAGCGCGGCGGAGGCCACGCAGCAGGCTGCCCTGCTCTGGACGGAGGCGGCCCGGGAAGGGCTGGCCAATGCCGTGCTGGCCGACTCCGCCCGCCGCTGCCTGCGGATCGCCGCCGAGCGGGTGCCCTGCGAGCTCGCGTTCGCCGTTGCCGACCTGGCCGACCTGGTCGAGTCGGGCCGCTGTCCGGGTGACCTGCTAGCGCAGCGCATCGGCGAGATCGGGCCGCGGGCGGCCTTTGAGGAGCTGGCTCATGCTTGAGGATGTCGTCGCCGACCTGGCCCGCACCCGCACCCGCACCCTGCGGCTCACCGACCTGGACGAGCCCACGCTGGTGGCCCAGCACGATCCGCTGATGAGCCCGCTGGTGTGGGACCTCGCGCACATCGGCCAGCAGGAGGAACTCTGGCTGCTGCGCGGCGGCGACCTGACCCGGCCCGGAATGCTGGCGCCGGAGGTCGACTCGCTCTACGACGCGTTCAAGCACGCGCGCGCCGATCGCCCGTCGCTGCCCTTGCTGCCCCCGGTCGAGGCGCGGGTTTTCTGCCAAGAGGTGCGCGGCCGCGTACTCGACGCACTCGAGCGGGTCCCCGCCGGCGACCTGTTCACCGCGGGCATGGTGGTGCAGCACGAGCAGCAGCACGACGAGACGATGTACGCGACGCTGCAACTGCGGCAGGGACCGCCCGTCCTCATCGGGCAGCGCCTGCCGACCGGGCGCCGGCTGCACAGCGAGCGGGTCTTCGTGCCGGGCGGCGAGTTCATGCTCGGCGTCGACGCAGCGGACGAGCCGTTCTCTCTCGACAACGAGCGCCCGGCGCACACCGTCGACGTCGGCCCCTTCTGGATCGGGCGGGCCCCGGTGAGCAACCAGCAGTGGCAGCAGTTCATCGCCGACGGCGGATACCACTACCCCCGCTGGTGGTCGCCGCGCGGCTGGTCGCACCGGGTGGGGGCCGACCTGGAGCGCCCGAAGTTCTGGACGGCCGACGGTACCCGGGTCCGTTTCGGCGTCGAGGAGGACGTGCCGCCCGACGAGCCGGTCCAGCACGTCTGCTACTTCGAGGCGGAGGCGTTCGCGGCGTGGGCCGGCGCACGGCTGCCGACCGAGATCGAATGGGAGAAGGCCTGCGCCTGGGACCCCGCCCGGCGGGTCCGGCGGCCGTGGCCCTGGGGCTCCCTGGCACCCACCGCGGAGCTGGCCAACCTGGGCGGGACAGCGCTGCGCCCGGCGCCGATCGGCGCCTACTCCCGGGGCGCGTCGGCCTATGGCGCCGAGCAGATGATCGGCGATGTCTGGGAGTGGACGTCGTCGGACTTCCAGCCGTGGCCCGGATTCGTCCCGATGATCTACCGCCAGTACAGCGAGCCATTCTTCGGCGGGGACTACAAGGTGCTGCGCGGCGGCTCATGGGCGGTGGCGACGTCCACGATCCGGCCGTCCTTCCGGAACTGGGATCACCCGATCCGGCGGCAGATCTTCACGGGCCTCCGGCTGGCCTGGGACAACTGAAGGTGTGCCGACACCTCGGCTGGCTGGGCTCACCGCGATCGCTGGGCGAGCTTGTGCTCGAGCCGGAGCACGGCCTGCTCGTGCAGTCCTACCGCCCGCGCCGGCAGCGGCACGGGCTGCTGAACGCCGACGGGTGGGGCGTCGGCTTCTATCCGGGCTCGCGGCCCGGGCCCGCCCGCTGGCGGTCGAGCCGGCCGTTGTGGGGAGATGCGTCCTTCGCCTCGGTCGCGCCGACGCTCTCCTCGACCTGCGTACTAGCCGCGGTGCGCTCGGCCACCGAGGGCATGCCGATCGACGAGAGCGCGACCGCCCCGTTCAGCGACGGACGCTGGCTCCTGTCGCATAACGGCCGGGTCGACCGGTCCGTGCTCGGACCGCACCCCGCGGCAGAGTCCGTCTGCGACTCGGCCCTGCTGGCCGCGCACCTGTTCGACCTCGGGCCGGAGCGGGTGGGCGAGTTCATCGTCGACGTGGCCGGGCGGGACCCGGCGGCGCGGCTGAACCTGCTGCTCACCGACGGCCGCCGCATGCTGGCCACCCGGTGGAACGACACGCTCAGCGTGTTGCGCGCCGACGATGGCGTCATGCTCGCGAGCGAGCCCTTCGACGATGATCCGCGCTGGACCGACGTGCCCGACCACCACCTCGTCGACGTGACAGGTGGCACGGTAACCATGACCAGTCTGGAGAGCTAAGACGATGGCGACGCAGTCTCATCTGCAGTCCCGGCCCGGTTCCTACCTCGACACGCTGCGCGCCGACGTGCGCGCCGGACTTACCGCGGTCCCCAAGACCCTGCCGCCCAAGTACTTCTACGATGCCCAGGGCAGCGAGCTGTTCGATGACATCACCCGGCTGCCAGAGTATTACCTGACCCGGGCCGAGACCGCGATCCTGATGCGGCACGCGGCGGATATCGCCGACCTGTCCGGGTGCGAATCGCTGGTCGAACTGGGCAGCGGGACGTCAGCGAAGACCCGCCTGCTGCTGCGCGCGCTCGCGGACGCCGGAACCCTGCGGGAGTTCGTCCCGTTCGACGTCGATCCGACGGTGCTGGCGCAGGCCGCCAAGGCCCTGTCCGCCGAGTACCCGGACGTGCGGGTCGCGCCCGTGGTCGGCGACTTCGAGCAGGACCTGGCCGGCGTCCCGGCCAGCCGCCGGCGGATGCTCGCCTTCCTGGGCTCCACCATCGGCAACCTGGACCCCCCGGCCCGCGCCGCGTTCCTGCGACGGGTAGCCGGCGCCCTGGCCCCGGGCGACACGTTCCTGCTCGGCACGGACCTGGTCAAGGATCCCGCCCGGCTGCACCGCGCCTACGACGACGCGGCCGGGGTGACGGCTGAGTTCAACCGCAACGTCCTGGTGGTCATCAACCGGGAGCTGGGGGCCAACTTCGCGGTCGATGACTTCGAGCACGTGGCGGTGTGGGACGCCAGCCACGAGTGGATCGAGATGCGGCTGCGATCGCTGCGCCGGCAGCAGGTCACCGTGGCCGACCTTGACCTGGGCATCTCGTTCGCCGAGGGAGAGGAGATGCGCACCGAGATCTCCGCGAAGTTCCGCCGCGCGGGCATCGAGGCCGAACTGGCCGAGGCCGAACTGGACCTCGTCCGGTTCTGGACCGACCCCGACGGTGACTTCGCGCTGTCGCTGTCCCGGCGGCGCGACTAGCCACCCAGGTCAGCGGAGCAGCAGGAACTTGCCCGCTGTGCTCCGCAGGCCGTGCGGAGCACTCGCGGTCGCGCAGGGCCGAGTAGCGCGTCTTCATCACGAAGACATCCCCGACGCCAGAGTCGACGGCCCAGGAGGCGGCCCCGCGCAACATCCCGGAGCCATCGAGTTCAGGATGCCTGCCCGGGTCCGCGATGAGCTGGAAGATCTCATGCGCTGGGCATGCGCTGGGCGCTGATCTGCCGGGATACCGCAACTGCACTCTTCGTTGGCGGGCATGCTGCGTCAGTGCGAGAGTTCCTCGCGGGCGGCGTGGTTGCGCTCATATAACCCGCCCGCTCATGCCGCGGTGGCTTGGGGTGGTCCGTGGCTGTGGAGGACTTTGGTGTGGTCGGGGCTGGTGGCGGTGGTGGTGCCGTCGGGGTTGAGGGTGATGGTCCAGCCCCAGCGGTGGATCCAGATGAGGTGGTGGAAGGGGCAGAGGAGGATGAGGTTGGTGAGGCTGGTGGTGCCGCCTTCGGATCGGGGCTTGATGTGGTGGGCGTGGCAGGCGGCGGGTTTCTGGCGGCAGCCGGGGGCTGCGCAGTGCCGGTCGCGGGCGATGACGGCGCGGCGGAGGTGCGGGGGGACGGTGGCGGTGGCGGTGGCGGCGTCGAGGGGGAGGCTGACGGCGGGCGGGAACTCGGCGGCGAGCAGGCCGGCGCGCAGGAATGAGGCGAGCCCGGCGGGGCCGGACAGCACGTCGGCGGCGTGGGCGAGGATGAGGTCCTGAAGGCGGGCCAGGGTCCGCGGCGGCAGGCTGGCCGGGCCGGGTGCCGGGCCGGTGAGGGGTAGCTGGCCGGGGCTGGCGCGGAGGGCGGCGAGGAACTCGGCGGTGAGCTTCGCCAGGGCGGTCTTGCTGACGTGGCCGGTGACCATCGGGGCGAGCTGGGCGTCGCAGGCGTAGGCGCGGGCGGCGGCGCGGGAGGCGGCCCAGCCGGGCTGGCCGTCGCCGGCGGCGCGGCCGGCGGCCCAGGCCTGCTCGGCGGCGGCGGCGCC
>DATKRH010000206.1:0-2655 GCA_035532295.1 Streptosporangiaceae bacterium
CAGGCGCGGCTAGGGCCGGGACCCGGTCGGCTACGGCCCTAGCCAGGCCAGGTACGGTCGGCGTAAGGCCTGGTGCGGGCGACGGGCGTGACGTTCTGGCGGCGGCGCGCCCTCGCCTGCGCCGGGTCGATGAGCTGGGCCGGCTCGCTGAGATCCGGCCGGGGCTAGCCGACCTCGCGGAAGCGGGGCAGCCAGCGCAGCAACTCCGCGACGGCAGCGTCGGCGTCGTTGTCGGCCTGTGCGTTGTCGGCCTGTGCGGTGCCGGGCCGTGCGGTGCCGGGCCGTGCTGCCGCCCAGGCCAGATGCCCGTCCGGGCGGATCAGCGCGGCACCCACCTCGTCCCATGGCTCGCCAGCCGCCGCGAAGCCACCCGGCGCCAGCGACAGGCCAGCCAGCTTTTCCGGCCCGAGGCGGTCGGCGAGGGCGCCAGCCGACAGCCCGACCACGCAGAACTTGCCGTCCCGCAGCAGCCCGAAGACGGCTGATCCGCCGGCGAGCCGCAGGTTCGGCACCCGCCGCCCGACGAGCGGATGCGCGTCCGTGGCGGCCGGATACTGCACGTCGATGCCGGCCGCGGACCTGGCCAGCCGGGAGTTCAGGGCCGGGTTCTCGGCGAGTGCGGTGGTCATCATGGCCCGCAGCGACTGGCCTTCGCGGCCGGGTACGGCGATCAGCCCGGTCTGAGCCAGCGTGTCGTCGATGACCGCGCGGCCCACGGGGGCCCGTTCTCGCTCGTAGGTGTCGAGCAGGGTCGGCGACGCCGCGGACCGCACGACGGCCGCCAGCTTCCAGCCCAGGTTCATCGCGTCCTGAATGCCCAGGTTGAGTCCCTGGCCGCCCATCGGGAAGTGCACGTGAGCGGCGTCGCCGGCCAGCAGGATCCGGCCCTGGCGATACCGGTCGGCCTGGAACGTCGCGCTGCCGACGCGGGTCAGCCAGCTCGGGTCCCGCATTCCGAAGTCCCGCCCGGCCAGCCGCTCGACGGTGGCGCGGAACTCGTCGAAGCCGAGGGGAACGTCGCGTGGCGTCGACATGCTGGCGTGCTCCAGGGCGACCAGCCGGTACCGGGCGGTGTCCAGGCGCACGGCGTAGAACGAGCCGCCCTCGCTGTGCATCGTCAGCGCCGGCGGCACATCGTCGTCGTCTAGGCAGACATCGCCGATCACCGTGGTGATGGCGTCCTCGGTGCCGGTGTACTCGATGCCGCTCGCCGTGCGCACCACGCTGCGCCGCCCGTCGCACCCGACGAGATAACGGCCGGAGAACTCGATCTGCCCCTCAGGGCCCACCGCCGTCGCGCTGACTCCCGCTTCCGCCGCGGTGATATCGGTGACCTCCAGGCCGCGCAGCACGCGCACGCCCACGGCGGTCGCATGCTGCTCCAGCAATTCCTCGGTCCGAACCTGGGGGATAAACAGGACAAACGGATAGTCGGACTCCAGTCCGGACAGGTCAAGGCGGCTGGACAGCATGGCGTAGTGCGTGGTCGGTATCTCGATGCCCTCGTCGAGCCACGGGCCGACCAGGCCGCGTGAGGCGAAGACCTCCAGGGTGCGGGCATGCAGCGTGTGGGCCCGCGAGTGCTCCGACCGTCGGGTCCGCTTCTCGATGACCGTGACGGTCGCGCCGCCGAGACGAAGCTCCGCGGCTAGCCACAGGCCGACCGGCCCGGCTCCAACGACGATGACGTCGGTCTCGCGGGAATCCCCCCGGCCTGACATGTCACCCCTCCCGGCCCGCCGCCTTGACTCCAGCATTTCCTGGACGGCAGACTCAGATTCTTGAGAACGGTACACGACCGGCACACTTCGCCGCTGAGCTGACCTGAGGCGCGTGGCCCGATAATGATAGCGGGCCAGAGGATGACGCAGTCGCTTACCGTTGTGGGGCTGGTCGCGCCAATCTTCAACAACATGCAGAGACGCGTCCTGGTCGGGCTGGGGACGCCGGATGGTGTGCTCAGCGGTCCCGACTGCGACCTGCGCGGCCCTGCGCGGCGCCACCGTGGGCGTCTCGCACGCCACGGAGGGCACCGCGCCGGAGCCCGGTATCGCAGGCACCCGATATTACAGTCCCTCGTCATGGGTTCTCTCCTGAGTCTGCTCGACGGCTACCAGCCGGCCGACGAGGCCGAGGCGGCCGATGTCGAGTGGGTCCGCCAGCTGGCGCAGACCACCGGCGACCCCTGGCGGCGCTCGCTGCCGCTGCATGTCACCGGGTCCGCGCTGATCGTGCACCCGGGCACTGGCCGCGTCCTGCTGCGCTGGCATCAGCGCCAGCAGGGGTGGCTGCACGTCGGCGGGCACGGCGACCCGGGCGAGAGCGACCCGCTGGCCATTGCGCTGCGCGAGGCTCGCGAGGAGACCGGGCTGGCCGACCTGGCGCCGTGGCCGGATGCCCAGGTCCGGCAGGTAGTGATCGTGCCTGTGCCGGCCAGCAGCACGGAGCCGGCCCACCAGCACGCGGACGTGCGGTTCATCCTGGCCACCCAGGACCCGGAAGCGGCGCGCCCGGAGGGCCCGGACGCCCCGCTCCGCTGGCTGCCGGTGAGCCAGGCCCGCGAGGCCACGTCCGAGGCCAACCTGCGGACGGCATTGCAGCGGGTAGGGGACTTGCTCGCCGCCGCCGGGCTTTCTGGTCGGGCCTGAATCCGGG
>DATKRH010000207.1:0-2066 GCA_035532295.1 Streptosporangiaceae bacterium
CGGTCTCATCGCCACTAGCAGCCGGATCGCCAGCGGCAGCGACATCAGCCGCCGGCGCTCAGGCCTCGCCAGGCGCCCGCCGGCGATCGCCCGCCCGGCCAGGTCCCCGATCACCCCGTCGCCCAGATGAGCCTCCAGCTCACCCAGCCGCACGAACTCCGGCAGCCAGCCGCCGGCCAGCACCGCGCCGGCGGCCCTGACCACCGCCGGAACCGTGACGACGGGATGGCAGAACGTCATCAGCTCGCCGGTGACCGGCAGCGCCTGCCCCGCGGCCAGCACCACCCTCGCGCCGGGCCCGCCCGCCGCCAGCCGCCCGGACCCGGCCCGCAGGTCAGCGGCCCGGAACGCCGCCATCGCCACCGCGCCGCAGGTGGTGGCGCAGCTCCCGGGCGAGTCGCGGGCCAGGCGGCCGCCTCGATGATCAGCTCCCCCACAGTCAGCCGCGCGTCGAGCGGGACCGGAAACACCTCCGCCAGGCGGCTCGCCACCCAGCTCCCCAGCGGCGTGAGCGCAGGCGGCTTCCGCGCGGCCGGTCTCACCCCGCCGACCATGCCGAAGCCGGCGAGCAGCGCCGTCAGCCCGTCAAGCCTCCGCACCCCGCCGGAGGACAGCGCGGACAGCGCGTCGAAGACGTCAATGTCCAGGTCGCGATCGTCGCAAATCTCCTCGGCTTCCTCGAGGACTACCCGCAGCAGCCCGCGCGCGGCAGGCACCTCCTCGTCCCCCAGCACCGTCAGCAGCGCCAGGACAAGGACCAGGAATCACCTGCCCATGTCCCGCTGCCCGCCGCCCACGCTCACGGATACCGCGAAGAGCCCCTTGAGCCACGCCTCCAGCAGCCCCGTGTCGTCCGGCGGCCAGTCGCCCAGCGCGGGCCCGCCGGCCACGCGGCTGGCACGTCCCGCTTGCGCAATACTTCATTGGCGGTAACAGCCCGCTGGCCGGCGGGCGAGCGCGACCGCCCGCCGGAGCACTGCGGATTCCGCAACGAGCGCAGTGAGGTCAGGGGTACCGGGCAGCGGCAGGTCTTCCGGAAGATTCACGCATGTACAGTATCCAGACGGCGAGCGACCGCACACATATTGCTTGCCGCGTAGGCTTTCCCTCATGCCGGAACTGAGCGGCGAAGAACTGGACGCACTGGTAGAAGAGGCCACGATCGACGCTTACGACGATGGAGAGCAGATCGGCGGCTTCGCCGTGATGATCGAGGACAACCTGGAGTTCCCCTTCGAGACCACGGTCCTGGGCGTCACGGTAACGGTCAAAGGCGTCGAGCAGACGGATTCCGGCATCGTCGCGGGCTGCGTCCGTGACGGCCAGCACCAGCCGATCCCCATCCTCGACCTGCCGCTGCCAGACCCCGCGCCGAAAGGCGCCGGGTGGATCGCCGCCTACCGGCACTGGGCCAGGTTCGCGTAAGCCATACCGCTGGTCACCGCGCACGGTGGCGCAACCCCTATTCCCCCGGGCGATCCGTGGCTCTGACCCGCCCGGGTGCACGCCCGGGTGGCTGATACGCGCCGGGACTGGCTGCGCCAGGAATCCCCGCGCAGCCAGATGCCTTACTTACCATCCCCTCATCCAGTACAAGACACCAGGTCAGCGGCCGTGTCAGGGTTTCCGGCACCCACAGGTTCGGCTGGCTGCCGCTGAGGCGTTCAGTGATGGTGACGTTGGCCTGGCCGCCGCCCTCGCACATCGTCTGCAGGCCGTACCGGCCGCCGGTGCGTCTCGGTGGGCCGTGCCCAAGGCGCTCCCCGGGGCGCGGCGACCGCGAACGCCTTCCGTCGTTTGGATAACTGGAGTTATAATAACTCCAGTTATCCAAGTTACGGAAGGCCGGGGCCATGGTGTGGAGCAAGCCTCAGGACATGTTCGACCGTGATTATGAGTGGGGCGAGCTTACTCGCTTCGCAAGTAACAGCGCTCCGCGGGCCACGCTGGGGATCGTCTCCGGACGACGTCGCCAGGGCAAGACCTTTCTCGTCGATGCTCTCACCGTCGAGGCGAACGGATTCATGTTCACCGCCGCCGAGACCACGGAGGCAGACTCCCTGCAT
>DATKRH010000208.1:0-11184 GCA_035532295.1 Streptosporangiaceae bacterium
GGCCATCCGGGCATGCGAGTCACCCTTCTCCCGGCCCGCATGCCGCACCAGCTCAGCGGGCTGCCAGCCGTGCCGCCAGGCGCCGGTCACCGAGACGCGCAGGTAACTGACCAGCTCACGGCTGACGGTAGCGTCCCAGCCAGGCACCTGCCGCTGGCCGGCCAGCGCCTCCACCCACTCCATGAACTGGTCCTGCAGGCCGTGCGCAAGGGCGTGCAGGGCCTCGGTCACACCCACGGCTGCAAGCTCCCGCTGAGACGGCTGCTTTGCCTGTGGCGGCGGCTCGTGTCGGATGTCGCGCCGCGTCCCGCGCCCCTGCCGGGGCGGGATGTCATGCCGCTGGGTCTTGTGCGGCGGTCGCGACGGAGCGGACGACGATGACGCGGACGGCTGCGCCGCGCGCCGCTGCTTGCGCTCCCTCTCCTGCTTCAGCCGCCGCTGCCGACTCGCCTTGCCCACGAAGCAGACCTCCCTGGCTTCAACCCTGCGGAAGATCCTGCCACGAGGCACTGACGAACCCGCGCGAGGCGCGCTGGCGTGCCAGGTGCCGTGAACCGAGGTCAGTTTGCCTGCGGTGCCGGCAAGACCACTGCGATGCGCGCCATTGGCGGCGTCGCCGCGGTCGACTCGGGCGAGTCCCTCCGTCTGGCCCTGTCGATGGCGATCACGCTGGCCTCCAGCGTCGCCATGGCGCGGCTGGCGGGCAAGATCTACGAACGGGCGATCCTGCGGGCGGCAGCCGCCTGCGCGTCCGCCAGGTCCTCCGCTCGCACAGCTAGCCCGCCGCTTGCCGCCTGCCGCCTGCCGCCCAGGACCGCGGCCGTCAGTCGGTGACGCGGATCCGGACCGACTCGCCGTCGCCGACCGCGGTCGGCTCGCTGGCCAGCGGGTCGCCGTCCAGCGCGGTCGCCTCGACCAGGTCCAGCGTCGTCGCGAGCGTCTCGCTGGCGATCAGCTGCTGATGCGCCGCCAACGCCGCCCGAGCCGCCGGGGTCCCGGCGACGGCGAGGCTGATCCGGTCGGACACCTCAAACCCAGCCGCGCGCCGCGCCTGCTGCACCGCGCGCACCACATCGCGGGCCAGACCCTCCGCCGCTAGCTCCGGCGTCACCGCGGTGTCGAGCACGATGAACCCGCCGCCGGACAGCATCGCGGTGGCGCCAGCGCCGTCGGCGACCACCGTTTCGATCGTGTACTCGCTGGGCTCCAGCTTCACGCCGACGCAGGTCACCACGCCCAGGGTGTCCATCGACCAGTCGCCGGACTTGCTGGCCCGGATCACCGCCTGCACGTCCTTGCCGAGCCGCGGGCCGGCCGCGCGCGCGTTCACGGTGAGCCGCTCCGACACCCCGATCTGCTGCGCCGCCGCGTCGGCGACGTCCAGCAGCGTCACCTCGCGCACGTTCACCTCGTCGGCGATCAGCGCGGTGAAGTCGGCCAGCGTCTCGGCATCCCCGGCCACCACGGTCAGCTCCGGCAGGGGCAGCCGGACCCGCAGCCCGCTCGCCTTGCGCAGCGAGGCCGCCGCCGAGCACACCTCGCGGGTGCGGTCCATCGCGGCCACCAGACCCGGGTCGGACGGCAGCGCGGACACGTCCGGCCAGTCGCCCAGGTGCACCGAGCGCCCGCCGGTCAGGCCGCGCCAGATCTCCTCGGTGGTCAGCGGCAGCAGCGGAGCCGTTACCCGGCAGGTGACCTCCAGCGCGGTGTACAGGGTGTCGAACGCCTGCCGGGCCACCGCCGCGTCGTCGCCGCCGGTGTCCCAGAACCGCTCGCGCGAGCGCCGGATGTACCAGTTGGTCAGCACGTCGAGGAAGGTGCGGGTCGCGTCGCAGGCATTCGCGATCTCGTAGTGGTCTAGCTGCCGCTGCACCGTCTCGGCGAACTGGCGCAGCTTCGCCAGCAGGTACTGGTCGAGCAGGTCGGCGGAGGAGGGCGCGGGCGACGCCTCGTAGCCCGCCGCGTTCGCGTACAGGCTGAAGAAGTACCAGCTGTTCCACAGCGGCATGAGCACCTGCCGGACGCCCTCGCGGATGCCCTGCTCGGTGACGATCAGGTTGCCGCCGCGCAGGATGGGCGAGGACATCAGGAACCAGCGCATCGCGTCGGCGCCGTCGCGGTCGAACACCTCGCGCACGTCGGGGTAGTTGCGCAGCGACTTGGACATCTTCTGGCCGTCGGAGCCCAGCACGATGCCGTGGCTCGCGCAGGTCTCGAACGCGGGCCGCTCAAACAGCGCGGACGCCAGCACGTGCATGGTGTAGAACCAGCCGCGGGTCTGCCCGATGTACTCCACGATGAAGTCGCCCGGGAAGTGATGCTCGAACCAGTCGGCGTTCTCGAACGGGTAGTGCACCTGCGCGAACGACATCGAGCCGGACTCGAACCAGCAGTCCAGCACGTCGGTGACCCGGCGCATGGTGGACTGCCCGGACGGGTCGTCCGGGTTGGGCCGGGTCAGCTCGTCGATGGCCGGCCGGTGCAGGTCGGTGACCTCCACGCCGAAGTCCTGGCGCAGCTCCTCCAGCGAGCCGTAGACATCGATCCGCGGGAACTTCGGGTCGTCGGACTTCCAGACCGGGATCGGGCTGCCCCAGAACCGGTTACGGCTGATCGACCAGTCCCGGGTGTTCTCCAGCCACTTGCCGAACTGGCCGTGCTTGACGTGCTCGGGCACCCAGGTGATCTGCTCGTTCAGCGCGAGCATCCGGTCCCGGATCTTCGTGGTCGACACGAACCATGACGTGACCGCCATGTAGATCAGCGGCTTGCGGCACCGCCAGCAGTGCGGGTAGGAGTGGTCGTAGGTCTCGCGCCGCAGCAGCACGGTGCCCTCGGTCGTCGCGCCGACGGTGTCCGCGCCGTCCGCTGCGCCCGCGTCGAGCCTGGTGCGCGCCCGGAGATCGTCGATGACCGCCTGATTGGCGTCGAAGACGTGCAGCCCTTCGTAGTCGGTGACCGGGTAGGTGAACTTGCCGTCCGCGCCGACCGGCACCACGGGCACGATCCCGTACTGGTCGGTGAGCAGCTTGTCCTCCTCACCGAACGCCGGCGCGATGTGCACCAGGCCCGTGCCATCCGTGATGGTGACGTAGTCCGCATGCAGCACCACATGCGACTTCGGATGCCCGAGGAAGTAACTAAAGGGCGGGGTATACCGCAGCCCGACCAGTTCGCTGCCCTTACAGCGCCGGACGATTCTCGCCTGCGCGTCCTCGCCTAGCTCGCGGGCGTAAGCGGCCAGCCGGGCCTCCGCCAGGAGGTAGCGCTCGGTCCGGCCGGTGAAGTCCGACTCGACCACGACGTAGTCGACGTCGTTGTGCACGGCCAGCGCCAGGTTGGAGGGCAGGGTCCACGGCGTGGTGGTCCAGATCAGCGCGAGCTCGCCCGTCTCCAGCCGGTAGCCGACGGTCACGGCCGGGTCCTGGCGGGTCTGGTAAACGTCCTCGTCCATCCGCAGCTCATGCGCCGACAGCGGGGTCTCGTCGTTCCAGCAGTACGGCAGGCAGCGGAAGCCCTCGTACATCAGGCCCTTGTCATAGAGCTGCTTGAACGCCCACATGACGCTTTCCATGTAGGTCAGGTCCAGCGTTTTGTAGTCGTGGCTGAAGTCGACCCAGCGGGCCTGGCGGGTGACGTAGTCACGCCACTCCTGCGTATAGCGCAGCACGGACTCGCGGCAGGCGTCGTTGAACTTGGCGATACCGAGCTCCACGATCTCCTCGCGGGTCTTGATGCCGAGCTGGCTCATCGCCTCCAGCTCGGCCGGCAGCCCGTGGGTGTCCCAGCCGAACCGGCGCTCGACCCGCTTGCCGCGCATGGTCTGATAGCGCGGGATGAGGTCCTTCACGTAACCGGTCAGCAGGTGCCCGTAGTGCGGCAGTCCGTTGGCGAAGGGCGGCCCGTCGTAGAACACGAACTCGTTGTCGCCGTCCTCGCCGGCCGGGCGGTTCTCGACCGTCGCGCGGAAGGTGTCATCGGCCGCCCAGTAGTCCAGCACCCGCTCCTCGATCTCGGGGAAGCGCGGGCTAGCCGGGACGCCGGCCGAGGCATTCTCGCCGGCGGATGCCTTGGGGTAGCTCATCGGTGATCCTCCGCAGTCGGTCCTCACATCACACGAGGACGACATCGCCCGGGCCTGGCCCGGGCGGCACCGCGGTACCACCTCGCTTGTCGCGGCCCGTCCTGGCTGAGAACCGGACGACGGCCGCGACCGCTCGTTTCGCAGGCTGTGACGGGCCTACCCGTCCGGCTCTACTGAGGTGCGCCGGGCACCCGTTCTTCCGGAGGCTCACCGGTGATGGCCGGATCAACGCCGTGATGCCGCCAGTCTACCGAGTCAGTCGACGGCTTTCCGCCAGCCAGCCGCGGTCGCGGCAGCCGGCTAGCCCTCGTGGCTCGTGGCGCGGATATCGCCGGTGAGGTAGCGGTCGATCGTGGGGCCGATGGTCGCGGCCAGGTCGGCGGCGTCCGCCGAGGCGATCGGTTCCAGCCGCAGCAGGTACCGGGCCAGCGCGAGGCCGAGCATCTGGCTCGCGACGGCGGCGGCCCGGTAGCCGGCGTCACCACCGCCCGTGCCGGAATCGGCGCCGCTTGCCATCGCCGCGACCGGCCTCAGGATCGCGTCGGCGATGAACTCCCGGAACATCCCGGCCGCCCGCTCGCTGGTCAGCGCCGACCGCAGCAACCCGAGGAAAACGCCGTGGACCTCCGGGCTCTCCCAGGTCGCCAGCGCCGTCCGGACTAGGTGCGCGCCGATGCCGCCGGCCCGAGCGCCGGAGCCCGCGGCACCGGCAGCGGCGCCCTCAGCACCGGCAGCGGCGCCCGCGGCATGCGCCGCCGTCAGGATCTCGCTGGGGATAATCGGCAGCCGCATCGCGGCGGCGAACAGGCGTTCCTTGGTGCCGTAGAAGTGATGCACCAGGGCCGGGTCGACGCCGGCGTCGGCGGCGATCCCGCGGATGGTCGCCCCGTCATAGCCGTGCTCGGCGAAACTACGCCGGGCGGCGTCCAGGATCGTCTCACGCGTGCCGCTGTCCCCGGCCCGCCGCCCGCCGCGTGGCCGGCCAGTTCGCTGGGCCGGCTTCGTCACGGTCGTTCTCCCGCCCCGGTCCCCGACTGAACGAGCTGGAAGAACCGCTCCTCCAGCGTCGCCGGCGTGGCATAGACCCGGACCCCGTCCAGCCCGCCCGCACCCGCCAGAGCCTGGCGCACCGCGGCCAGGTCCGCCTCCGGCAGTCGCAGGGCATGCCCGGCGAGCGCCACGGAGAACCCGGCATCCTCCAGTCGCCCGAACGCGGCCCGCCAGTCCGGCGCCTCGACCACCGTGACCGTGGCATCGCCGATGACCTCCGCCGGCGTTCCGGTGGCCACGACGCCGCCGTCAGCCATGATGACCAGCCGGTCGCACTCCTGAGCCTCCTCCATGTAGTGGGTCGTCACCAGCGCCCCGGCCCCCGCTTCCGCGGCTGACCGGACGGTATCCCACAGCCGCGCCCGGCCGAGCGGATCCACCCCGGAGGTCGGCTCGTCGAGGATCAGCAGGCCCGGACGGTGCCCGAGGACCTGCGCGAACGCGACGCGGCGCTGCAGCCCGAGCGGCAGCCGCCCGGCGGGGATGCCCGCGTAAGGCCGCAGTTGCGCCGGAAGGCCGGCGGGCCGACCGCCGAACACCGCCGTCGAGAAGCTGACGTTCTCCGCGACGGTCAGGTCGTCATACAGGCCGAGTCCCTGCGGGACGTAACCGATCCGGCGGCGAGTGCCGCGCGACGGCGGCTGCCCGAACAATGCCACCCGGCCGGACGAGACGGGCAGCAGGCCGAGCAGCATCCGGATCAGCGTCGTCTTGCCGGCGCCGTTGGCACCGAGCAGGCCCACGACTTCGCCGGGCTCCACGCGCAGGCTGACCTCGCGTACCGCGGTCACCTGGCCGAACCTGCAGGTGACCGCGGCGCACTCGGCAAGTGGCTCCCCGCGGCCCGGCCGCGACTCCGGCTCAAGTGACTCCGGCTCAAGTGACTCCGGCTCAGGCTCCCGCGACTCCGACCCGGAGTGCGCCGGCCCTGAGGCTCCTGCCCCTGTCTCGCGGGCCAGGGCAGCGACCGTGACGGCATCCTGCAGGTCGGGCGAGACCGGCGCCCCCGCCCGGGCCGGCGAGCCGGGCGGAATCCACACCCGCCAGGCACCGCCGCGCCGCCAGCTCCGGGGCTCCTCGGCTACCGCGGGGCGGCCCGTGATCGCGACGATCGAGCCCGGCAGCGCCGCGACAATCTCCTCGGGCGTCCCGGCCGCCAGCCGCCGGCCGCCATCTAGGGCCAGCACGGACGACGCCCGTTGCGCGTCGTCCAGGTACGTCGTGGCCAGAACCACCGCCGCGCCCGCCGCCACGGCGCCCCCGATCAGCCGCCAGAGCCCGGACCGGCTGACCGGATCCACTCCCGTCGTGGGCTCATCCAGGATCAGCAGGTCCGGCCGGTGCAGCAGGGCCGCGATCACGCCGAGCTTCTGCCGCATCCCGCCCGACAACTGGCCCACCAGCCGGTCCCGCGCGGTCGCGAGCCCGGCCTGGGTCATCAGCTCGGCGGCCCGCTCGCGAGCGACAGCCGGCGCGAGGCCGTAGGCAGCAGCACGGAAGGCCAGGTTCTCCGCGACGGTCAGGTCCGGATACGTCCCCGACCCGGCCGCCAGGTAGCCGATGCACTGGGCGCCCGGCGTGCGCACCTGGCCGCTGCTCGGGGCGAGCGCGCCGCCCAGGCACCGCAGCAGGGTGCTCTTGCCCGCGCCGTCACCGCCCACGATGGCGGTGATCTGGCCTGCTGGCGCCAGGACCGACACCCGGTCCAGGGCCAGCTCCTTTCCATACCAAACGGAAACCTCCCGGGCTCCCCACCCGTCGGCTGGCCGCTGCGGCGCGCCGCTCACGGACGCGGCCAGGCCGGTCATGCTCCCGCCCCCGATTGCGGCGCGGCGACGGTCACCGGGCCCGCCGCGGCCGGGCCTGTCAGCGCGGCCGGACCATCCGGGCCGGTGCCCGCCCCGCCCCGGCGGCGGTCGCTGGCGGCCGGAGCGAGGAAGGCGCGGAACCGGAGGGTGGCGAGCGTCACCACGGCGACGCCGAGCAGACCGAGGAAGACCAGTGGCTGCCAGAGCGCGCCGACCGGCTCGGCCCGCAGCATCACCCCGCGCGATATCTCGTTGAAGTACGTCAGCGGCAGCAGGTAGGCGATCCAGCGGACCCCGGCCACGATCGACGACAGCGGGAAGATCAGCCCGGACAGCAGGACCTGCGGGAGCAGCGTCATGACCGCGAGCTGGATCGCCTGGCCCTGGTTCTGCGAGACGCTGGAGATCAGCACGCCGATGCCGAGGGTCACGAACAGGAACAGCAGGGCGCCCAGCGCGAACAACAGCGGCGACCCGCGGAAGGGCACCCCGAAGATCGCGATGCCGACAGCGAGCACGATGGCCAGGTCGACCGCCGCCACGACGAAATACGGAACGATCTTGCCGAGGTAGACGTCGCGTGGCCGCAGCGGCATCACCGCCAGCTGCTCCAGGGTGCCGGACTGGCGCTCGCGCACGACGCCGAGGCTCGTGATGATCGTCCCGATGAACACCAGCACGACCCCGGCCAGGCCGGGAATCATGATGTAGGACGTGGCCAGCGTCGGGTTATAGAGAATGGTCACCGTCGGCCTGGCCGACGAGAAGCCCGCCGCGGCGCCCTGGCTCGTGCCGCCGCCGGCGAGCCTGGTCAGCGCCGAGAGGGTGGCCTGCGCGGTGAACAGCTGAGTGCCGTCAATGAGCACGGCCGGGCGGCCGCCGCCGGTCACGACCGACACCGCCGCGTGACCGTCGCGCAGCTGGTCACGCGCCCAGGCCCGGCCCTCCCCCGGGGCCGACCGGACCACGCGGAACGGGGCCGGCAGCTGCCGCGCGATCAGGCTGGCCTGCGGCCCGGCCACCGCCACGGGGATCGACTTCACGTCGAAGCTGGCCGCGTAGCCGAGCACCACCAGCAGCACGACTGGCATGACGATCATCATGGCCAGCGTTCGCCGGTCGCGACGGACCTGGCGGAATTCCTTGATGATCATGGCCCACATGGCAGCTTCGCCCTCCGCACGCCGGCCGGGCCCGCGCACGGCCCAGCGAACTAACTCATCCTGCGTTGAATTCTACGCGCGTTGAATTCCGCGTTCAAGCGTTCGGGCCATCCGTGGCACCGCCGCGGCCTTGCGCCTCTGTGGTGTTCGCCTCTGCGCCGGATGTCTGATCAGATGAGGGCATGGTCGTTACGCGGCACGACGGGCGCTGGACCCTGGAAGATCGTTTCGTCTCGGCGTGGCAGTACCTGCCGGTCGAGGTCCCGCCCGGCGCCTGCGCGCTGCGGGCCGAGCTGGAGTACGAGCGGTCCGGCGCGGTCATGGACCTGGGCTGCATGGGCGCCGCCGGTTTCCGCGGCTGGTCGGGCGGCGCGCGCCGGTCATTCGTGATCTGCCCGGACGCCGCGACGCCAGGTTACCTGCCGGGCGAACTGGAGCCGGGGACCTGGCAGGTGATGATCGGGCTGCACCGGGTGCCGCCGGGTGGCGCCGAGTACCGGATGACCGTGGAGGTTTCCAGCACGCCCGGCGAGCTGACGCCCGAGCCGGCTCCCGAGGACCTGCCCCCGCTGACCGACCGACCGCCGCGCCGTGCGCTGCCGGCCGCCGCGGGCCGGCGCTGGCTGGCCGGTGACCTGCACACCCACACGGTGCATTCCGACGGCGTGATGACGGTGCCCGAGCTGGCCAGGTTCGCCGCCGGACGGGGCATGGAGTTCCTCGCGATCACCGATCACAACACGATGAGCCATCACGCCGAGCTGCCCGCCGCCGCCGCCGCGCACGGCATCGTCCTGGTGCCCGGCCAGGAGGTGACGATCGACACCGGCCACGCCAACGCGCTTGGCGACATCGGCTGGATCGACTTCCGCGAGCCGCCGGACGCCTGGCTGGAGGCGACCGAGCAAGCCGGCGGCCTGCTGTCGGTGAACCATCCGATCGGCGGGCACGTGAGCTGGGCCACGCCGATGAAGCGCCGGCCTCCGCTGCTGGAGGTCTGGCACTGGAGCTGGCTCGACACCCACTGGACCACCCCCCTGGGCTGGTGGCTGGCCTGGGATCCGGCGGCGATCCCGGTCGGCGGCAGCGACTGGCACCGGCCGGGATCCGACGCGCCGCCGGGCACCCCGACCACCTGGGTGGAGGCGGAGGCCGACGACCCGGTGGCGGTGCTGGAGGCCCTCCGGGCCGGCCGGACGGCCGTGTCCGGCAGCCGGGACGGCGCGGTCCTGCTGCGGGTCGGCGACGAACTGGTGGCCAGCGCCGCGGACGGGGCGATCCTGACGGGCCCGGACGGCCCCCAGGCCCGCGTCCGCGGTCCCCTCGCGAAGTTCCCTGGCGCGCCAGGCTGCCACCGGCTGGTCGACCCCACCGGCGCCACCCTGGCCCTCACCGGCTAGCCCCGCCCGCCGCCCAGGCGGGGATGTCGTCGGGGCTGGTGGCGTGCTCGGCGGCGGCGGCCTGGGCGGCGCCCCATTCCTCGCGGGGATGATTTCGGGGTGGGCGGGCTGGGGTGACCAGAGCCACTGGTCGGGGGGTGCGGGGCGGCCCTTGCGGGTGCGGCCGTAGACCATGTGCCCGGTGTACTGGGGTTGGCCAGGATGGAGTACACGCCGCTGGTGGTCCACCCGGCGGGGTCGGGCGGCGGGTAGGCGTGGTCGGCGTTGAGCCGGCCGGTGTGGTAACGGCGCCCTCTGCGGGCGTTCGCGGGGAGGGTGGGCGGGCGGGATGGGGCGGGAGGGGCGGCGATTGTTTGGCCGGTGTCCTGCGGCGTGGCGGGGGGCGGGGCCTGCTAGCCTCGCCGGCGAACGGGCAGGCACCTTGCCTGCCGCGAATTGCCCGAGAGCAGGCCCCGCAGGGTCCCGCCGCGACGTAAGTGGCTCAAGAATCGCCACCCCGCCCCTTCCGCGCCCGGGGCAGGCCGGGCGGGATGCCGGGCGGCAGCGCGAGCGGGCGTCACTGGCCGGGCGCGGGGCCCAGGTCACCCCGGGCTGTCAGCGCCAGCCAGGTCACTGCCAGCGCCAGCACCCCGGCCACGGCAGGCGTCCCGGCCCCCGACACTCACGCGCCAGTTCTGACAACGGCAGCGGCCAGGCACCCGGACACCGGTCAGGGGCGCCGACTCGGCGGGCCGGGATCGCGGCGTCCCCTGTCCCGGCGGCCGGTGCCAGGACAGGGGACACCGTGCCCCGCTGCGGCCCGGCCGGCCGGGAGCGGCCCGGCCAGGCTCGCAGCGGGGAGCTGCCAGGCCCGGGCGGCGGCGGGCGGCCACAGGGTAGTCAGGTGCCGGGGGACTGCCGGGGCGGGCGGGCTGAGCGACGAAGGTCCCCCGGCCCTGCCGGGAGATGACCACGCCGCGCGTGCGCAGCAGCTTAATGCCGTGCCGCAGCGTCTGGCAGGCGACTCCGTACTCGCGGGCCAGGTCCCGCTCGCTGGGCAGCCTGACGGAGAACTCGCCGGCCGCGATGCGCGCCGCGATGGCGTTGGCCGCCTGCACGTAGGTGTACTCGGGATTGCCGATCGGGTCTACGTCAGCCATGCAATATAGCGCATATATAGCACATAGAGCTTAGATTGCTCTCTTACGGGACGTTACACGGGGCGGGAGGTCAGGCGACAGCCTGGCTGCCGGTGCCTTCCGGGACCGGGTACTCGACCACGTTCCGGCCGTCCAGCTCGATCATGACCTGGCGGCCGTCGAGCTCGACCGCGACCGGGCCGTCAGCGGCAAGTTCCCGCAGCCGCGCGAGCGTCAGGACGCTCAGCGCGCCGGCCGTGGCCGGCATATCGCCGCCCGGCGGCATGATCTGGTCGATATCGCCGGGGTCCGCGCCCGCCAGGGCATCACGAAGGGCTGCGTCGTAGGTGTCCTGATACCCGGCCACCAGGCCCGCGTCATGGGCATGGTCAATGCACTTCTGGCCGGGGGCACAGTCAGGGCAGGGCTGGTCCAGCCTCCTGAGGCGGAAGGCTAGCGCGTCGTCTACCATCTGCAAGGTCGTGAGCTTGGCTGATACCTCAGGGTCAAGTAGCGGCACGGGAACTCGCCTTTCTGTGTCGCGGACGCCTTCACGTGCAG
>DATKRH010000209.1:0-39668 GCA_035532295.1 Streptosporangiaceae bacterium
ACCGCCAGCGCGTGCTGGCCAGGGACACCCCGCTCCTGCTCGACGTGGTGCTGGACGAGGCCGCGATCCTGCGGCCGGTCGGTGACGCCGCCGTCATGCGCGAGCAGCTCGCGCACCTGGCCCGGATAGCCGGCCAGCCGGACGTGAACCTCCAGATGCTGCCCCTGGCTGCTGGGCCGCACCCGGCGACCACCGGGGAGTTCACCATCCTGGGATTCCCCGAGCTGATCGCCCCGGACGTGGTGTACCTGGAGAATATGACCAGCGACATTATCCGGCAGTTCGTCGAGCAGCCGGAAGATCCCCATGCGGCCCACGACGCGGACGCCAAAGGCCACGCCACGCCACGCCACGCCACGCCACGCCACGCCCGAGCTGGCAGGTCAGACGGTGGATCCAGGCGAGTAGCTAGAGGCGAGCGACAGTCGGCTTATAAGGCCGACCATCCGTCTTGCGCTGTCCCAGCCATTCTTTGGCTCCCCTGATCTTCTCGGGGTCAGCGGGGGCGGTCAGATCGGCGGGAAATCCGTGCGTGCCTGCCAGGGACTCCGCAGCCGCGATGAACCATGCCTCGAACTCCCGGTTCGCCAGGACTACGGAAATCGGCACATCGGATCGCGCCGCCCGCGCCCTCTCCAAGAGCGCCGGCCCAAGCGCGGCCGGGCAGTCATCGTCAGCGTCCAGCAGGACTAGCACGCCACCAGCCGTATCGACTCGCAGGGCTGCCGCCGACACAGCATTCTCGACTCCGCCCGCCAATGTCAGCTTGCCGTTGCATCTGAGTGCTCATGAGTGTGCAACCTCGGATGCAGTCCCGCGTTGCTGCGGGACGGTCCCGGCCTGACCGCGCGTGCGCGTGCCGGGTTGACGCTTCACGGCCACCTGCCGGGCGAGCCCGGTCTTACGGTCGGCTCCACGTCCGTTGCTGTCCGGGCCACTCCCGGCCAGGTATTGCCTGCCGTACTCGGCGAGGTTCCGCGCGGCGTTCACGTCTCGGTCACTGACCAGGCCACACGCCTCGCACACGTAGGTCCGCTCGGACAGGGGCAGCTTGGCTTTCACCGCTCCGCAACCCGAACAGGTCTTGCTGGACGCGAACCAGCGGTCCGCGATGATCACCCGGCCGCCATGCCATGCTGTCTTGTACTCGGCCTGGCGGCGGAACTCGGCGAACGAGGCGTCCGCGACGTGCCGGGCGAGATGATGATTGCGGAGCATCCCGGCCACGTGCAGGTCCTCAGCCACGAGCATCCCGTACCGGGCCGCCAGGTCCGTGGTGGCCTTGTGCAGGGCGTCCCGCCGCTGGTCGGCGACCCGGCCCTGGACCTTCCCCAGCGCGTCCGATGCGCGGCACCACCGGTTCGAAGGCACACCGCGGGTGCGCCGGCCCGGCCCTTGGCGGCGCGACACCATCCGGGACAGGCGGCGCACTTTCCGCAGCGCCCTGGACAGGTGCCGGGGATTGGGGATCTCCTGCCCGGTCGAGAGGACCGCGAGGGTCTTGATCCCCAGGTCGACGCCGACCACGGCGTCCGGGTCCGCGGCCACGGGCCGGGCGACCTCGGTATCGACGGTGAAGGCGGCGAACCAGCGGCCTCGCTCGAACCGCACGCTCACGGCCACCACCCGCGCCGTGCCGGCCGCCACGCGGTCAGCGAGCCGAGAGCCGGGCTCATGTAGTTTCACCGAGCCGATCCGCGGCAGGACAGCGTGGCGGACCTCGCAGCGGAACGATCCTGTGGTCCAGCGGATCGACGGGCGAGCCTTCCGCCGGGACTTGAACCGGGGGAACCCGGCCGGCTTGCCTTTCCGCTTCCCCGTGCGGGAGTCACCCCAGTTCTTCAGCCCGCGGGCGAGCTGGTCCAGGCCGGTGCTGAACGCCTCCTTCGAGCACTCGCCCCACCACGGGGCCACGGTGTTCTTGGTGGCGTTCCAGTCCTTGCGCAGCGAGTACAGCGACCACGAGATCGACGGGGTCAGGCCGTCTCCGGCCAGCCCGTAGGACTTCTCGGCCTCGCGCTGCTCCATGACCGCTTTCACCCGGGCCAGTCCCCAGTTGAACGCCACCCGCGCGGCCCCCGCATGTGACCGCAGAGCGCGCTCCTGCGCCGGGGTGGGGTCCAGGGCGAACCGGTATGCGAGCAGCGTCACGACGGCTCCTCCGCCGTCGCGGCGGCAACCGCGCGCGCGGCCCGGCTCGCCGCGGCACGCCGCCCGTACAGGCGGGCGCACAGCGAGGTGAGGATCTCGGTCACGTCTCGCACCAGGTCGTCGTCCACCTCGGCCGGGTCAGCCACCAGCAGGCGGCGCCCGGATGCGGCGAGGGCCGCCTCGACGTACTCGGCGCCGAACCTGGCGAACCGGTCCCGGTGCTCGACCACGATCACCGTGACGGAGGGGTCGCGGAGCAGGGCGAGGAACTTGCGGCGGTGCCCGTTCAGCGCAGAGCCGGTCTCGGTCACCACCCGGTCCACGGGGAGATTCCGCGCGGTCGCCCACACGGTCACCCGCGCCACCTGCCGGTCAAGGTCGGCCCGCTGATCAGCGGAGGACACGCGCGCGTAGATGGCAGTCACGCCCGCATCGGCCGGAGCCGCCACCTCTCCTACGAGGATGAGGCCGCCGACCTTGCGGGCCGGGACGGGAAGCTCGCCGTCCGTGAACCAGCGGCGCGCGGTCGCGTATCCGACGCCCTGCCGCGCAGCCCACTCCTTGAGGTTCACGCAGCCACTATATAGCGCTGGTGAGCGTCATCGGGTGCTAACCGCTCAGCAGTTGCCACCCCGAGAAACCCTCCACGGCTCCGGAGTCAGCAAGTTAAGATCGACACTTCGCGCGCAAGCCGGTGGAGCAGCTTCGGGAGAGCCCGTCTTTCGCCCTCGCCTTCGACGATCGGCACGATCGTCACCATTGACCCTGACATCGGTCAGGCCTCCGCCTCCTGGCCAGGAGCCGGAGGCGCCGGGGAAAGCTGATTGCCACGCATGAGCTCCCCGAGCGTGTAGAGCTTCTCGGCGGCGATCCGCCGGCTGGCCCGGTCGATCTCCCCGATCCGAGTCACGCCATCCTCCATGCTCACCGCTCGTACCGTGGACACATCTAGGTCATCACGGTCAAGCAGGTCCGGGCTCTGGGTGGTCACGACAATCTGCACCTGCTCGCTCGCCTCTGAAAGCGCGTCGAACAGGACGCCGGCCGCAGCGGGATGCAGGGCGATTTCCGGCTCTTCAATCCCAATGAGAGAGATGCGACCGTCTGCCACCGCAGGCTGGAATATGGCAGCCAGGACGGCAGCCGCACGGATCGTGCCATCCGAGATCGCCGTTGGCGCGAACGCGATGTCCGCATCATCAGGGCCGACGCTCGCCCGGAACACCAGGGTCGTGTATCCGCCGACGGGATACGAGTCCACGCCGTCGATCCCAGGCACTGCCGCATTCAGGTAGGCATCTACACGGCTCTTGAGCTCAGGGTCAACAGCAGCAAGGGCACCGATGACATCGCTAAGATGCTCTCCTCGGGAGTCAAGGATGGCTCCCTCGGACGGCCGACCCGGCTCACGAAGCGTGTCCAGCGCGAAGCTGTAGAACCGCATGCCACTCAGCTCGAGAGGCAGCGACGCGAAGGCCTTCTCAATGCCCGCGAACGGCAGGTACAGCCGGTCAGCCTGAATATCACGCGACCTGCGGGCCCGTGGCTTCTCGTGTACGGCGCCTCGATCGACGTCAAACTGCCAGGACTGCTTGCCCAAGCGCAATTCGCATGTCTCACGAATCACTTCAAGGGTGCGCAATCCGCGTCGACTTGGATAGCCGATCTCAAATCCGTACTCGGCCGTTGCCCAAGGCTCAGACTGGCCAATCGTGGGGACCGTAGCCTCGACGTCAATGCTGAACGACCGCTCCGCCGCTGGCACCCGACGGACAATCTCATCCAGGCCTTCCAGCTCCGTGACGGCCTCGGACGGCGTCGTGCTCACGGCCCGGCCCAGCAGCGCCAGCGCCTGCATGAAGTTGCTCTTGCCGCTGCCGTTGGGGCCGACCAGCATCGTCAGCGGACCCAGGCTCACATCACAGGCGGCGATGCTCTTGAAGTTCCGCAGGCGCACGCGGCTGATGAAAGGCACCGGCTGCTCCATCAGGCCCTCCACCATGATCAGCGACCACGCCGCTGCGGGAATCCGAGGCCATGACTCGTCCATGCCGACCAGTCGCGCCCCACATTGCCGGGGCGTTCCAGCACACGGCGTGAACAGGCCGGGCAATAGGCCCAGCACAGGCCACTGGCTGGCCCGCCTAGGCTAGCACCCGTCCGCGGCACCTACCCTGGCCGCTCGCGTCGGGGCAGGTCAGGCGTTCTCGGCTTCCGGGACTGCTGCTGCACGGCGTGCCTCAGAATCCGTATGCCGCTCAGCTCGTTGAGTCTCGCCTGGGCGGCGCGGGCGTTCTGGCTGATGGTCGCGATCCGCTCCGAGATGCCCTCCCACGCTGGGTCGCTGACAGCGCCGGTAACGGCCACCGCGCCCTCCAGCCGGATCGCGTCATCGTCGGCCTGCTTGGTCCGCCCACTATCCCTTGGCGTCATCACGGGCTTGCCGCCATCGGGCTCTTCGTAGATCGACGGGCCGCGACTCCTGGTAGATACATCAGTATGGCTTGATTTAGCCACGAGCCGGGATGGCCAGAAGTGGATAGTGCCCCTGCGTGTCTTGATGTTTCAGAACAAGCTGGAGCTGCTTGTTCCGGCTGTTATCGTCGAAGAATTCTCGCGCAACCGTCCTCGGCTGGAGGCAGCCGTCACAACGAGCGTTCTGGACGGGCTGCGTCAGTTGCGCCGAGAACTGCGCGAGTATGCCGGTCAGCAGAGTGAACCCCCAAACGTCAGGAACCGCCGAGTACGCACCGGCCCAGACTGGTAGTTCCTATCTTGGCGAGAGCTGCACCCTCCTCGCGGAGCTTGCGCAGCGCGTCGGCCAGCCACCTTGCGGCGACCAGGAAGGCCGCCTGCGCGTCGGCGTAGCGCGCGGATCTTGTCGGCGAGATCTGCGCGGGTGGCCTCGACTCCCAGGTCATCAGCGATCTTGACGTACAGCCTCGGTGACGGCGCCCAGGGTCTCCCGCAGGACGCCCGCGCAGACGCAGACCACGAGCAAGACCCCCGTCATCCAGCCGCCTGCCTTCCCTCGGGAGTCGCGCGGCTGGGCCGGTTAGCTGATGTCGCCGATCACATCGACGTCGATGTCGAGGTACTGGCACACGGCCTGGAGTTCCGCGGTGTAGTCGCCCGGCACGGCATGAATGTGGTTGGCGCTGAAGCGGGTGAGGAACTCCTGCGCGCTGGCCGTGAACCGGGCGAACGCGTGTGGCCACTCGAACGTCGACTGGCGGGCCAGCCGCTCGGTGGTCTGGTCGTCGAATTGCTCGAACTCGCCGCGCAGGATGTGCATGCGGTAGCGCCCCGACAGCCGGGTCAGCCTGGCGAAGGTCATCTCGCCCGGCGCCGCGACATGATGAACGGACGCGCCGCCCGCCGGGAAGTACAGCACCTCGGGGTACAGGTGCACCTTCGCCAGGTTCTCCGCCGGGTCGTCGCTGCGAGCGGCGAACCAGGTCGCGTGCTGCCCGGAGTTGCACAGGTCCCAGATGCCGAGGCTGGCCTCGTAGTGCCGGACGTCGGCGAACAGCACCGGCGTGCCCGACAGTCCCTTGAGTATCTGCATGGTCAGGGCGGCGTCCATGTCGGACTCGGTCGAGCACACCACGGTCTGCTTGGGGCCATCCCAGTCGTAGGGGTCGTTGAGGAATGCCTCGGCGATGTCCATCGTGCACCAGTTGTTGGTCATCTCCGGCTGGCCCTTGATCCCGCAGAAGTCCAGCTTCCACTCGTCGATCAGCTCTCGGGCCGCGTAGTACACGCCAATCTGGCGCTCCAGCAGGTCGGGGGTGAGCTTGACACCGTCGTAGTGCACGCCGCCCGCGTGCTTCTCCAGCCAGAGCCGGCCCGCCCGGGTCGCAGCCGGGTCCGCCGCCGACCCGCGGCGGACTAGCTCATACTGGTCGATGTCCTCGATGTCGATGCCGAACTTCGACATCCACTGATCGGTGTTGGCCACCGTCGTGTACATGCCCATCGGCCGGCCGCCGATCCGCCCGAACGTGGCGCCGCGCAGGCCCTGGGTGACGCCTGCGGCCAGCGCGAGCCGGCTGATCTGGTCGATGACCGCAGGGTCGGCCGTATCGCCCCACACGCGGCTGTGCTTGCGGCCGACCTGGTCGAAGCCACCCCCGGCGGCCAGCATGCCGACCATGCCCGGATACTGCGGGTCGATGTTGGAGAACAGCGCCAGCGGTCCGCTGCCCTGGCTGGCGAACAGCAGCGAGAAGTGCGGAAACGCCCAGACCGGGTAGTTGATCAGCGTGAGGTCGGGATGAGCCGCGGCCAGCTCGCGGCCCAGCCGCACCGCCTCGGTGTTGGAGCTCAGGTCGCCCTCCGCGGTGAGCACCTCGTGGCCTCGCTCGCGTAGCGCGGTCGCTAGCCGGTTCTGCACATCCAGGCCGAAGGGGCCCACCTCCGCGTGGACGAAGTCCCGGCCGTCGGAAGCGGTAGCCAGCGCGATGCGTGCCATGGGGGGCCCTTTCCAGTGGTCAGTGCCGGTAGACGGGAGTGCCGATGAGGTGGTCAGTCCGGCGGGCCGGTGCCGCAGGAGCGGCGGACGATCAGCTCCAGCGGGTAGACATTGCGGACGGCGTCGAACTGCTCGCCGCGCAGCCGCCGCAGCAGCAGGTCGACGGCCTGGGTCGCCATGGCCCGGATCGGCTGGGCGAGGACCGTGAGCGGGGGAGCCAGCAGTTCGGCCCAGGGCGGGTTATCGACGGCGATGACGGCGATGTCGTCGGGGATCCGCAGGCCGCAGTCGCGGATGGCGCACAGGGCGCCGAGGGCCATCAGGTTGTTGGCCACGACGAGGCCGGTGGCCGGGTCCGCGCGGTTCAGCAAGGCGGTGACGGAAGCCCGCGCGGCGTCGCGGCGGAATCCGCCGTTGGCTAGCACCGGCCGCAGCCCGGCGCTCTCGATGGCGCCGAGGTAGCCCTCCTGCCGCTCGCTGCCCGTCTCGACCTCGGACCGGCCGCCGACGAAGGCGATGCTGCGGTGCCCGGCGTCGATCAGCCGCTGCGTGGCGGCCTGGACCGCCGGGACGTTGTCGGCCACCACCGTGTCGGTGATGACTTGCGTCAGGGCGCGGTCGATGGCGATCACGGGGATGCTCAGGTCCCGCAGCTGGTCGATGCTGCCGGCCGGGTCGGAGGGGGAGAGCACGATCCCGCTGACCCGCTCGTCCGCGAGCATGCGCAGGCAGGCGGCCTGCCGGTCCCGGTCCTCGTCGGTGTTGCAGACCAGGACCCGGTAGCCCTGCGCCAGCGCGGTGACCTCGATGATCCGGACCATCTCGGCGAAGTGCGGGTTCTCAATGTCGGGCACGACGATGCCGATGGCGTCCATCTGCTGGCGGCGCAGGTTACGGGCCAGCCGGTTGGGCCGGTAACCAAGCTGGGCCACGGCGGCGCGCACCCGCTCGCGGAGCTCGCCGTCCACGTTGGGATCGCCGTTGAGCACCCGGGACACGGTCGCGACGGACACCGACGCCAGCTCGGCGACGTCGCGGATACGGGCCGGCCGGGGCCGCTCCCCAAGCGGGGCAGCGTCCTCGCGCTGCGGCATCTGACTCCCTGAGATATCGATTACCCGTATCCTAGAAATGGACCGGCGGGCGTGTCAACGTGGTGCCTGCCGGCCCGGCAGGCACCTGCCCCGCGAGTCGGCTTGCTGCTCATAGGTCGCTGACCAGGGACGTCGCATGGCTAGATGATCTCCAGTCCGTCGGCGTCGGGAAGTGCCGGGAAGGGCGCCGTCGGCAGGGTCTGGTACCAGAAGGCCACGCTGGCAATGTCATCGCGCAGTGGCAGGTAACGGCCCCCCGAGCGCCAGCCCAGCGCCTGCATCGTGACCCGCAGGTCGGCCCCGAACCTGATCGGGTCGGTGAGGTGCCAGCGGTACATGCCGAACCTGCTCTGAGTGAACCCCGGATCGCTCCCGTCCGGGATGATGGCCTGCGGCAGTCCCGAGTATGGCGTGGTGAACGTCTGATAGCGGCCGTTGCGCCAGAAGTTATAGGACCCGAGGAAGTAGTCCTCCGTGCCGGTGCTCGCTATCGTCGGCCACTGATCATCGCCGTCGAGGTAGAACTTGAGCTCCCCCTCGCCCCACCAGCCGTTGCTGTGCGAGCCCCAGGCCACGTAGGTGCCGACGTAGTGACCCTGCCCGGCGGCCCCGTCCAGGATGACGTGGTCGGTCTTGTCGGGCAGCGGGTTGCTGCGCCGGAACTGGGCGTGGAAGTACGCGGCGTCCGCCGCTACCTCGCACAGCTCGTAGTTCACCTGGTAGTAGAGCCGGGCATCGTCGGCCGAGACGTTCTCCAGCGTCATCCGGCAGCTGGCGCGGAAGGGCATCTCCCAGAAGCAGTTGAGCGCGCTGCCGGGGTTGACGCAGACCGCCAGGGACGAGACCTGGGCCGGGCCGCTCCAGGCGAACCCGCCCCATCCGGCCGCGAAGAAGTCACCCAGCGGGCACTCGACCGACGGCTGCTCCTGGCCGTCCCAGTACATCCGGACGATCAGGTGGCGCCAGGCGCAGCCGGCCGGGGTGAGCCAGATCTGCCGGATGACTCCGGGGCCGGCGATGTCGGCGAGCTCGAACGTCGAGCCGGCCGGGACGTGGACGTATGGCGAGACCTTCCAGCCTGGCCCCAGGTCGCGCGCGCAGGCCGCGGCCGCGCCGTCGACGGCGCTGGCGGCCGTTCCCTTGCCGCCCGTCGGGTTCTCCGGCGAGATTGCTCGCGACTGCGCGCTGACCAGCCGTGACAATCCGCCGACGCCCGGCGCGAGGCCGTACTCGCTCACTGGTGCACCCCTTTAGCCATCACCTGGTTAGCCACCATCTGGCCACTACTCTGTAATCGATTTCTCACTCCCTTGAATCGTACTGACGTCGGGATCTCGGCGTCAATAAGCGGATAACGGCACCTCGTGGCGGGCCCGGCCCGGAGCAGCCAGGCGGCGCTAGCCGCGGGTGCATCCGGCGACGTCGTAGAACCCGGGCCCGGCCAGGCCGGGCCCGGTGATCGCCGGCCGGCTCGTGCCGCCGCCGCGCGGATAGGCGGTGTCGAACCACTGCGCGAAGAACCGGCTGAGCTGGGCCCCGCACGCAGCGCTCGGGTTGGGCAGCCACTGCCGGAAGGCCGCCTCTAGCTCGGGCTCGGTGATGCTACGCCCGCCGTACTGGCGCTGGATCTGCCGCAGCGCCCGGCTGAAGTTCCCGGCCCCGAGGATCTGTCGCAGCGCGATGTAGGTGATGCCCGGCCGGGCATAAGTCGGATCCTCGTTGAACAGGTCGTACGGCGTCGGGTTGGACGGCGCGGCCGCCCAGAAGCCACTGCCGCTGGCGTAGAGCGCATTGAACTGATGAACCAGGCTCGCCTGGAACGCGGCCCGGCCCGCGGCGGTGCCCGGCCCGCCGGCCGCGGTCTGCGCCCGGCGCGCCGCGTACAGGAACTCGCCCAGCGTCGCCAGGCCCTCCTTGTAGAAGGTCATGGCGTAGCCGCTCTCGCTGACGTGGTCACCCCACCACTGATGCATGTTCTCGTGGTAGAGCGTGTCGGTGTCGATCACCCCGTCTGCGAAGGCGATCATCGTCTGCATCTCTTCCTCGAAGCTGGCCGGCGGCGTTCCGATGATGACCCCGTCGGAGGTGAACGGGAAGGGCCCGCTGAACTGGCTCTCGAACCTGGTGATGTCCTCCTGCCTGTCCATGATCGCGAGGTTCAGCTGCTGCTGCTTCGCGCTGATCGAGGTGTCCTGCGCCTCGTAGTACCGGATGCCGCCCGCCGCGGTCCGCTCGGTCAGGTGGTACTTGCCGATGCTGTCCTCGACGAGGTAGCTGGCGATGGGCGCGCGGGAGTGCCAGTGCCAGGTCACCGAGCCGCGCGGGAACTGCGCGTCCGGCCGGAGGGCCGTCCGGGAGTCGAGCACGCCGTTGGCGACCGCCGTCTCCCCGGCGCCGACGGTGTCATAGAAGTCGTAGGTGGGCTTGGCGGCCGGGTAGTCGTTCAGCGGCATCCAGTCCTCGGTGCCAACCGGCTCGGTCGTCACGAACCCGCCGTCGCTGGAGCGGAACCAGCCCTCGGTGGTCCCGTCGCCGTCGTGGTGCACGCCGGGCCTGCCGGTGTAGCTGACCGAGACGGTGAAGCGGGAGCCGCCGGGGATCGCCTTGCGCGGCGTGATCACCAGCTTGTTGGCCGGGCACTGGGTGCCGTTCTCGGAGTTCTGCCTCGCCGCGCTGGTGGAGGTCAGCTCGGGCGTGCAGGCCGGCGGCAGCGGGTTGTGCAGCGGGCCGCCGACGGGGTTGAGCTGGGACGCCTCGTGGGCCAGCGGGCTGGGGTCATTCTGGCCGCGGGGATCTCCGGGATAGGTCGGCTGGACGAACCGGAAGCTGGCTGGCCGCCCGTTGACGGTGACCGCCCCCACCGTCAGGTCGGGCCCCGCCGTGGTGTCCGCCGACCTGCGCTCCAGGTCCAGGCTGAAGCTCGTCAGGCACTGCGTCGCGCGGTCGGTGAGGATGACATGGTTGCCCCGCGCGAACCGGTTGGCCCGGGCGTCATAGACCAGGTGCACGACGGTGTGCAGGCTGATGTAGCCGCCGTTGCCGGTCTCGGGATACATGCGGGAGCCGGGCTGGGCCAGCGTGTGCGCGCCAGCCGAGCAGTGCCACGGCCCGGCCGGGCCGAGGGCGGCGGCGGGGCTGGCGGGGCTGGCGGGGCTGGCGGGGCTGGCGGCGGCCAGGCCGGGCGCCGCCAGGATCAGGGGCACCAGGGCCACGGCCGTCGTCACGGTGACAAGGGCGACTTGCAGCGGGCGTCTGGCCATCGCGCGTCTCTCCTGAGTCCACTGGCCCGGCGGGGCCGCCTCCCGCAGCCGCGGGAGGCGCGGTCACTGTCGGCCATTCTGCCGCTGCGCCGATCTTTAGTTAGGTCTCTTGCGGGATGTTCGGCTCCTGCCGTCTGCGCCGGCCGGAGGCGCTCGCGAGCTGATCCGTCGCCGAGGGCGTGTGCGATAATCAGGGCAAACATCGGATCTTCCCGCGACGGCGGAGATCACCGGACCAGGGTTGCCGCGCAGCGGACGAGGTGTATGCGGAGGGCCTGGCCGTGGCGGTGACCGATGAGGCGATCGAGAAGATCAAGTCGATGATCGTTTCCGGGGCGCTGCGCGCCGGGGACCGGCTCCCCAGGGAAGCCGACCTGGCCGCGGATCTGGGGCTGTCCCGCAGTTCGCTGCGGGAGGCAGTCCGGGCCCTCGCGCTGATCAACATTCTCGATGTCCGCCAGGGCGACGGGACGTACGTGACCAGCCTGGAGCCCGCCGTCATGCTCGAGGCGCTGAACTTCATCGTCGACTTCCACCGGGACGCCAGCGTGCTGGAGTTCCTGCGCGTCCGGCGCATCCTGGAGCCGGCGGCCGCCGCGATGGCCGCCGAGCACATCAGCGACAGCGAGATCGAGGCGCTCCGCGAGCTCCTCGACAGCCTCGGGCCGCATCCGGAGGCCGGCGATCTCGTCGCCAACGACCTGGAGTTTCACCGGCGGATCTCCGCGAGTTCCGGGAACTCGGTGCTCTGCTCCCTGCTGGAGACCATCTCCGCGCCGACGACCCGCGCACGCGTCTGGCGCGGCCTGACGCAGTCGGGGGCCCGGGAGCGCACCCTGGCCGAGCATCGGGCGATCCTCGACGCGCTCGCGTCGCGTGATCCGGATGTGGCCAGTTCCTGGGCCACGGTGCACATCGCCAACGTCGAGCAGTGGCTGGCCTCGGTCCCGTAACCGCTCCGCCGCTCCGCCGCCCCGCCGCCCGCCGTCCGCGCGGTCTCCAGCGCGACCCGCGTTCCCGCTACCCGAGCCAGGCACCCCCGGACGGGAACGAGAACTCGGCCACCGACGCGGGCCGGATCTCGGTCGAGGCGCCCGGTGCCAGGGGCGTCCGGTAGCGCCCGTGCCGCACCGAGGCCGGGGTCACGAAATGCTCGTGCAGGTGATCGATCCACTCGATCATGCGCCCCTGCGTCGTGCCGGACAGCGCCACGTAGTCGAACATCGCCAGGTGCTGCACCAGTTCGCAGAGGCCGACGCCGCCGGCGTGCGGGCAGACGGGCACGCCGAACTTGGCCGCCAGCAGCAGGTTGGCGATGTTCTCGTTGACCCCCGCCACCCGGCACGCGTCGATCTGCATGACGTCGATGGCCCCCGCCTGCAGCAGTTGCTTGAAGACCACCCGGTTGGAGACGTGCTCCCCGGTCGCGACGCGGACCGGGGCGATCTCGCGGCGAATCCGGGCCAGCCCGAGGATGTCATCCGGGCTGGTCGGCTCCTCGATCCACGCGGGGCGCAGGGGGGCAAGCTCACGCATCCAGGAGATCGCCGTCGGCACGTCCCAGACCTGGTTGGCGTCGAGCGCGATGGCGACCTGGTCGCCGACCACCTCGCGGGCGATCCCGATGCGCCGGACGTCGTCGGCGACGCGGACGCCGACCTTGAGCTTGATCTGCGTGAAGCCGTCGGCCACCGCCTCGGCGCTCAGGGCGGCCAGTCGCTCGTCGGAGTAGCCCAGCCAGCCGGGCGTCGTCGAGTAAGCGGGGTAGCCGTCGCGCTCCAGCGCGGCGATGCGCCCGGCCCGGCCAGCGGCCCCGCGCTGCACCAGTTCGAGCGCCTCGTCCCTGGTCAGCGCGTCGCTGAGATAGCGGAAGTCGACCAGGTCCACGATCTGCTCGGGCATCAGGCCGGCCAGCAGCCGCCACAGCGGCAGGCCGGCCCGCCGCGCGGCCAGGTCCCAGCAGGCGTTCAGCACCGCGCCGATGGCCATGTGCACGACACCGCGCTCCGGGCCGAGCCAGCGCAGCGGGCTGTCGCCCACCAGCCGGCGAGACAGCCCGCCGAGGTCGTCGAGCGTCTCGTCGAGGTCCTGGCCGGCCAGGAATGGCTCGAGCGCGCGAACGGCGTTGAGCTGAATGTCGTTGCCTCGTCCGATCGTGAAGACGTAGGCGTGCCCGGCGAGCGCATCGGGGTCATCGGTCCGCACGACCAGGTAGGCGGCCGAGTAGTCCGGGCTCGCGTTCATCGCGTCCGAGCCGTCGAGGTTGCGGGACGTGGGAAAGCGCACATCGTAGGTGTCGAAGCCGATGATCTTGGTCATCAGTACCGCCCGTGGACGCCGGAGGCGGCCGCGGCGCAAGGCCGCGGCGCCATGATGGACATAACGGAAACGCTCAACCCCGCGCACACCCCGCGCACACCCCGCGCACACCCCGCGCTCACCCCGCGCTCACTCCGCGCTCACTCCGCGCTCAGGGCAGCAGGTGCTGGCATCGGCGGGACCTCCGGCTGCGGCGACGTAAGACTCTCCGTACAGACATCCGATGTATAACTGACTCCTGGCCCGGTGTCTAGGGACGATAGGGCCGTGCGGACTTGTTAGGTGGCTCGCAGTCAGATGTAGGCGCTACGGACCGGGCCCGCCGCCAGGCGAGGGCTGGAGGGGCGGCGGTCAGGCGTCGGGCCGGTCCGCATCCTCCGCATCCTCCGCATCCACGGCGAGCTCGGCGAGCGCGATGATGGCCTGACTTGCGACGGCGCCGATCGGCAGGCCGACGGCGAGCGCGGCGGCAGCCACGTCCTCGTGCTCGGGCTTGGCGCCGTGCGGGCCGACCTTGACGCGGATCCGGTGACCCGCCACGACGACCTCGGTGGTCGTGCGGGGGAGCGCCCGGCGCTGAACCGCGTAACGGCGGGCGCCGAGGCTGCCGGTCGCGCGCAGCAGCAGCGACTCGACAGCGTCGGCCGCGGCGGGATCGCACATGGCCGTGATGACCTGAGCGGGCCGGCCCTTCTTGCCGGTCACCGGGGTGAGCCAGGCGTCGAGCGCGCCGCCGGCGAGCAGGAGGCCGGGCAGCGTGCCGAGCACCTCGCCAGTCACGTCGTCGACGGTCGTCTCGACCATGGACAACGTCTGCGTCCGGTCATCGTCCGGGCTGAAAGGGAGCCCGTCGCCGGGCTCGCGCCCGGGCGCTGGCGCGCCGAGCATGGCGGGCAGCACATTCGGGCGTCCGGGAACATCCCGGGTCCCGGCCCCGTAGCCAGCGGCGACCAGTCGCATCGGCGGCGGTGCGCCGTACCGGCAGCCTGTCGCCCGCAGGAGCGCCGCGCCGGTCGGCGTGACTGTCTCGCCGATGGCACCCGCGCCGGTGACCTGCGCGCCTGCGAGCAGCGCCACGGTCGCGGGCGCCGGGGCGGGCAGCTGGCCGTGCGCCGTGACGATGACACCCGTGCCGAGCGCGACGGGCGCCGACCAGATCTGCGTGATGCCGAGCGCGTGCAATGCGGCGGCCACGCCCACGGTGTCGGCGACCGTGTCGATGCCGCCGAGCTCGTGCAGGTGCACATCCGGGACGGCAACACCGTGGATCCGCGCCTCGACCTCGGCCAGCGCCGTGACGGCCGCGGTGGCCAGCGCCGCCACCGGCGCGGGCCGGGCCGCGCCGACCATGGCGATCAGCTCGGCCGCGCGTCGCCGCGGCACCCGGTCGGTAGTAACGACGCGCGCCTGGCAGGCTCGCACGCCAGAACGCCGCACCGGCTCGGCGGTCAGTTCCCAGCCGGTGATGCCGGTGGACGCGATGGCCGCCCGCACCTCCGTCAGCGGCGCGCCGAGGTCGAGCAGGGCGCCTAGCAGCATGTCGCCGGAGATCCCGGCGAACGGGTTCAGCCAGACGATCATGGCGAGGTCGGCATCCGCGGCTCAGCCCGTCCGGCGGCGGAGCGCGAAGGTCAGCCGGTAGGCGGCCATCGCGGCGCCGAAGCCGGAGTCGATATTGACCACGCAGATACCGGCCGCGCAGGACGTCATCATGCCCAGCAGCGCCGTGATGCCGTCCAGCGCCGCGCCGTACCCGGTGGAGGTGGGCACGGCGACGACCGGGGCACCGACCAGGCCGCCCACGGCGCTGGCCAGGGCACCCTCCATGCCGGCGATCACGATCACCACATCGGCCGCCCGGATGTCGTCGGTCACGGTCAGCAGCCGGTGCAGGCCGGCCACGCCGACATCGCGGAACTCGCTGACGCGCAGGCCGACGCCACGCGCCACGGCAGCGGCCTCATCGGCGACCGGGCCGTCGGCCGTCCCGGCGGTGACGATCGCGACGGTCCACTCGCCCGGCTGCGCCGGGCGCCAGCACATCAGGCGCGCGTTCCGGTCGTAGGTCCCGGCCGGCCCGCTGCCGTCTGGCTGCCGGAAAGCCGCGGCAACGTCCGCGGTGACGTCCTCGGCGGCGGCTGGCTCCAGGCGCGTGACGAGTACCGGGCCGTCAGTCCGCGCCAGCAGCGCGGCGGCGATGGCGGCGATCTGGGCCGGCTGCTTGCCCGGCGCGTACACGACCTCCGGCAGTCCCTGGCGGTCCTGCCTATCCAGGTCGACGGTGGCGAAGCCGAGCGACAGCGCGCGGCTGGCCACCGGGCGGTCCGCGCCCACTCAGAATGTCCCGCGCACGACGGTGAGCGGCAGCAGCGCGTTCATGCTGCCGCTGCGCAGCCCCGCCAGGTCGAGGGTCACGAACGTGAATCCGGCCGCGGCCACCAGCACGGCGAGCTGCTCGCGCCGCCTCAGCACGCCCTCCAGATCCTCGGCCGGCACCTCGATGCGGGCGACGCTGCCCTGGGCGTGCGCACGCACCCGGCAGCGCGCGAAGCCCGCCTCATGCAACGCGTCCTCGGCCAGCTCGATCCGCGCCAGCAGCCCGGGCGTGACCGGGTCGCCGTAGGCGACCCGCGAGGACAGGCACGCCGCCGCCGGCTTGGCGGCGGTCGGCAGCCTCAGCTCCCGGCTGAGCGCGCGGACGTCTGCCTTGGTCAGGCCGGCGTCGACGAGCGGGAACACGGCCCCGGCCGCCGCGGCGGCCTGCTGGCCCGGCCGGTAGTCGGACAGGTCGTCCAGGTTGGTGCCCAGCGCTACCGCGGCGCCCATCGCCGTGGCGAGCGGGGTGATCGCATCCAGCAGCGCGGACTTGCAGTGGAAGCAGCGGTCCGCGCCGTTGCGCACATATTGCGGCCGGTCCAGCTCGTCGGTGCAGACCTCGGCGTGCGGCAGGCCCTGAGCGCGGGCGAAATCCCGCGCCGCGGCTCGCTCGGTCGCCGGCAGGCTCGCCGAAACCGCCGTCACGGCCAGCGCGCCGCGGCCCAGCACCTGATGGGCTACCACCGCCAGCAGCGCCGAATCGGCGCCGCCGGAGAACGCGGTGATGACCCGGTCCTCCTGGAGCAGTCGGCTGGTCAGCCGGCTGTGCTGCTCCGCTAGCCGCTGGTCAGCCATCGAGATCACGCACCGGGCGCCAGGGCCGGAGCCCGGACGAACGGGATGGTCTGCGGGCCCTCCGGCAGCACGCAGACCCGGCTGTCCGGGCCGGCTGCCGCCAGCTCGGCGTCAACGGCCGCGGAAATGTCGGGAACGGCGAACAGGTGCGCGGTGCGCAGGTCCGCGTCGGAGAGCGTCGCGTTATGGACCCCTACCCGGGCGCGGCTGAGCACCCGGGCCAGCACTTGGACCTGCCACTGGTCCGGCACCGTCCGCGGCCGCGCCGCGATGGCGGCCAGCAGCCGCCGCGGTGACGACTCGGAGGCGAGCACGCCGCGGAACGAGCCGTGCTCGGGAAAGCCGTCCGCGCACTCGGCGGCGCAGATGATCAGGCCGCCCGGCTTCACGATGGTGGCCGCGGCTGACATGCCCTTGACCGCCTGGTACAGGTTCTGGTCCAGGGGGAATCCGGAGTTGCTGGTCACCACGACGTCGAACAGCCCGTCGACCGGGCGCATCGAGACGTCCCGGACAGCGGCGCGGGCGGCGGCGTGCATCGCCAGCACCTCACCTCCGTAGGCCGCGACGACCTGCTGCTCACTGTTGAGCACCACGTCGAGGGCGAAGTCCACGCCGGTGGCGGCGGCGATCGCGCGGACATCGTCGTGCACCGGGTTGCCCTCGCAGATGCCCCAGGTCGCCTGGTCGCTGCCGATCCGCGAGGCGTCGTGCAAGGTCAGCGTGGTCTCCAGGCCGGCCAGGCCCGGCGCCACGAGCTTGGGGCCGCCGCTGAAGCCGGCGAAGAAGTGCGGCTCGACAAAGCCGGTCGTGATCCGCGCGTCCGCCCGGGTCCAGTGCCGGTTCAGCCAGACCGGCACGCCCGCGCCATGCGTGCCGCACCAGGTGAGCATGTCTGGGTCGCGGGCGTCGTGATTGATGACCCGCAGGGTCGCCGCGAAGTGCTCGCCGAGCATCTCGCGCAGCTCGCTGCCGGTGTTGCCGCGGTGCGTGCCGGTGGCCACCAGGACGGTGAGGTCGGCGGGGGCGATGATGCCCTCCAGCTCATCGAGCAGGGCAGCCAGCATGGCCGGCCGGGGCTGCGGCCGGGTGATGTCGCACAGCGAGACCGCGACCTGCTGGCCCGGCCTGATCACCGCCCGCAGCGGCGGGCCGGCCACCGGATGGCGCAGCGCGTCGCGCAGTGTGGCCGCGACGTCGGCGGTCGGCGGGTGATGCGCCGGCGTCACTACCGTGGTCCGGCCGCCGGGCAGCGTAATCCGCAGGCCCTGGCGCCCGTAGGCCAGGTCGATGTCCACCGCGCCCTGCTCAGCCATCCAGCCCCGTGCCAGCTAGTTCCGGTCCACGCCTCGTCGGGCACCACGGTAGCGAAGCCGCCCAGCTAGCACAGTCGGCCGGGGGGCCCGCCCGCTAAGCCGGAGCGGTCCTAACCGCAGTCTGGGCACAGGCCGAACAGCTCGACTGTGTGCCCGACATCGGTGAAGCCGGCCTCGGCGGCCACCTGCTTCGCCCACCGCTCCACGGCGCGGCCCTCGACCTCGATGCTGCGTCCGCAGTTCCGGCAGGTCAGGTGGTGGTGATGCACATCGCTGCGACACTTGCGGTAGAGCGTCTCGCCGTTCGCGTCCCTGATCGCGTCTACCTGGCCGTCCTCGCTCAGTACCTGCAGGTGCCGGTAGACGGTGGTCAGGCCCACGTGCTCGCCGCGATTACGAAGTTCCGCGTGAATCTGCTGCGCGCTGCAGAAACCGGGTAGGCCGTCCAGCACCACGGACAGGGCCTCGGCCTGCCGGGTGCCGCGAACGCGCGTTCCGCGCGCCGCGGGCGGGGTAACTGGCGGCGGTGTGGTCACACACGCACGGTAGCAGCCGTGAGCGGATTTTCCGTAGCCGTTGTCCGGGAGCCCGCTCGCTGGTCTCGGGGCCGCTGCCCGTGAGCCGGCCCGGTCCTCCCGCCAGAACGGCGAGACCGGGCCGGTCGGCCAGCCGTCAGTCCTGGCTGGGCAGTTCCGTCAGCAGGTCATCGGCCGTCTCCATGCCGGCCCGCCAGACTGACCGGGCCACGATCTTGGCCAGGTCGGCGCGGTCCCGGTAGCGAGCGGCGACCTCGGTGCACTCCTCGAGCAGGCCCTCGGAGAGGGTGGTCGGCTTCAGGCCCAGCGCGAGGAACTGGTCGTTGCGCACGAGCAGTTCGTTCTCCTCGGCCTCGCGCCGGGGGTTGGGCAGGTAAGCGATCTCGGTGCCCGTCATATCGCCGATCATCTTGGCCAGGTCCAGCACGCGGTGCGTCTCGGTGATCTGGTTGCGGACCAGGACCTTGTCACCGGCGTTCGGCGGGTTGTTGAGCGCGATCTCGATGCACCGGACCGTGTCCCGGATGTGGATGAACGCGCGCGTCTGGCCGCCAGTGCCGTGCACGGTCAGCGGGTGCCCGATAGCGGCCTGCATGAGGAACCGGTTGAGCACGGTGCCGTAGTCGCCGTCGTAGTCGAACCGGTTGATCAGCCGCTCGTCCCGGACTGTCTGCTCCGTCTGGGTGCCCCACACGATGCCCTGGTGCAGGTCGGTGATCCGCAGCGAGTCGTTCTTGGCATAGAACGAGAACATCAGCTGGTCGAGCGTCTTGGTCAGGTGGTAGACCGAGCCGGGGTTCGCAGGATGCAGGATCTCCCGCTCGAGCTCGCCGTCGGGCGTGGGCACCTTGACCGTCAGGTAGCCCTCCGGGATAGGCGCGCTGCCCGACCAGCCGTATCCGTAGACACCCATGGTGCCCAGGTGTACCAGCGACGCGTCGAGGTCCGTGGTGGCCAGGGCGGCCAGCAGGTTGTGGGTGGCCCGCACGTTGTTGTCGACCGTGTAGCGCTTGGTCTTCTCGTTTCGCATCGAGTACGGAGCAGCGCGCTGCTCGGCGAAGTGCACGATGGCGTCAGGACGCAGGTCCTCTAGCACCGAGACCAGCCGGTCGTACTCGGTCGCGAGGTCGACATTCACGAAGCCGATGTCCCGGCCCGAGATATCCCGCCAGGCCCGGAGCCGCTCGCCAACCGGCCGGATCGGGGTGAGCGAGTCGACCTCGAGCTCAACGTCGATCTTTCGGCGGCTGAGGTTGTCCACGATGGTGATGTCGTGGCCACGATCCGAGAGGTACAGCGAGGTCGGCCAGCCACAGAACCCGTCGCCGCCAAGAACCAGAACGCGCATTGGTACTCCCAACCAGCCTGTTCTTCTACTAAGGACACCTTCAGCGACCGCTGCGGCCACCTTGAGAGCGGATGCCGGCACCCCGGCTCTGGCATCCGTGGCAGTGTAGCGAGGGACTGACGCCACGCTGGCCAGCTCAATCGGCCGCCTCTCCCCGACTGGGCTGCCCGACTCTAGCTTGCCTTGCTGACGACCCCCTGAGCTGCAGCTTAGGGCTAGCACTACCCGCGTGGGGCGACTTTGGCCTGCTAGGGCGGGGGATGATGGGCACATGGCCGACAGACTTCGCGACTCGACAAGTCCTTACCTCCTCCAGCACGCTAGCAACCCGGTTGACTGGTGGCCCTGGTCCGAGGAGGCGTTTGCGGCGGCGGCGCGGCGCGACGTTCCCGTGTTGCTGTCTGTCGGCTATTCCGCCTGCCACTGGTGTCACGTCATGGCGCACGAGTCGTTCGAGGACGAGCAGATTGCCGCCATCATGAACGAGCATCTCGTATCGGTCAAGGTAGACCGCGAGGAGCGGCCAGACGTCGATGCCATCTACATGACCGCCACGCAGGCCATGACCGGGCAGGGCGGCTGGCCCATGACCGTGTTCATGACGCCGGAGCGTGAGCCGTTCTACTGCGGCACCTACTTCCCCCGCGAGTACTTCCAGCGCCTGGTCCTCGGCGTGGCCAAGGCCTGGCGCGAGGACCGGGCGAAGGTCGCCGGCCAGGCTCGGCAGACCGCGGCCGCCCTGGCCGAGCGCTCCGACACGGTCGTCGGCCTGACCGTGCCGGACGTGGCCGGGGACAGCGCGGACCAGGCGGCGCAGGCGCGGCTCGCGGCCGCGTGCGGGACGGCGCTGGCGACGCTGGCCGCCGGGTATGACCGCGCGCGCGGCGGCTTCGGTGGCGCGCCCAAATTCCCGCCGTCCATGGTGCTGGAATTCTTGCTCCGGCATGCGGAGCGGGCCCCGGGCGACGAGGCCGCCCGGGCGCTGGACATGGCTGCCGGGACCGCCGCCGCGATGGCGCGCGGCGGCATGTATGACCAGCTAGCGGGTGGTTTCGCCCGGTACAGCGTGGACGCCGACTGGATCGTGCCGCACTTCGAGAAGATGCTCTACGACAACGCCCTGCTCGCGCGGGTCTACACCCACCTGTGGCGGCTGACCGGTGCTGAGCTGGCCGGCCGGGTCGCGGAGGAGACCTGCGCCTGGATGCTCGCCGAGCTGCGGACCGAGCAGGGCGGCTTCGCCTCGGCGCTGGACGCCGATAGCGAGGGCGCCGAGGGCACCTTCTACATATGGACGCCAGCCGAGCTGATCGAGGAGCTGGGTCCTGCCGATGGCGGCTACGCGGCGGCTGTCTTCGGCGTCACCGCGGCCGGCACGTTCGAGCACGGGACCTCGGTGCTGCAGTTGCGCGAGGAGCCGGCGGACGCCAGCGCCTTCGCCCGCGTCCGGGCGGCCCTGCTGGCCGCGCGCGCCCGCCGGGTCCGGCCGGGCCGGGACGACAAGATCGTCGCCGCGTGGAACGGCCTGGCTATCGCGGCGCTCGCGGAGGCCGGACTGGTGTTCGGCCGGGCGGACTTCATCGCGGCCGCTCGCGGAGCCGCCGAGCTGCTGGTCGCCACACATCTGTCGGACGGGCGGCTGACCCGGACATCGCGCGACGGGGTGCCCGGCGCCAGCGCCGGGGTGCTGGAGGACTACGGCAACGTGGCCGAGGGCCTCATCGCGCTGTCCGGGGTGACCGGCGAGGCGCGCTGGGCGACAGTCGCCGGGCAGCTGCTGGAGACCGCGCTCGACCGGTTCGCGGGCGGCAGTTCCGGCTTCTACGACACCGCCGACGACAGTGAGCAGCTGCTCTACCGGCCGGCTGACCCGGCCGACGGGCCGAGCCCGTCCGGCGCGTTCGCAATAGCCGGGGCGCTGCTGAGTTATGCGGCACTCACCGGCTCGGTCCGGCACCGGGCGGCGGCGCTCGGTGCGCTGCGGACGATTCCGGCGTTTGCCGCAAAGTTTCCGCGGGCGGCCGGCTGGGGCCTGGCCGTGGCCGAGGCCAGCCTGTCCGGTCCCGTCGAGATCGCGGTCGTGGGGCCGGCCGGCGATCGCCGCACCGCAGACCTGCACCGCACGGCTCTGCTGGCAGCTCCGCCCGGGGCCGTTATCGCGATCGGCGATCCGGCGGGGCAAGCCGAGCCGGCGGGGCAGGCCGAGCCGGCGATACCGCTGCTCGTCGGCCGCGGCCTGGTCGCCGGATCTCCCGCCGCGTATGTCTGCCGGGGCTTCACCTGCCGGGCGCCGGTCACCGACCCCGAGCTGCTCCGCGCCGAGCTACGGCCTGACCTGGGCTAGCCGCTCGGCGGGGCCGCCGCTGAGCTTCTCGGCCGGACCACGTTCGGTCAGCACCCGGTGAAGGTTTCACGCGCTTCTCCAGCGGTTAACTGCGGATCTGCTGAGACTTTTCCGGCTGGCGCTTTAGCCGGGCGATTTTGGGCATTCCCGTATGGACGTACGCGCGGCCGGCGCGCATCGTGGAACACGGCAGCTATGAGGCCTCGGGTCATGGGGCCGCCCGCCGAAGGGAGTGCTGGTGCGCGACGGAGCGCGTCGCCTGGGTTCCGTACTCGGGGCCGTGGCGGCCGTGGGCGTTGCGACCGCGTTCGTAGGTCGGCCCGCGTCGTCGAACTCGCTCGCTGACTCCTCGGTCGCGCTCCAGCAAACGGCGGCGCAGCAAACGGCTGTCCAGCAAACGGCGGCGCAGCAAACGGCTGTCCAGCAAACGGCTGTCCAGCAAACGGCTGTCCAGCAAACGGCGGCGGCACGGACACCAGCCATTCAGCCAACTGCCCCACAGCATGCGGCGGCACCCCAGCAGCTGGCTACTGTGGCGCAGGGAGCGGTCGCGCAAGCCCCGTCCGCCGCGCAAGCCCCGGCGGCGCAGGCCGGGGGAGACTACGTGCCGGTCGACGAGGCAACGGCTGGCCAGGCGGCCACGTCCTGGCCAGCGGCCGCCGGCATGCAGCCGCCCGGCCGGGTCGGCACCGCACGCGAAGCTGTGCAGGTCGCCACGACGCCCGCTGCCGCGCCGACTCCGGCGGTCGCGCCGCTGCACAAGCTGCGGCCCGCCGACCTGCTAGTGGTAGCCCCCACGTCGCTCCCCGCGGCCGTGGCCGAGAAGATCCGGCACCTGCCCGGCGTCACGGCCGCCGTGTCGCTCGACGCGGCCACGATTAAGGTGAACGGAAAGTTCGTCCAGATGCTCGGAGTCAACCCGGGCGCGTTCCGCGCGTTCGCCGCCGGGCCCACGGCGCGGTCGACATCCTTGTGGCGCAGCGTTGCCGGCGGGGACGTTGCCGTCTCCTACACGATGGGCAAGCAGGACAAGCTGCCGCTGGGCGGGTCGGTCAGCGTCGCCGGGCGCCGTCCCGAGACCCTCCGCGTCGGCGGCTATGGCACCGTCGGCATCGCGGGCGTGGACGCCGTCGTCTCGGATGCGGTGGCCCGCACGCTCGGCATCCCGGTGCGCAACGCGCTGGTGATCAGCGCCCCGCACGCGAGCCTCGCCGAGCTTGCGAAGCGGATCAAATCGGACCTGCCGCATGGCGCCGGCGTCGCTCAGCTGGTCATGCAGGTCCAGCCGGGCGTCGCCGCCCAGGCGCAAGCGCAGGCAGCAGGGGCGGCGGGTGCCCCCGCACCGACCGCCGGCAGCGCGACGGCCATGACCCCGGCCGAGGTCCAGGCCTTCCTGAGGGCCGCAGTCAGCCGCGTCGGGATGCCTTACGTCTGGGGCGCGGCCGGGCCGCAGGCCTTCGACTGCTCGGGCCTGGTGCAGTGGTCGATGCGCCAGGCTGGCATCGTCATGCCGCGCGTCGCGGCCGACCAGGCCCGGACCGGCCCGCAGGTCTCGCTGAGCCAGCTGGTCCCTGGCGACCTGCTCTTTTACCACACGGACGGGACCGCCCCCACCTACATCTCGCACGTGGCCATCTATCTGGGCAACGGCCTGATGGTCCAGGCGCCCGAGCCCGGCATGGACGTCCAGATCGTCCGGACGGACTTTGGCAGCGGCTTCGCCGGCGCCGTCCAGGTAGCCCCGGCCATCGCCGCAGCCGTGGCCGGCAATCCGGCGGGCTGACGCTCCCACCGACCCGAGCCCAATCCGGCGTCGTCAGAGCTCAAAGCACCTCATCCGCCGCGCACCTCATCCGCCGCGCACCTCATCCGCCGCGCACCTCGTCTCCGGCGACCGCGGGCGACCGCGGGCGGCCGCACTTGCATTGATTCAGCGAGAATGTAATCATCATTACATGACTACAGATGAGCGGTCGGCTCCCTCGGCGAACGACAAGCTGCGTGGCTGGTTCAGCGGGCGGATGCCCGGAGACTGGTTCACCGCCCCGCCAGAGATCAGGGTCGATCGTGAGGAGATCACGATCGTCGGCGGGCTTGCCGCCCCGCCGCTGGCGGCCGAAGCATCGGCCGCCGAGCGCTCGGCAGCGGCCGAGGGGCGCAGCCGCCGGTTCCGCGAGGAGACCCGCCTGCCGCGGATCGAGATCGCCCGGGAGGCGGAGCACAAGTTCGGCCGCAAGGTTTCCTGGGGCGTTACCTGTGCCGACCACAGGGTGATGTTCACGACGTTTTCAGTTCCGGTCATGACCAGGCTCCGGCAGTCCGAGCGGCTTGTGCTCGACACGCTGGTAGATGCCGGCGTGGCCCGCAGCCGCAGCGACGCGCTCGCCTGGTGCGTGCGCCTGGTGGGCGAGCACGAGGACGCCTGGCTGGCCGACCTCAGGGCCGCATTGCAGAAGGTTGAGCAGGTCAGAGCCGACGGGCCCGGCCAGTAGGGCGCCTGGCCAATGTTGATTCGCCGGCGCGCTGGGTATGCTCCCCTGATCCCGCCTGGCCAAGACGTATTCCTCCTGTGTTCGGGTGGGCAACTCGCGACGAAGCGACTCGCAAGACCCCCAAGGAGGATCGGCCGTGGTGTACAAGGTGAATGCCGCGTCAGTGGAGTGGAACCCGACGGCCGCCCGGCTCCGCGAGCTCACCGAGCAGATGCCCAACAGCCAGGTCACCGAGTTCGGCAACGTCGTCGTTAAGGCGCGGGTGGACTCCCGCAGCACGCGATCGACATTTGTGGTCGAGGACTCCACCAATGCCACCAAGCAGACCATCACCCGCCAGGAGCACGACCGGGTAGCCGCCGAGCAGGACGCCTACATCGCCGGCACCGACGTGGTCGTCGTCGACGGCTACATCGGGTCGGACCCGGCCTTCCGCAGCCGGGCCCGGCTGATCATGGAGTCGGCTAACGCCAACGTCGCCGGCATGCAGCAGCAGTTGTACTACCCGGCGGGCGAGGGCTACGACCCCGTTACCTGGGAGCCCGACACCACTGTCATCTACACTCCCGGCCTGGCCGCGCCCGGCTACCCCGACGACCGGCTGATCGCCGTGGACCTGCGCGACAACATCACGCGGGTGCTCAACTCGGACTACTTCGGTGAGTCCAAGAAGGGCGGCCTGCGGATGTGGAACAACATCATCTACAACCGGGGCGGCCTGGCCCTGCACGCGGGCTGCAAGGTGATCCCGGTGAACGGGGAGCCGACGGCGGTGCTCATCGTCGGGCTGTCGGGCACCGGCAAGACCACGACGACCTTCACCACCCAACTGGGCAGCAAGCCGGCCCAGGACGACTTCATCGCCCTGATGCCAGCCGGCCGCGTCTACACGACCGAGAACGGCTGCTTCGCCAAGACCTTCGGCCTCGACCCGCGGTACGAGCCCGCCATCTATAACGCCACCACCAAGCCGGACGCCTACCTGGAGAACGTCTCGGTGGACGCCGACGGCAAGGTCGACTTCTTCGACACCTCCTACACCAAGAACGGCCGCACGACGTGGCCGTTCTCGTACGTGGACCCATGGCCGGGCAACGAGGTGCCGGCGGCGGACTTCCTGCTGATCCTGAACCGGAACGAGAACATCGTGCCCGGCGTGGCCAGGCTCGACCGGGCTCAGGCGGCCGCGTACTTCATGCTCGGCGAGACGACGGGAACCTCGGCCGGCGGCAAGGACGAGGAGGGCAAGTCCCTGCGCGTGCCGGGTACCAACCCGTTCTTCCCCCGTGACCTGGCCGATATGGGTAACCGGATGCTGGAACTGCTCGACTCACGGGAACTGCAGGTCTTCGTGCTCAACACCGGCCGTGTCGGCGGTATGGACGACGCGGCCTCGAAGAAGGTGACGATCCCCTACTCCTCGGCGATCGTCGAGGCGATCGTGTCCGGGACGATCGAGTGGGTCTCCGACGCGGACTTCGGCTACGAGGTCGCCGCGTCCGTGCCCGGCATCGATGACATCGAGGTCCTGCAGCCGCGCCGGCTGTACGAGCGTCAGGGCCGCCTGGCCGAGTACGAGGCCATGGTGAGCCGGGTCAAGCAGGAGCGGCGCGAGTACCTGAGATCGTTCGCGGGTCTCGACGACGCGATCGTCAAGTCCATCGGCTGAAATTCGCTGACCCGTAACGGCCGGCTCAGCGCGGGCCCCCTGCGTCTTGTGCGGCGTGGGGGGTGCCATTTCCTGCACCGACGATGTAACTTTCCGTTATGGGGGCGCTACGTTGTGTCGACGGATCTGTCTTGTCAGTGGCCGCAGTCGCCTGCCGGGACCGCACCGGCCAGCCTTATGAGATCACCCTGGAGCTGGCCAGGGACTCGACGCCGTTCGCGGCGGTAGGGGAGCGGTGCGGCTATCAGCTGTCGCAGCTGGCGGATCGGGTCCGCGCCGCGCTTCGCGATCCTGAGCTGGCGGCGCTGTGGCCTGATCCCGCAGACCGCTTTCCTGGCCCGGCCCGGTTGCACGACTACCGGCCGGGCGAGTCGGAGTATTTCACGCTGCGCTCGCGGGACCGTAGCGACCTGGCCGGGAGCGGGGAGCTGCGCTGCACGCTGCGGTCCACCGCCGACTGGATCAGCGAGTGTGGCGGCGTCGGCGGCGGCGTCGGCCGCCGAGCGGCCCACCAGCGGGCCTGGCCGGGTGCGCGCGCGGTCCTCGGCCAGCACCGCCTGCCGGGCAGGCCCGTGCCGGGCAGGCCCGTGCCGGGTGCGCCTGGCGGCCCCGGTGCGCCTGGCCGGTTCCGTCGCGATGTCGCCGTGCCGGGCAGGCCCGCGCCGGGCTGCTGGCGGCTCACCCGTCGCGCGGTCCTCGAGGCCTGGGGCGCGGACGGAATCGGGGTACGAGCCGTCCTGACTTCGACCGAACTAGTGACATTCTTGGATACGGTTCTTACACAGGCTAACGGCCCGGACGGGTCCGTCCTGGCCGGGTCGGTGCCGGTCGGCGGGGAAACAGCCAGCAGGATGCACGGGAAGCAGGGCGAGAGTGCCTCGCCCTTGTGGCGGCAGCGAGGAAGGGTGCCGGATGGGAGTGCGCGGTCTGGTCTACCGGCTCTACGAGCGAAGGATCGAGGCGTCGCTGTCGCCGAGCGCGATCCCCAGGCACGTCGGGGTGATGTGCGACGGTAACCGCCGCTGGGCCCGGTCGGCCGGGCTGACGGATGTCAGCAGCGGCCATCAGGCCGGGGCCGACAAGATCTTCGAGCTGCTGGAATGGTGCCAGGCCGCAGGCGTCGAGGTCGTCACCCTCTGGCTGCTGTCGACCGACAACCTGGCCCGGCCCGCCACCGAGCTGGAGCCGCTGCTGCGGATCATCGAGGACACCGTGCGGCAGCTGGTCACCCAGCAGTGGCACGTCAAGCCCGTGGGCGCCCTGGACCTGCTGCCCGCCGAGACGGCGCGGGTGCTCAAGGACGTCGCGGAGGCCACCTCCGGGAACACCGGGCTGCTAGTGAACGTCGCGGTCGGGTACGGCGGCCGGCACGAGATCGCCGACGCCGTCCGCTCGCTGCTGACCGATCATGCCAGCCGCGGCACGACCATCGAGGAGCTGGCCGGGATCCTGACGGTCGAGCACATCGCCGAGCATCTCTACACGGCCGGCCAGCCCGACCCGGACCTGGTGATCCGCACCTCGGGCGAGCAGCGGCTCGGCGGCTTCCTGCTCTGGCAGAGCGCCCACTCGGAGTTCTACTTCTGCGACGCCTACTGGCCCGCCTTCCGCCGGGTGGACTTCCTGCGTGCGCTGCGCTCCTACGCTGCCCGCAGCCGCCGCTTCGGCGCGTGAGCACCGCCTCGGCGTGTCCGTAGCCGCCGCCGCGGTGGCTGACCCGCGAGGCCGCGGTCTGGCTCGTGAACAGACTGTTACGGTACTTCCGCCCTTAGCCCGCGCCGAGGTACCTTCTGAGGTGATGGGCGGTGCCTAGCCGCCCCTCGGGAAGGCCCTCGAGATCCTCGAGCTTCGCGTCCTGGCACGCAGGCGAGATGAGCGAAGGGCCGGCGCCCGGCCCTCCGCTGGTCGGCCCCGGTCCCGCAGACACGTCTGTGTCCAGAGGTGGCGCCGTGCCGGGCGCCCAGGGGAGAACGAGTGCCCACTTCCGCAGCGCGCCGCGACTCGCGGCGCATCCTCACCAGCACGGGCGAGCAGCCAGGTCAGCCGAGGCGTACCTACGTCCTCGACACCAGCGTGCTGCTCGCCGACCCGGCAGCCATCGGCAGGTTCGCCGAGCACCGGGTGGTCCTGCCTGTCGTGGTCATCACCGAGCTGGAGGCCAAGCGCCACCACCCGGAGCTTGGCTACTTCGCCCGCCAGGCCCTGCGCTGCCTCGACGACCTGCGCATCGAGCACGGCAGGCTGGATGCCGACCTTCCAGTCGGCGACCTGGGCGGCAGTATCCGCGTCGAGCTGAATCACTCCGACCCGTCGGTGCTGCCGGCCGGGTTCCGGCTCGGCGACAGCGACACCAGGATTCTGTCGGTAGCCGCCAGCCTGGCGGGTGAGGGTGACGACGTTGTCCTGGTGAGCAAGGACCTGCCCTTGCGGGTGAAGGCGGCGGCGGTCGGGCTCACCGCTCAGGAGTACCGGGCCGAGCTGCCGCCAGACTCCGGCTGGACGGGGATGGCGGAGCTGGACGTCACGCCGGCCGAGATCGACGAGCTGTATGAGACCGGCAAGCTCGACAGCGTGGCCGCGCGGGAGATGCCCTGCCATACCGGGCTCGTGCTGATTTCGGGGGTGTCGGGCTGCGGCAGCGCCCTAGGGCGGGTGCAGCCCGACAAGTCCGTCCGGCTCGTCCGCGGCGACCGGGAGGCATTCGGCCTGCACGGACGCAGCGCCGAGCAGCGGGTGGCGCTGGACCTGCTGCTCGATCCGGACGTCGGCATCGTGTCGCTCGGCGGCCGGGCCGGGACCGGGAAGTCGGCGCTGGCGCTGTGCGCCGGGCTCGAGGCCGTCCTGGAGCGCAAGCAGCACCGCAAGGTGGTCGTCTTCCGGCCTCTGTACGCGGTCGGCGGCCAGGATCTGGGCTACCTGCCCGGCTCGGAGTCCGACAAGATGAATCCCTGGGCCCAGGCGGTGTTCGACACGCTGTCCGCGGTGACCTCGCAGCAGGTGATCGAGGAGGTCATCGACCGGGACATGCTCGAGGTGCTGCCGCTCACCCACATCCGCGGCCGCTCCCTGCATGACTCGTTCGTCATCGTGGACGAGGCCCAGTCCCTGGAGCGCGGGGTGCTGCTGACCGTGCTGTCCAGGATCGGGGCCGGCTCGCGGGTCGTGCTGACCCACGACATCGCCCAGCGCGACAACCTGCGCGTGGGCCGGCACGACGGCGTGGTCGCCGTCATCGAGAAGCTCAAGGGCCATCCGCTGTTCGCCCACGTCACGCTGGTCCGGTCGGAACGATCGCCGATCGCCGCGCTGGTCACCGAGATGCTGGAGGACGCAACGCTCTGAAAAATGTTCATCGCGGGGCCGCCCCCAGGTCGCCTTACGCTCATGGGGGCGGTACCCTGCCACGGTCATGAGCCACATGTCCGAGCAGAACGCGGGCGCCGCCGGGCATGCCGCGCCGCCGGCGGCCAGCGCCGAGCCGGTCTCCGTCGTGATGCCCGTTCTCAACGAGGAACGGTACCTGGCCGAGGCGGTCCGGAACATCCTCAGCCAGGACTACCCGGGTCGGGTGGAACTGGTCCTGGCGCTCGGCCCGTCCCGTGACGCCACCACCGAGATCGCCAGGCGGATAGCCGCCGCGGACTCGCGCGTCACCGTGGTCGACAATCCCACCGGCAAGATCCCGTCGGCTATCAACGCCGCAATCAAGGCGGCGAGGCACCAGATCATCGCCCGGGTCGACGGGCACGCGATGCTCCCGCCCGGTTATCTGAAGCAGGCCGTCGCGACCCTGACGGAGACCGGCGCCGTCAACGTCGGCGGGATCATGGCGGCCGAGGGAACGTCCCCGTTCCAGCAGGCGGTGGCCTGGGCCATGACCTCCCCCTTCGGGGTCGGCGCCTCCCGGTTCCATACGGGGGGCGGCCCTGGCGCGGTCGACACCGTCTATCTCGGCGTGTTCCGGCGCGAGGTCATCGAGCGGGTCGGCGGCTACAACGAGGAGTACCTGCGCGCTGAGGACTGGGAGATGAATCACCGGATCCGCCAGGGCGGCGGCCTGATCTGGTTCCAGCCCGCCATGCGGGTGACCTACCGGCCGCGCGCGAGCGTGGCCGCGCTGGGCAGCCAGTACTTCCATTACGGCCGCTGGCGGCGGGTCGTGGCCCGTCAGCACCCCGGCACCATCAACCTGAGGTACCTGGCACCGCCAGCCGCGACCCTGGCCATCTCGCTCGGAACGCTGGCCGGTATCGCCGGACTGGCCGGCCTGGCCAGTGCCGCCGGGGCTGCCTGGCCCATCGTGGCGACCTGCGGATTCGCCGCGCCGGTCCTGTACGGGGTGGGGGTGCTCGCGGTGACCGCCCGGGCCGCCCGGCAGTTGCGGCCCAGCGTCACGGCCCGGCTCCCGCTGGTGCTCGCCACCATGCACATATGCTGGGGTGCCGGATTTCTGACTAGCCCGCGCAACCTGATCTCCGCCGGTCGTCGCCGGGCCGGCTGATCGGCTGGCGAGCGGCCGGGTGGCGAGCGGCCGGCTGGCGGGTGACCGACAGGTGGCTGTACTGGACCCGCGGCCACGCCGACGTGAACGCGCCGGCCTCTATTCCGGCCGGGCCGGAGGTCCGGGCCGAGTCGGATACCCCGGCGACCCGCACCCTATCGACCGACGCCGTGATCGCGCTACCGGACATCGACAGGGACAGCCGGTGCCAGGTGCCGGGGCGCAGTGGTCGGGGGAGCGTTCCCGACGCCAGCATCCGGGCGACCGCCGGGCCGGGCACGCAGGCAGAGCCTGTGCTCGATGTCGGGTTCGCGTTCCTGGTCAGGCTCCAGGCGCCGGTGCCGGCGACGTCGAACACGTAGCCGTCGAACAGGCCGACGTCCGGCACGGCCGCCCGGCAGCCGAACCGCCCGATCAGCCCGGCGGAAGCGCCCGCTCCGGGGAGCAGCACGTCGACACTGACCTTGTAGTTACGCCAGGTCCGGCCGCCGATGATCGCGTAGGGATAGTGCGCGCCCGGCTGGGCCCCGCCGTTGTGCCAGAACGCCGGGGTGGCTACCGCCTTCTGCTCCGTGCAGGTCCGGTCGCGACCATCCCGCACCCGGCACGGCGCGAGCTCGAAGGCCCCGTCTTGTGCCGCAAGATAGGCGGGCTCGTCATCGGCCGTGCCGGCGTGGCCGGAGCTGGCCAGGCTGTCGGCGAAGGGCAGCGGGAACGCCGTGGCGGGCCGGCCCCGGCCTGCGCCCTTGCCCTGGCCCCTCGTGGTGGTGAGCGAGTAGACCCAGCCCGGCCGGATGATGAGGCTGAACCGGCCGCCGCGCGACGGCCGGATGTCGGGCAGCCGGACGAACCGCGCGCCATGGCTGCCTGCGGCGAAGTCGCTCGCCCAGACATGCACGACCCGGCGGCCCAGCCGGCGGCCGCCGGTGATGTGGAAGGCCGCCCGCTGCACCGAGGTCGCGGTGGTCGCCTCGATGATCGTGCTCCAGTCGGTTCCGCGCCGGGAAGTCCCGTGCCGGGAGATGCGCACGCTGCGGACCAGGCTGACGAACGACCCGTCCGCAGCCTGGCCGCGCAGCAGGCCGCTGGCCGAGTTGAGGTACTGCCACCGGACCCGGCCGCCCGGCGCCGGCGGCCACGCGAACTGAGTGAGCTGGGCGATGGCCCAGGTCATCGCGTTCACCCGGTAGCTTCCCGACCACGGCCGGTCGGCCGTCACCAGGCCGCGGTTCTCAAACGGCAGGCCGGGCGGCATCGCGTCGAGCGCGGGCCATTCGATGAACCCGGTCAGCCGGGCGTCGACGTAGCCCCGGATCACGGCCCGGTCCATCGCCTGGGCGCACGGTGCCCGGCAGCCGCGCTGATTGCCGCCGTCCATCCCGCCGAGCTCACTGGCCCACATCGGCTGGCGGGACGGCGCCCGGTGGCGGCCGGACCACGGCGACGTGCAGGCCGTGCTGGGGCCGGCTACGCCCGTCGGGAAGCCGCAGACGTCGTGCGTGCCCAGGATCGCCACGTCGCGGTCCCCGACATAGTGCCAGCCCGCCGCGCCGCTGGAGTCGCCCGCGACGATCCGCACACGGCGGTAGCCGTGGGCGTTGAGGGCCCGCCGTAGCTGGCGGAACCACGCCTGGTGGATCCCGGTGTCGCTCTCGTTCCAGCCGCCGAGGTAACTGATCGTCAGCCCGCGCCGTCGCGCGCAGCCCAGCCAGCTGAGCAGATAGCTGACATCCAGCGAGCTGAAGCGCGTCCCGGTGCCGCGGCGGACCCAGCCCGGTGCCGTCCACTGCAGCCCGTACAGCAGCAGGCGCGGATTCAGGGCGACCGCCCGCTGGGCAACGGAGAGCTCATACCCCGCGCGGCAGTTGACGTGGCCCGCCATGTGCTCGACGCTCGGCTCGGACCCGTCGCTGGAGTCGGCGTCGCCACCGATCTCCAGCTTGAGAATCTGCAGCGACGCGCCATAACCGGGCTTGAACAGGTAGTCCAGAATCTGATCGCGCTCACGAGCCGGGTAGTCCATGAGGTACCGGGCGTTGCCGCCGCCGCCGAGCACGGCTCCCACGCCGGCGTAGATGCGGTCGCCGCCGTTTCCGTTAACGGAAATTCTGGTGACCGGGGGCCTTGAGACTGGGCTCGCGTCCGCGCGCGTTGCGGCCAGCGGGTCGGCCACGCCGGCGAGAGCGCAGGCCAGCGCCCCGGCGCAAGCCAGGATTCCCCTCATACAGGTGTCCTCCCGAGACCAGGCAGCCACGCAGCGCAGGCAGCCAGTTACTCAATGCAGCTGGATCCTATTACGGCGTAATCGCCAGATGGCTGTCCTTGGCCCCCGCGGCCAGGTGCCGGTGCCCTCGCCGGTCCCGCTCAGGAGGCGGGCGGCGCGCTGACCTGGGCGAGCAGCGTCTCGGCGATAGCGAGGTCGGTCGGGTAGGTGACCTTGATATTGCGCTCGCTGCCGGGAACGGCGCCGATGGGCACCTCCGGCAGATAACGGCGCACGACGCCGCAGTCGTCGGTCGCGCTAATCGAAGCGAAGCCGGGGTCCGCGTCCGCGAGCTGATAGGCGCGGCTGATCACCGAGAACCGGAAGCCTTGCGGCGTCTGGCAGCGGGCCAGCGACTCCCGGGGCAGTACCCGGCCCAGCACCCCGTCGGCCACCTCGACGATCGTGTCCGACGATGGCACCACGACCCCGATGGCCTGCCAGCTGCCGAGCGCCGTCACGCAGTCGGCGATGATCTGCTGGTCCACCAGCGGCCGCGCGGCATCGTGGAACAGCACGTTGCAGTCCGCGATGCCGCCGGTGGTGGCCGTGGGGGCGCCGGTTCCGGCGCTGGCGCCTGTGCCTGCGCGTGCGCCTGTGCCTGTGCCTGTGCCGGTGCCGATGGCGATGGCGGCGATGGCTTGCCGGGTGGAGTCTGTGCGGGCGCTCCCGCCGGCCACGATCCCGGTCAGCTTGCGGTACTGGCGCAGCTGCCCCGCGACCTCTCCGGCGAATTCCGCGGCCATGACGACCAGCACCTCGTCGACGTCCGGCGCCTGATCGAACGCCGCCACGCAATGTTCCACGAGCGTCCGGCCCGCCAGCAATTGCAGTTGCTTGGGCATGCTCCCGCCAAACCGGCGGCCGCTGCCGCCGGCCAGCACCACAGCGACCGTCCGCATGAGCGGACCCTACCGGGCGGACGCTCCCGTCCCGCGCCCGCCCGCCTGCCCGCCTGCCCTGTCCCACATTGTGGATGTCTGATGGGTAGTGCCAGGGCGATAGCTACCAGACATCCACGATTCGCGGGGGCCGGCCTGGCCCGCCGGGCCCGGACTGCCAGGGGCATTCCTGCAGGCCCGGCGCGGCGCGGCGTTGTGATGATGCTGTGGCTGGGTATTTAAGCTGGGTAATCAGGGGTGCGACGGTACTGTCAGTAGCGGGTTACCGTCCCGAGGGTTACTGGACGCCCTCCGGCGTACCTTTACGGAGGATCCGATCGGCACAGGGCTGAACGGGCCGGCCGACGGATCGGCCGCGGGTGCCGCCGACGGCGTGATCGGCGGGGTATCCGCAGGCCCCGGTGGTCCGAGCGGCGCCGGTGGTCCGAGCGGCGCCAGTGGTCCGAGCGGCGCCGGTAGTCCGAGCGGCCCCAGCGGAACCGTCGCGGTCGCCGTCGCCGGCCTGCACCGCCGGATCTCAGACTGGCCGGCCGCCCGATCTCTGGCTCCGACCTCGCTGTCGGGCGTCGGCCTGGTCCTCGGGATCTGCGCGGCCGTTTGGTTCACCGCCGGAACCCGGCCGGGCGACCTCAAGGGGGCGCTGGCGCTCGGCGCCGGCTATCTCGCCGGCCTCGCCGCCCGCGAGCTATCGGGCCACGCCGGCGGCCGGGTGGCCGGGGCCGTGCACTCGCGCTGGCTGGCCGTGCTGGCTACGCGCCTGTCGGCCTGTGCGGTCTACGCCGGCCTGGCGGTTGGAGCGATAGCGCAGGGCTGGACCGGCATGTGGCCGCTCGCGATCGCGGTGCTGGGCCTGGGCGCCATCCGCGACACCATGACCGCCTGCGGCCGCCCGCCCCGGTCCGACGCGGCCCGGTCCGACGCGGCCCGGCCTGGCGCGACGGTGCCCGATGGCTTAGTGCCTGATGGCCTGGTGCACCGCGCCATCGGAACTGTCCTCGCGATGCCGCTCGGGGGTCGCGTACTGCTGATCGCGGTGGCCGCCCCGGTGTGGGGCGCGCGGGCGAGCCTGCTCGGGCTGCTCGACTGGGGCATCATCGCCGTCGGCTATGGGATCGGCAGCACCATCGCGGCGCGGCGGCGAGACAAGGTGCGGCGGCCGGCCAAGGCGCTCCTGCCGGCCAAGGCGCTCCTGCGGGCCAAGGCGCTCCTGCGGGCCAAGGCGCCCCGGCGGGACGGCAGGGCGCTCCGGCGGGACGACAAGCCGCGCCGTCATGCCCCGCAGGTCCCGCCCGAGCCCAGCGGCCGGGCGGTGCTGCTGCAGCCGGCCCGGCCTCCCGAATGGGCCGAGATCCAGGCCGCAAGGCGAGCCGGACAGTCGATCCCGGTTCTGGGCATGAGGCTCAACCGGCCGCCGCCCGGCTTCGGCCAGCCCGCCGAGGCTGAACTCGCCGACGCCCAGCATGACAACGCCCGATTCGCCAGCAGCAGGCCGGCCGACGGCGGCCTGGCCGATATCGGATTCGCCGACACCGGCCCGGCCAGCCAGGGGTTCGCCGACATGGGGTTCGCGGACGCGGGGTGGACCGACCCCGGGTTAGCTGGCACCGGGTTCGCCGACCCCGGGTTAGCTGGCACCGGGTTCGGTGAGATGGGGCCCGGTGACGCGGGGCCGGCCAGCGCAGAGTTCGCTGACGCGGGGCTCGCGGCCGATGGCCTGGCCGACTCCGGCGGCTGGGACGGCGGCCAGTCGGATGAGCGGCCACCGGCAGACGCCAGGCCCGCGACTCGGAAGAGGCCGGCGGTTCGCGTGCGCCCAGCGGCCGACCTCAGCGGCCAGCGCGGAGACCCCGCCGTGCTGCGCTGTCGCGATGACGGGGCCATCTCCCGGTGGTTCGGGCGGCTCGTCCGCGGCCAGCTCATGCCGCTGCCGGCCGCGCTGCTGGCCCTGGCCGCCGTCGCGACGCTGGCGCGCCTCGGGCTGCGGGACCTGCCCGGCCTCCTGCTCCTGGCGCCGGCCATCGTGATGCTGGTGGCGGCGCCGGGCTCGAGCCACCCGCACGGCGGCCGGTTCGACTGGCTTATCCCGGCCGTGCTGCAAGGCGCCCAGTACATCTATATCGCGGCGCTCGGCTTCGCCGCCGGAGTGCCGGCGCCGCTGACGTTCCTGCTCTGCGCGGCGATCGCGCTGCGCTACGCCGACCTGGGCTGCGACGGCTCGCCTGTCCTGCCAGCCCGGCGGCGCGCGGCCGACGTGGCGCCCGCCTCCGGCCGGCCCGCCTCCGGCCGGCCCGCCCCAGCTCAGCCCGCCCCAGCTCAGCCCGTCCCCGAGCGGGGCGCGTGGATGGGCTGGGAAGGACGGATGATCATCTGCGGGCTGGGCGCCGCGATGGGCATCGCGATGTTCGCCTATGTCGCGCTTGCAGCGTATGTTGGTGGGCTCGTCTGCTGGAAAATCATGACCAGCTGCCTGGGGCTCCGGGAAGGTGACTGCCGGTGATCGGCATGGTTCTTGCGGCTGGGGCCGGTCGGCGCCTGCGTCCCGATACCGACAGCCTGCCCAAAGCGCTGCTGCCCGTGCACGGGGACACCACGATCCTCGACATCGCGCTGCGCAACCTGGCCGCGGTCGGCCTGACCGAGGTCATCGTCGTCGTGGGGTACGCATCCGCGGTAGTGGCCGATCGCGCCGCCGACCTCGAGAAAAGCCATGGCGTCCGGCTCGATCTCGTGCACAACGACCGGGCCGAGGAATGGAATAACGCGTACTCGCTCTGGCTGGCGCGTGAGCATTTCGGCCGGGGCGTGCTGCTGGTGAACGGCGACACCGTGCATCCGGTCAGCGTCGAAGAGACGCTGCTGGCCGCGCGGGCCCAGGACGGCCAGGCGGACGTGATCCTCGCCATCGACACCGTCAAGAAGCTCGCGGACGAGGAGATGAAGGTCGTGCTCGACGAGCGCGGCCTGCTCGCCCGGATCACCAAGCAGATGGACCCGGCCCGCGCCGACGGCGAGTACATCGGCGCGACCCTCATCGAGGCCGCCGCGGCGGTCCCGCTGGCGGAGGCGCTGGAGGCGACCTGGCGCCGCGATCCCGGGCTCTACTACGAGGACGGATACCAGGAACTGGCCGACCGCGGCGGCGACGTCGCGGTGGCCCCCATCGGGGACGTGGAGTGGGTCGAGGTCGATGACCACCGCGACCTGCGGCGGGCCCGCGATATCGCGTCGCGCTGCTAGTCTCGCGGCTGACTCACCACGGGGCCGACCGACCGCCGCCCGCCTGAGGAGATTCATGCCGCTCCTGGCCCGGATGCTAGCCGCGCCGCTCGTCATTGACGTGCGTCCCGGCGCGGTAGCCAGCCTCGGTGCCCTGCTGGCCGACCGCCGCATCGCCCCGGCCGGGCGCGTCGCGGTCGCCGTGGGGCCGAGCCAGGGTGCCAGCATCGCGGCCGAGCTCGAAATTCAGGACGCGGAGATCTTCCCCGTCCCCGACGGCAGCCACGACGCCGCCGTCTCGCTGGGCAAGCGGCTGCGCGCTGGCGCCTACGAGGCCGTCGCCGGCATCGGCGGGGGCAAGACGATCGACGTCACCAAGTTCGCCGCGCACATGGCCGGCATCCCGATGGTCGCCGTCGCGACGAACCTCGCGCATGACGGCATCGCCTCGCCGGTCAGCTCGCTGGAGCACGAGTCGGGCAAGGGATCGTACGGCGTGGTCATGCCGGTCGCCGTGGTCGTGGACCTGGACCGGGTGCGGTGCGCACCGGATCCGATGGGCCGGGCCGGGATCGGCGACGTGATCAGCAACCTGTCGGCGGTGGCCGACTGGGAGCTGGCGGCGGCCGACACCGGCGAGCACGTGGACGGCCTGGCCGTGGCCATGTCGCGATCCTCGGCGCAGGCCGTCGTGCACCAGCCCGGCCCGGCCCGGTCGGATGAGTTCCTGACGGTTCTCGCCGAGGCACTGATCCTGTCGGGCATGGCGATGGCCGTCGCCGGGTCCAGCCGGCCCAGCAGCGGCGGCGATCACGAGATCATGCATGCCATCGATCAGCTCTATCCGGGCACGGCCAGTCATGGCGAGCTCGCCGGCGTCGGGGCGCTGTTCTGCGCCTACCTGCGCGAGGACGACAACCAGGCCGGGCTCATCTCCGCCTGCCTGGACCGGCATAGCCTGCCCCGCACCCCCGACGACCTGGGCATGTCCCGTGCCGATTTCGCCAAGGCGGTGGCCTTCGCGCCGGGTACCCGGCCCGGCCGGTACACCATCCTGGAGCGCCTCGCGTTGTCCGATGCGCAGATCGCCGATCGAGTGGAGGACTATGCCCGGGCCATCTCTGGCTGAGCTCAGGGCGCAGGGCCAGCCGCAGGCCGTTATCGATCGGCTTAACGACGAGCACTGGGCCGGCCGGCTGTATATGCGCAAGCTCTCGCCGGCCGCCACGTGGGTCTTCGCCCGGCTCGGCTGGTCGCCCAACGCCGTCACGGCGGCGTTCATCGTGTGCGGCATCGCGGCCGGCGTGGTGATCGCGTTCGGCGGCCTGGCCAGCGCGATCGCCGGGGCGCTGCTCATCCAGGCGTACCTGCTCTTCGACTGTTCCGACGGCGAGCTCGCCCGCTGGAGCAAGCGAACCTCGGCCACCGGCATCTACCTGGACGGGGTCGGGCACTACCTGGGCGAGTCGGCCCTGCTGGTCGGCCTGGGCGTCCGGGCGCAGGGCCAGCTCGCCGGCTCCGGGCCGTACGTCTCCGCGGGCCTGGCGGCCGCGCTGCTCGCGATGCTGGTCAAGGCCGAGACCGACAACGTGGTCGTGGCGCGGGCCAAGGCCGGCCTGCCGTCCGGGACCGATGACGAGGCGCTGCAGCCGCGGGGTGGCGGCCTGGCGCTCGCCCGTCGCCTGGCCAGCGTGCTGCGCGTGCACCGGATCACGCATGCCGTGGAACTGTCGCTGCTGGTGCTGCTCGCCGCGATCGCCGACCAGGCCCGCGGCGGCCTGCTGGCGACCAGGGTCCTGCTGGTGGCCTGCCTGGTGGTGAGCGCGCTCATGGTCATCGCGCACCTGGCCGCGATCGTCGCGTCGAGGCGGCTGCGGTGAAGCTGTCCTGCGTCATCCTCACGATGGGGAACCGCCCCGCCGAGCTGGAGCGGGCCATCCAGAGCACCGAGGCCCTGCGCGGGAACGGCGTCGAGGTCGTGGTCGTAGGTAACGGAGCCGAGGTGCCAGCCGTGCCCGCCGGGGTGACGACGCTTGCGCTCGAGCGCAACGTCGGCGTCCCGGCCGGTCGCAACGCCGGGGTGGCGGCCTGCACCGGCGACATCGTGCTGTTCCTCGATGACGACGGCTGGTACCCCGACGCGGATCTGGCCGAGCACCTGGCCGGCCGGTTCGAGGCCGACCCGGCTCTGGCTGTGCTGTCGTTTCAGGTTATCGATCCCGATGGCGGGTTCGGCGGCCGCTGGCATGTGCCGCGGCTGCGGGTGGGGGATCCGGGGCGGTCCTCGGCGGCCACGACCTTCAGCGGCGGCGCGTGCGCGATCCGCCGGTCTGCCTACCTGGAGGTGGGCGGCCAGCCCGGCGAGTTCTTCTTCATGCACGAGGAGATCGACCAGGCCTGGCGGCTGCTGGATCGCGGCTACCGGATCGAGTACGACGCCGCCGCGCGGATGTGTCATCCGGCGGTGCCGAACAGCCGCCATGCCGGCTTCTACCGGATCGAGGCCCGTAACCGCGTCCTGCTGGCCCGCCGGAACCTGCCCTGGCTGGTGGGGGCCGTGTTCCTGTTCGACTGGTTCGTGCTGACGGTCATCCGGGCGCGGTCGGGGCCGG
>DATKRH010000210.1:0-46357 GCA_035532295.1 Streptosporangiaceae bacterium
GGTCCGAGGTGCCGTATGAGGAGGTCGCCAAGGGGTTCGAGCTGCCCGGCGGCGAGATGGTCGTGCTCACCGACGAGGACCTGGCCGACCTGCCGCTCACGTCGAGCAAGAGCATCGAGGTCCTGCACTTCACCCCGGCGGGCCAGCTCGACCCCATCTTGTTCAACCGCGCGACGTCATCCAGCCGGAGACGGCCGAGGTATCCAGGCCCGCCGCCCGGGCCCTAGCCAGGGCCCGCCAGGCCTGCGGCCTCGCAGGTCAGCGCGACCAGGCTCGTCCCGACATCGATCACGGGCACGGAGCAGGCCGCCTCGACGAACGGCAGGATGGCCGTGAAATGCGTACAGGCCAGGACGACCACGTCCAGGTCCAGGTGCTCCGCCAGGCGCAGCGTCGTCGGCAGATGCGACGAGGCGAAGGCGTCAGCCGGGTCGCCATTCTCAATCGCGCGCACCAGAGCCTGATCGGATACGGCCAGCACCCGGCGGTCGCCAGCCGCACGCATGACGGTTCGCTCAAAGCCCACGGTCGCCTGCCCGTTCCCGGTGAGGACCATGATCCGCTCAAGGTCCGGCGGCAGGCGCCGGTAGACGGTGATAGGCGAGATGAGCCGCACCGGCGATGTCTCGGCGATCGCATCGAGGTCGACCACGGCGGACAGCGAGTTGCAGAACAGCAGGGCAACGGTGCTGCCCAGCGCGTGAATGTCGCGCACCTGGGCCTGGAAGGCCCTGTTCAGCGCGTCCGGAGCCAGGTACTGCAGGCCATCCTGCTCGTCCGGCGAGGAAGCCATCGGGTAAGGCGTGCTGCGTATCCCCCGGGCCGCAAGCAGGTCGGCACCGAGCCGGGCGTCATAGGGGGTCCCCGCGATGACGGCGACCTGTGCGGATGCGGGAGCCTCAGCCGGGCCGCTGCCAGCCGGATCTCCCCGGGACCTCCTCACGCTAAGCGGCCTCGTCCGCGATGGCCGGCTTCCTCGCGGCGAGGATGACGTAGCCCAAGGTCCGCGGACCCGCCCCGAACATGTCGCGATAGCCCTGCTTGAGGGCCGCGACGGTCTCCTCTCCGAAGTCGGCCACCAGGATCTCGTCCAGCTCGTTCGCATGGTCGAGGTATCTCATTCCCATGCCGTAGACCCGCGGACCACATTGGGTGTACTCCTCGACCGCGAAGCCCGCGGCCTCGAGCGCGGAAAGCCACTGCGGAACCGTGAGCAGGAGGTTCGACTTGAACTGTTCCGGAATCTGCGCGGTGGAGTCGGCGTGCTGCCCCGTCTCCCGGGTGCATTCGGCGAGGCCGAGCCTGCCGCCGGGACGCAGCACGCGGAAGAACTCGCCCAGGACCTGGCTCAGGTCGGGGACGTGCAGCAGCGATTCGATCGCCATGACCGCGTCGAAGGACCCGTCGGAGTAGGCAATCGACTGGTAGTCGCCGCGCTCGAATCGCACCCGGCCGACGAGGCCGGCCGCATGCACTCGCCTCTCGGCCTCGACGACCTCCGCGGCGCTGATGGTGATGCCGGTCACCCGGGCTCCGGTCTCCCTGGCGACCAGGACACCCGGCGCTCCCACGCCGCATCCGGCGTCGAGAACGTGCTCTCCCCGGCGAAGGCCGAGCGCGTCTACGACCTTGCGGGTGACGCGATGCCCGGCCTCCGCGACCGAGGCCTCCTCCTGGTAGTGGTACCAGTACCCCAGATGCTCCTGACCATCATTGAAGATCCCCGACAGGCGGCTCGCCTCGTCGTACAGCTTGCCGATCTCATCCGGCGGCGTTATCGAGGTACTCATGGACCCTCACCCTCACTGAGCTGGCGGAACGACCGGTGCCGCGGGCATCGCGGCTGGCCCTGACATGGCCGCGGCCGTGGATCTTGATGACCGGCGGCTTGAGCGCGCTGGCGGCCAGTACGTGGCAGCCAGCAAGATGAGCGGCAGTCCGCTGTTCGGGTCGGTGGCCTGGCCGGTAGCTATCCCGCCGAAGCTCTGGCCCAGTACCCAGCAGGCCGCCGCGACGATCACCGCCAGCACCAGCACCGGCCGGGTCGCGGCCGGGACGAGAATGCCGAGGGCGATGACGGCGAAGACCACGGCCAGCGTGACCGATATGGCACCGCCGTCGGGCCCGATCGAGGTGGCGGCACCGCGTTCGGCGGAGGCGAGCCAGGCAGGCTCGCCGGCGGCCCCTCCGGCGATCGAGTCACGCAGCGCGCCCGCCGCCCGGCTGGCGGCCAGCAGCAGGAAACAGGCCCCGCTTCCCCACAGGGCGAGCCACGCCAGCCTGGACCAGCGCCCCCCGAGCGGACTGCCCGAGGCGACGCTGCCCGAGGCGACGCTGCCGGCCTGCGCACGCGATGGCCACGCCAGCACCGCGATCAGCGCGTACAGGACCGCTGCGCCAGGCGCGCCGGTCACCGGCGAGGCGGTACCGGTGAAGACCTGGCCCAGGCCCTCGCCCAGCCACCAGATCGACAGCGCCCAGGCCATGCTGCCGATCAGCGCCACCCGGACCGTCGGGCGCCAGAGCAGCCCGAGCCCGATGGCCAGCTGGACGGTCGCGAACACCGCGTCGAACGCCGCCGGATTGTGCTGGATGAGGTGCCCGGCGAGCAGGACGGGCCGGGCCACGAAGCCGGGGCTGCCCGCGGCCGCAGGCTCGATGACCCTGGTGGCGAATGCCCGCGTGAACATGTAGGGCTGGAACTGCAAGGCTGCGTCGAGCAGCCAGATCACGCCGAGAACGCCCTGGATCCCGCGCCGGGCTCCGACGGGTCGCGCATTCGTCACGGCTAGGCTCCCTGCTGGCCACGCATCTCTGGCATTCCCGTGCATCGTCGCCCGATTCCCCGGCGCCGCACATCTCCTGAATTGCCACGCCGCGCACCTGCAATAGTTCCGCATTTACCAGGCCATTTTCCAGGGATATGCATCTCGCAATCCGGAGGATGCACGGCGGCTCCGCCACATCTCAGGATGAGCCCAAATCCCAGACCTCCAGGAGGCAGGCACTGTGGTCAGAATGAAATTCACTCGGGGCCGATTTGCCGCCGTTGCGGCCGGCCTAGCGGCGGTCATCGCGATGGCGGAGCCGGCGGTAGCGAACGCCGGGCACTCGGCGCGGCCGGCCGCGGTAATGCGCAGCGGATCGGCCTGTTCCTTCGCCGAACGCCAGCGCACCCTTGCCGTGGAACAGCAACGGGTGCTGAGGGTCCTGCGCGGTTTCCGGGTACTCCGGGATCAGGATGATCTCACCCGGCTCAGCCAGCTCAATCCCGTGACCGGTACCCACTTCGAGCAGCTCCCCCACATGTACAACAGCATGCAGGGGATCGGCTTCACCATCACCAACGACGGCGCGCAAGGACCCGGCAAGCCCACTTTGGTCTTCTACCGCCCCAGCCGACGGGCGAAGGACGTCACCCAGCCCAACGTCCCGGACTTCCCCTACACGCTGGTCGGGTGGGCGTACGTCTCCCCCTACACCCCGGGTGTGGCGCCCGCGTGGCCGGGCGACCCCGGCCTCCGGTGCATCACGGCGAGCGAGTCGTTCATCCACGAACGCAGCGTGCACCCCGCCGACACCTGGCAGAACACCGTGTTCCCCCCGGCCGAGCAGTGGCACGGGCAGGTCGCGGCCAACGATCCGCCGACCGCGTCCGAGTGCGGGTGCGTCATCGGCCTCGCGCACGGCCGGTTCTGGGACACCCACCTGTGGCTGACCGGAGGCCCGGTCCCGCAGGTGTCCATGTACAACCCCGGGCGGCCCATACCCGGGTTCGACCCCGTCACCGGCGTGGGCTTCTTCTACCCGGCGGAGCCCCCCGCCAGCGCGACCAGGGCACCGCGCAGTTACATGAGGATGCGGATGCTCGCCTGCGACACCATCCCGACCACGAAGCACTGCTCAGCTGCCCGCTAGCCGCCCCGGCGGGGCGGCACTGAGCCGGCCCCGGGGGCCGGTGCCGGGGTTGCGCCCGGTCCGGTCCCCCGGGGCCCTTTTCGTGATCATGGGAGCCGGCCTGGCGGGTGTCAGTCCTTCAGGACACTGGACGACAGGTGTCTTTCGCCGGCGGGTCAGGCGGCGGGCGGCGGGTAGAAGATGTCGTTGATGCCGGTGAGCCCGGACAGCATCGCCGCGAAGTCCATCTCCCTGGGCCGCAGCTTCCGCGGATCGATGGTCTGCTGGGCCTTGTCCCAGTACTCCTCCTTGTGCCTGGTGCGGTCGTAGAAAAACCGCACGAAGTCCAGGACGGAGTCGAGGAATGTCCGGTAGTTCCGCTCGTACCAGCCAAGCGTCTCCTGCTCGGAGTCCGGCTCGGTGAGCGCCCTGCCGATCGCGTCGGCCAGCGCGACCGCACCCCGCAGGGCGAGGGTGACGCCGGTGGACAGCAGCGGGTCGACGAACGCGGCGGCGTCGCCGACGAGGGCCCAGCCAGGGCCGTGGAACCGTTCGCAGGTGTAGGACCAGTCCCGGATGGTGCGGAAGCCGCTGACTCGCCGGGCGCCTCGGGTGAGGGCCTTCACCTCCTGGGTGAGGGCCAGCTGCTCGTGGAAGATGTCCTCCAGCCGCTTCCCTGACGCCTTGTACTCCTCGATCGGGGTGACGTAGCCGACGCTGACGGTTCGGTCCGACAGGGGAATGAACCAGAACCATCCCGACGGGCGGTTTTCCGCGACGATGTCGCCGGCCTTCGTGCCGCCGTAGAGGTTGCAGCCCTGAAAGTAGGTCCACACGGCGATGTTGCGCAGATCCTCGTGCCAGCGGACCATGCTGAAATGCTGGCCCAGCACGTGGTTCTGCCCCGAGGCGTCCACCAGCATCTTGCAGCCGGCCGTCCTGGTCTGCTTGCTGCCCTTCTCCGCGTAGGTCACGCCCACCACGCGCTCGCCGTCGAGCACTGGCGCCCTGACCGCGGCTTCCTCCACAACGTGCACGCCCAGCTCCCGCGCGCGGGTCAGCAGCAGGGCGTCGAAATCCGCCCGGCGTACCTGATAGGCGTACTCGTACAGGGACGACTGCGTGAACCGGAATCCCCAGGTGCCCTGATCCTTGCCCCAGAGCAGCGTTCCGCCGTACTTCCTGGTGAAGCCCATGGCGTCCAGGCGCTCGCGCAGTCCCAGGATCTCCAGCGCGGGTAGCGCTCCCGTGATGAGGGACTCCCCGATGTGGTAGCGCGGGAACTTCTCGCGTTCGATCACCAGGACCCGGCGGCCCTTCAGGGCCAGCAGTCCCGCGGTCGCCGATCCCCCCGGACCGCCACCGATCACGACAACGTCGTAGTCCTCATCCACCGCGTCCACCGCGTCCACCGCGCTCATGGTTCTTCCCTTCAGAGAGCCGGAGTCAGAGTGCCGGCAGCGGAGAGCTCGGATCGGCGAGGCTTCGGCGGAGCACGCCGCGGAAATCGTCGACCATGCGGACCATCGTGGCCTCGTCGAACTGCTGGCTGTTGAAGCGCATCGTGCCGCCGATCTCGCCGCTCGGCAGGATGTCCAGGCCCCACAGGACGCCGTTGGGAATGTCGGAGGTCCGCGGGGACGACTTCGTCCGCTCTCGGACCTCTGCGTACCGCAGGTCACCGACGGTCTCCGGCTCGGTCATGCCCGGGTACTGGAGCAACTGGAACGCGCAGACCGCGCCGTCGTCGCGCTCGTAGGTCCGGGTCAGCTCGGGGGCCTGGGCCACGATCTCGCCGTAAGGCAGCTCGTGGGCGTAGGCCTCCAGGCAGGTTTCCCTGATCCGGCGCACCAGCTCGATGAAGTTGCGGCAGCCGGAAAGGTCGGTGCGGAGCGGGAGCAGATTGAAGAACGGCCCAACCGTCTCGTTGAACGACGGGTCAACGCGGCCGGAGGTGATGGTCGCGGAGACGAGATCAGTCGCGCCGGTCATCTGGTGCAAAAGGGCGTTGAACGCCGATAGCAGCACCATGAAGGGCGAGCTGCGCATGGCCCTGGCGAAGTTCAGGGTCGCGGATGTCAGCTCCTGATCGATCAGGAACCTGTGGACCGAGTAGACGGCGATGGCCTCCGGCGACATCCGGCGGTCAGCCCGGATGTCCAGCATCTCCGCTCCCCGCAGCTTCTGCCGCCAGTAGCCGCGGGAAGCGTCGGAGGCGGCGCTCGCCAGGACGCCCTTCTGCCATACCGCGTAGTCCTGGTACTGCCGCATGGGCGGCAGCCGCGGCGTACCGAAGCCACGCCGGGCGGCGTAGAAGATCGCGAGGTCACTGATGATCACATGCAGGGACCAGCCGTCACTGGCGATGTGATGGGTGACGAGGACCAGCACCGAGTCCCGCTCGTCGAGCCGGCCGACGACGGCGCGCAGATGAGGCAGCTCATCCGCGCTCAGCGTGGTGGCCTCGATCTCGTTGACGAAGTCGTCCACCCGTTCGTCCCGCGGCCGGGCGTCGTCTTCTGGAAGGTCGATGACCTCCAGGCGGGCCGGGGTAGGAGGGCGGACCTTCTGGTAGGGGTCTGCGTCGCCGCGGACGACCGTCGTGCGGAGCATCTCGTGCCGGATCACCACGTCGTCCAGCGCACCCTGAAGCGCGTCGAGATCGAGCTGCCCCGTGAGCCGCCAGCCGAGAATAACCAGGTGCCGGGGACCGAACGCGCCGTCCCCGTCACCCTTGTCGAAGAGGCAGAACAGGTCGAGGTTGGAGGACAGCGCAATGCGGGCGGCCGGGTCCGCCGTCAGCGCGCCCGCGGGGCGGGGGGTCTCAGAAACGCTCATTGCTTCGGCTCTCCTGCCTGGCTGGACGGGACGGGCGCCAGGCGAGGGTCGCGCCAGGCCGAGTTGACGTAGTCGAGGCACGCGCCCCGGCCACCGGGGCCGAAGGCGGTGGTCCAGCCCTCGGGGACCGGAATGGACGCCGGCCACAGGGAGTGCTGATGCGCGGAGTTCACCAGGACCGTGAAGTTGCCGTCCGGGTCGTCGAATGGGTTCGTCATCGGGTCTCCAGAAGACGTGATCACGCGCGGGCCGTGCGGGCCGCGGCCCGCACGGCCCGCGCCAGGCCGACCACCGTGGGGGTGTCGAACAGCCGGCTGATCGCCAGCTCCACGCCCAGCTCGGCCCGGATGCGGCTGAGCAGCCGCATCCCGAGCAGGGAGTGACCGCCCAGGTCAAAGAAGTTGTCCTCGACACCGACCTCGGCCAGTCCGAGCATCTCGGCGAACAGCGCGCACAGAGCCTCCTCCGTCACGTCGGAGGGCGCCGTATAGGCCGAGGCGCTCTTGAAGTCCGGCAGCGGCAGCGCGTCGCGGTCGACCTTGCCGTTGGCGGTCAGCGGCAGCTTCCCGATCACCACGAACGCGGCTGGCACCATGTACTCCGGCAGCGCCTGGCGCACGTAGTCGCGCAGCTCCGCGGGGTCGGGCTCGTCGTCCTCGGGCACCACGTAGGCGACCAGGCGCTTGTCACCCATGCCCGCGTCGCGGGCCACCACCGCGACATGAGCCAGCCCGCGATAGGCGGACAGGACGGCCTCGATCTCCGCCAGCTCCACCCGGAAGCCCAGGATCTTCACCATGTCGCTGGCCCGCCCGGCGAACTCCATGGCGTCGTCGCCGGAGCAGCGGACGAGATCCCCGGTGCGATACATCCGGTCTCCCGCGCCGCCGAAGGGATTAGCGACGAAACGCTCGGCGGTGAGGTCCGGCCGGCCCAGGTACCCGCGGGCGAGGCCGGCACCGCCGAGGTACAGCTCCCCCACGACCCCCGCGGGCACCCGGTCCAGGCGCTCGTCGAGGACGTAAGTCTCCACGCCGTCCATCGGGCGGCCCAGCGGCACCGTGGTCGCGGCCACGTAGGGCGCGGTGAGGGGCGCGTGGGTGCTGAAGACCGTCGCCTCGGTCGCCCCGTACAGGGCGCGGATGACTAGGTCGGGGCAGACGCTCAGCACCCGGGCGACGGCTCCCGGTGCGATCACGTCTCCGCCGGTCAGCACCTCGCGCACCCCAGCGAGACTGTCCGGTGCCTCCTCGGCCACGACCCGGAACAGCCCGGCCGTCAGGTGCACCGCGGTGATCTCCTGCTCCTTGAGGAAGCGGCGCAGGCCGCCGATCTCCAGCGTCCCGCCGGGCGGCACCACGACACACCCGCCGTGCAGCAGCGGCACCAGGATCTCGTAGACGGACACGTCGAACGCGTGCGGTGCGAGCATCGGGACGCGCCGGTGCCGTCCGCCCTCCCAGCAGGGGTCCAGCGCCAGGGCGACGGTGTCCGCGTGACCGATGGCGACGCCCTTGGGCTGCCCGGTCGAACCCGAGGTGTACATCGCGTAGGCCAGAGTGTCTCCGTCAGCCTGGCTCTGCGGAGCATGCCGGGGTGACCCCGCCGCCGGATCGGCCGCGACGATGACCACGTCCATGGCGGCGGGGGTACCACACTGGCGCATCGCATGGTCGGTGAGCAGGACCGTGGCACCGGAGTGGTCCATGATCCACTGCTGGCGATCCCGCGGATAGGCCGTGTGCAACGGCAGGTAGAAGCCGCCGGCCTTCAGCACCGCGAGAAATGATATGACCACTTCCGGTGAGTTCCTCATCAGCACGGCAACGGGAATGTCCGGCCCGACCCCCAGCGACTGCAGATAATGCGCCAGGCGATTCGTGCGCTCGTCCAATTCACCGTACGTCAGCCTGATATCGCCAGCGGAGATCGCGGTCGCGCGGGGTGTCCGCGCAGCCTGTGCGGAGAAGATCTCATGAATGGTCCTGGACATCAGCAAACCCCTCCGGCCATCCTGACATTCAGGTTGTGGCTGGATATAAAAGTAGCCAAAGGCATTTCACTGCGGCATCTTCTCAATTGCCATTGTCATTTCCGAGGCCCCGAGCGATCCTGGTCGTGAAGGCTGCGGACCCGACGGAGGTCGCGATGGGGCAGATGGTGCGGATTCCCGGAGGGACGTTCCTGCAGGGGTCGCCGCCATGGCTGATCGACTGGCTTGACCGCCAGGATCAGCCACTGCCGCGCGCCTGGTTCGGCGACGAGACGCCGCAGCGGACCCGGGAGCTCCGGCCCTACCTGATCGACCGTTACCCGGTCACCGTGGGGGAATTCGGCGAGTTCGTGCGCCAGTCCGGCTACCAGACCGACGCCGAACGGCGCGGCTTCGGCATGGTCTACGACGCCCGGGGCTGGGACGAGCGAGCGGGCGTGCGCTGGAACGCGCCGGGCGGTCCTGGCACCGGGATCGACGACTACGGCGACCACCCGGTCGTCCACGTCTCCTGGGCGGACGCCAGTGCCTACGCGCGATGGGCCGGCAAGCGACTGCCCACCGAGTCGGAGTGGGAGTTCGCGGCCCGCGGCACCCACTTCCGGATCTGGCCGTGGGGCGACGAATGGGACGCGCAGCTGGCCAATACGGCCGAGTTCCGCGCCGGCCCGCTGAGCACGCTGGAGGACTGGCGAAAGTGGTGGGCGTCGATGTGCGACCGGCATGGACCGGCACCGCAGACGACGGCGGTCGGCGCGTTCTCCGGGCACGGCGACAGCGTTTTCGGATGCGGCGACATGGCGGGGAACGTGTACGAGTGGACCGCCACGCTGTCGTATCTCTACGACGACACGACCACCTGCGACCCCACTGTGCGCATGGCGGCAGGGCGATACCGAGTGATCCGCGGCGGATCATGGATGAACTTCCGCTATCAGGTCCGCTGCAGTGAGCGAATGCACGGCGACCCGAATGGCTGGTCATCCTTCGCGCATGGCTTCCGCTGTGCGAAAGACGAGTAACGCGATGCTGGAGGCACCGGTGACAAAGATCATTCTTCCCTCGGTCTGGGCGGCCGACGGGCGGACCGAATTCGAGGGCACCGAAGGGCTCCTGCCCGAGGTCATCGAGCGCTTCGCCGCCGACAACCCCGGCTTCCGTCGCCGGCTACTCGGCCCTGACGAGCAGCCGCTGATGTACCTCAACATCTGCGTGGGCGACGAGATGATCCCGCGCCACCAGCGCGCCACCACCATGGTCGAGCCGGGGAGCACGATCACCATCATCGCCCCGATGGCCGGCGGATGACGTGATGCGCAGAATCGTCTTCGACGCCTACGGCCCGCCTGCCGTCATGCGGCTCGTCGAGGCCCCCGCCCCGGAGCCGGGTGACGACCAGGTCCTCGTGCGGGTCGCCGCGGCCGGCGTCAACTTCGTCGACCTCCTGCAGCGCAGCGGGGCTTACACCGTCCGGTTTCCCTGGACCCCGGGGATCGAGGGCAGCGGGACGGTGCTGCGCGCCGGCCCCGCCGTTACCGGGGTCGCCGAAGGCGACCGCGTCGCCTGGACCGGATTCCCCGGCTCGTATGCCTCCCACTGCGTGGTTCCAGCCCGGCAGCTCGTGCCGGTGCCCGACGCACTCAGCCTGGACGACGCCGCGGCCGCGCTGATCCAGGGCATGACGGCGCACTTCCTCGCCTCGGACGTGGTACCGCTCGACGACACCAGCACCTGTCTCGTGCACGCCGCGGCGGGCGGGGTCGGCGGCCTGCTCTGCCAGCTGGCCACCCTGCGCGGCGCCTCCGTCATCGGCACGGTCTCGAACCCGGGCAAGGTGCAGGCGGCGCGCGAGGCAGGAGCCGCCCACGTGATCGACTATTCGGGCGGGCATTTCGCCGAGCGGGTCATGGAGCTCACCGGCGGCGAGGGCGTGGACGCTGTCTATGACGGCGTCGGGCGGGCTACCTTCACCGAGGGGCTGACCTGCCTGCGGCCGCGTGGCACGTTCGTGCTGTACGGCCAGGCCAGCGGGCCAGCCGCCCCCCTGGACCCCCAGGTCCTGAATGCGCGGGGCTCGCTGTTCCTGACCAAGGCGTCACTCGGTCACTACGACACGACGCGAGCGCAGTTGCTGCACCGGGCCGGCGAGGTGATGAATCTCCTGCTAGGGGGCCAGTTGCGGCTGCGCGTGCACAACACCTACCCACTTCAGGACGCCCCCGCCGCGCACGAGGCCATCGAGTCGCGCCGCTCGCTGGGCAAGGTCCTGCTCCGGCCCTGAGGGCTCACCCCAGGGCCCGGCCGCGCCACCAGCGTGTCCGGATCTCGCGTTGATGCTTGACGACGCCGGGATCTGCGATATATTAACAACTCTGTTAATTAACGAACTGGACAAACGCGATGGCCTCCGACGACCGCCTCAGTACCATCTTCGCGGCGCTTGCGGACCCCACCCGCCGGGCGATCCTGGCCCGGCTGGTGGACGGTGACACGACCGTCTCGGAACTCGCCGCACCTTTCTCCATCAGTCTTCCGGCGGTCTCGCGGCATCTGAAGGTACTGGAGCGAGCGGGGCTGATCTCACGCAGCCGTTCGGCCCAATGGCGCTCCAGCAGCCTGCAGCCCGAGCCGCTGCAGGACGTCATGGAGTGGATGGAGGGCTATCGGCAATTCTGGGACGCCAACTTCGACCGGCTTGACGCGCACCTGCGGCGCGTCAGGCAAGAGCACGAGCACGAGCACAGCCACCAGCCAGAGCACCAGGCAGAGCACCAGGCAGAGTTAGAAGGGACACATTCCATGACAGAATCGGCAGCCACCCAGGACCTCGTCCTCACCCGGATCTTCGATGCCCCGCGCGAGGTCGTCTACAAGGCCTTCATCGACCCCGACCAGCTCGCGCAGTGGTACCCCCCGGCGGGTTTCTCCGTGCCTCGCGACACCGTCGAGATCGACGCGCGCGTGGGCGGCCACCAGCGCTTCATCATGACGAGCGACAACGACCCCGCGTTCAAGGCCCCGGTCGACGCCACCTTCACCGAGATCATCGAGAACGAGATCCTCGCCACCAGCGAAGACTTCGTAGGCGTGCCCGGGATCCAGGAGCCGACCAAGCTGTCGGTGCGGATCGAGTTTCACGACGAGGGCGCCAAGACCCGCGTCGTCCTGCGGCAGGGCCCCCACACCGCCACGATGCTGCCCATGGCGCAAGCGGGCCGCGAGAGCTCCTTCGCCAATCTCGACGCGCTGCTCGGGTAGCAGGCCGGCACTACTCGCACAGGACGGCGGCCGTCCGCCTGGGAAGATGGGCGGACGGCCGCCGCGATCCCGTTGACGGGGTGCTCCCCATCAACCGAGCGGCCCCCTGGGCGAGCAGCCGGACAGCGAGCTCGCGCCCCACCTGCTCGGCCTGATCCGGATAGCCACTCGCGGACAACCGCACCTGGCGCGTGCCGTCGGCGGCGACGGCCGCGCCGGTCAGCCGCAACTGCGCCAGCTCGGTCACGGCAGCGTACGCGCCCACCGGCGCCGAGCAACCCGCGTCCAGCCCGGCCAGCACGGCACGCTCGGCCGTGACGGCGGCCCGGCTCAGCCGGTCGTCGACCGCCCCGAGCAGCCCGAGCAGGTCGGCGCGGTCCGCGCGGCATTCCAGGGCGAGCGCGCCCTGACCCGGTGCGGGCAGCAGCTGCGCCGGGTCGAAGATCTCAGCGACACAGTCCAGCCGGCCGATCCGGCCCAGCCCCGCGTAGGCGAGCACGACCGCGTCGACCTCACCGCCGACGACCTTCCGCAGCCGGGCGTCGGCGTTGCCGCGGATCGGCACCACCTCCAGGTCTGGCCGGAGCATTCTCAGATGAGCCATCCGGCGGACGCTCACGGTACCGACCCGCGCCCCGTCCGGCAGGTCGGCCAGCTTCCGCAGATTTCCCGGCCGACCGCACAAGGCGTCCCGCGGGTCGTCACGGGCCGGCACCGCCGCGAGCACCAGGCCCGGTACGGAAGCGGTCGGCAGATCCTTCAGCGAATGCACCGCGAAGTCCACTTCGCCGACGAGCAGCCGCTCTCGGAGCTCGTTGACGAAAACCCCGATACCGCCGGCCTCGGAAGGCGACGACTGAGAGACATCGCCCTCCGTCGTCGCCCCGATCAATTCAATCGCATGGCCGGTGAGCTTGGTCAGCGCGTCCGCGACCAGCTGAGACTGCGTCATGGCCATCAGGCTCTTGCGAGTTCCGAGCCGCAATGCGCTCATGACCTGCTCACCCCCGCAAGAGAACGAGTACCCGACGACGCCTGCTTCTGACTGTCGCACCCGGGCGGCGCCCGCGCATCTTATGGATTGCCGAACTCGAATTCCCCGGAACTATCCGGCGACGCCACCGCGACCAGGTCGATCCGGCCGGACACCAGGGCCACGTGGATCCGGGTGGGCCAGGCGTCGGCCCCGGCCTCCAGGGTCAGATCCAGCGCCCAGTCCGGCGGGACGCACACGGCAACGGCCAGGCCGGCCTCGGTCCGGATCCGGCTCGCGTGCCGGAGCGTCTCCTGCCACCGGGACTCCGCCGATCCGGGTCCCGCGGCGGCGCCGGCCCGCAGCAGCACGCCGTCCGCGCACTCGCGCAGCAGCCCGGCCCGGCGGACCAGGTCATCGGCGGCCTCAGTCCACTCCGGCCCCTCGGGGCGGCGCACCTCCACGAACCGCGGCGATGCCGCCGACGCGGACGGCCGGGTGTCCTGCGGCCAGAGCGTGCCGACCACGCCGCCCGCCACCGCCCCGGTGACCTGGCTCGCCGAGGCGGCCGACGCGTTCCCGCGCACGAGCACCAGGCCGCTGGGGACCGCCCGGAGCGCGCCCGCCGGCCGCTGCTCTGGCCCCACCATGACCAGCCGGTTAGGCAGCCTGACCCCGCCGATCCGCAACGGTGCTCCGATGGCATTGCGCGGTGGCCCGCCCGAGTGCAGACCCGCTTCCCGGCGGAAGGCCGCCTCCGCGTCGTCGAGCCGATCCGGGCATCGGCGGCGCAGGCCGAGGTAGCCGACGGCGGCCGTACGGGTGATGAAGTGCATGCCGAACTGCGCGGGCGGCAGGTGCAGCCGCCGCCCGTAGGTCTCCCACCAGTGCATGCTCGGCTCGGCCCAGCGCTGGGTCCGGGCCACAGGCTCGCGTCGTTCCCGCTCGTACGCCGCGAACGCATCGGCGTGATCATCGTAGGCGCGCAGCGCCGACGCGAGGGCGATGCCGTCGTCCAGCGCCAGCTTGGTGCCGGAGCCGACGGTGAAGTGCGCGGTATGGGCGGCGTCCCCGAGCAGCACCGTGTTGCGATGGGACCAGCGCTCGTTGTGTACCACCGTGAACCTGCCCCACCTGCTTGCGTTGCTCACGAGCTTGTGCCCGCCCAGGTGTCCGGCGAAGATCTCGGTGAGCAGGCCGAGCGCAGGCTCGCCGATCTCATCGGAGCCCCGCGCAGCGCCCGGCGGCGGCGCGAAACCCGCGCTGCGCCACGTGGCCTCGTCGGTCTCGACGACCACCGTGCTCATGCCGTCGCCATAGGAATAACAGTGGGCCGCCATGGGGCCGTACTCGGTCTGCGCGAAGGCAAACACGGTGACATCCCCGAAGTCCGCCGCGGTGCCGAGCCAGATGAAGCGCGCCGATCCGGTGCGCGTGCTCGTCCCGTACGCCTGCCGCCGCGCCTGGCGGTGCGCCGAGGCGGCGCCGTCGGCCAGGGCGATGACCCCGGCATCGAGGTCGGCGGCGCGAACCTCGTGCCGGAAATGGAGCCGGGCACCGACCTCCTGCGCCTGCTGCCGCAGAATCGTCAGCAGGACAGGCCGGGAGATGGCACAGACGGTGAAGCCGTCGTAGCGTAGCGCCGCGCCGGGCAGTCGCAGTTCGAGCCCCGACAGCGCCACGCTCGCCTCGGTAATCCGCCGGTGCGTTCGAGGATCACGGCGGGATATCCCGCGCATGGTCCGGTCCGAGAGGGTCACGCCGAAACCGTCGGCATCATCGGGCCCGTTGCGCTCGAACACCTCGATCGCGGTTCCCGGCCGGGTCAAGCCGATCATGCGCGCCAGGAACAGGCCCGCCGGACCCGCGCCGACTATGGCAACGTCACCGCCCACCAGGATCTCCTCTACAGTACCTGCCCGGGACTCTTAGTGTCCATCATCGCGGCGGCGGCAGGCACCGGGTAATCCGCAGAATAAATAGCTCAATCCGATAAGGCCCGCTGAACTCCCGCGGCGCGCGGCGGGCGGCCCGCCACGGCTGAGCAATCGGGAATATGCGGAGCCTATTGAAAGACGCCAGACTACGGGTCGACAGAGCGATGAGATTAGCCTCATTTCCCTTGTACTCAAGTTGCTCTCGGGGCCGGAAAATGCGGCCTTCGCGCAGCGACGGAAGGCTGTCCGCTGATGGACTCACGCGAACCCATCGCCATCATCGGGATGGCCTGCAGATTTGCTGGCGGCGTCGACTCGCCAGAGAAGTTCTGGACCCTCCTGCGCGACGGCGGTGACACCGTCGGGGAGGTCCCGCAGGGCCGCTGGGACTGGTATGCCACCCAGAGCCGCGAGCACGCGGCCGCGGTACGCGACGTGACCCGGCGCGGCGCGTTCCTCGACGACGTGAAGGGTTTCGATGCCGACTTCTTCGGCATCACCCCGCGCGAGGCTGCGCTCATGGACCCCCAGCAGCGGATCGTGCTGGAACTGGCCTGGGAGGCGCTCGAGCACGCGGGGCTCCCGCCGCGGACCCTGGCCGGGACCGATGCCGGGGTGTTCATGGGAGTGGGCTCGGACGACTACGGCCGCCGGCTGCTCGAGGACCTGCCCCGGATCGAGGCGTGGTCGGGGATCGGCGGGGCGTACTGTGCCGTGGCCAACCGCATCTCCTATGTGCTGGACCTGCGCGGTCCGAGCATGGCCGTGGACACCGCCTGCTCCTCCTCGCTGGTCGCGATCCACCTGGCGGCGCAGGCCCTGCGGGCCGGCGAGTGCCCGGTGGCGCTCGCGGGCGGGGTGCTGGTGATGACCGCGCCGGGGCTGTCCCTGGTGCTGGACGCCGCGGGCGCGACAGCACCTGACGGGCGCTGCAAGTCCTTCGACGCGGACGCCGACGGCTACGGACGCGGTGAGGGCGGCGGGGTCGTCGTGCTCAAGCGCCTGTCGGACGCCCGCCGCGACGGAGATCGGGCGCTAGCGATCATCCGGGGCAGCGCCGTGCATCAGGACGGCAGAACCAACGGCATCATGGCCCCCAGCGGAGCGGCGCAGGCCCACCTGATGCGCCGGGCCTACGCGGTCGCCGGCGTCGACCCGGCCACGGTCGGCTTCGTGGAGGCGCACGGCACGGGCACGAGGGTGGGCGACCCGCTCGAGGCCGCGGCGATGACGGAGGTGTTCGGGCCCGGCCGTCCGGCGGATCGGCCCCTGCTGATCGGCTCGGTCAAGCCGAACATCGGTCATCTCGAAGCCGGCGCCGGCGTGGCGGGCGTGATCAAGGCGGTCCTCGCGCTGCGGCACGGCGAGATCCCGCCGAGCCTGAACTTCACCACCGGGAACCCCGCCATCCCCTGGGACACCGCCGGATTGCGGGTGGTGACCGAGCCGACCCCGTGGCCGCAGGCGGACACGCCGCGGCGGGCCGGGGTGTCCGGGTACGGCTACGGGGGCACCATCGCGCACGTCATCCTGGAGCAGGCGGAGGTGCCGGCCGGCCGGGCCGCCGCCGGCAGCGGGCCCGCCCCGTACCCGCTGTCGGCGGCGAGCCCGGCGGCCGTCGGGCAGTACGCGGCGCGCCTGGCGGACTGGCTCGCCGCCGACGGCGCGACCAGGACGTCCGATGTCGGGCATACCCTGGCGAGGCGACGCGCCCACCTGCCGCATCGGGCGACGGTCGTGGCCGCCGACCGTGAGCAGCTGATCCGGCGATTGCGCGAGCTCGCCGAGTCCGCGGCGGCGTCGCCGACCGGGACGGTGCTGCCGGGCGCCGGGCGAGGCCTGGTCTGGGTGTTCTCGGGGCACGGCTCCCAGTGGACCGGGATGGCCCGGCAGTCGCTTGCCGCCGATCCGGTGTTCGCCGACGTGATCCACCGGCTGGAGCCGGTGTTCGTCGAGGAGCTGGGCGTCTCGCTGCGCTCGGCGCTCCTTGATGATGCCCCGCAGCCGGTCGACGTCATCCAGCCGTTGATCTTCGCGATGCAGATGGCGCTCAGCGCGGTCTGGCAGGCCTGCGGGGTGCGTCCCGACGCCGTTATCGGCCATTCCGTCGGCGAGATCGCCGCGGCGGTCACCGCCGGCGTGCTCACCCTGAAGCAGGGCGCGCGGCTGGTCTGCCGGCGTTCGCTCCTGCTGCGCCGGGTGGCCGGCCAGGGTGCCATGGCCATGGTCAGCCTGCCTGCGCAGGAGGCCGAGTGTCGCGTGGGCGACCGGCGCGACGTCGCCGTCGCAGTGACCGCGGCCCCGGCCTCGACGGTGATCTCCGGCGACATCGCGGCGGTGCGGTACCTCAGTGAGCGATGGCGGGCCGAGGGGCTCGCCGTCCGCCCACTCGACTCCGACGTGGCCTTCCACAGCCCGCACATGGATCCGCTGCTCGGCGCGCTGGCCGCCGCCGCGAGCGACCTGCGGCCGGGCACGCCGCAGCTCCCCCTGTACACGACGGCGCTAGATGACCCCCGGTCTACGGCACCCAGGGACGGCGCCTACTGGGCCGCCAACCTGCGGGAGCCGGTCCGGTTCGCCCAGGCCACGACCGCGGCCGCGGCGGACGGGTACCGCCTGTTCGTCGAGATCTCCCCCCATCCGGTCGTGGAGCACTCGATCATCGAGACGCTGGACGAGCTCGGTATCGAGGACGCGTGCGTCACGCACTCCATGCGCCGCGGCCAGCCCGGTCGTGAGACGCTGCTCGGCAATCTGGGCGTGCTCTACTGCCACGGCGCGCAAGTGGACTGGCCAGCCGTGTGGCCGGACGGCGCGCTCGCCGACCTGCCGACGACGGCCTGGCAGCACCGGCCCCACTGGGCGGCGGAGCCGGTGGCCCGCGGCTCGGCAGCCGAGCCGCACGATCCGGCGAGCCACACCCTGCTGGGCGGGCAGATCAGCGTGACCGGCACGACCCCGGCCAAGGTATGGCTGACCTCCCTCGACCGCGAGTCCAGGCCGTACCCGGGGGACCACCCGGTGCGCGAGGTCGAGATCGTCCCCGCCGCCGTGCTGCTGACCACCTTCCTCACCGCGGCCGCCGCCACGGGTCCGTGGCCGGACCTGACCGACGTGGCCCTGCGCGTGCCGGTCAGCGTTACCAGGCCCCGCGACCTCCAGGTCGTCGTGCAGGACGGGACGATCCGGCTGTCGTCTCGGATCGCCGACGACACCGTGGACGATAAGAGCTGGGTCACCCACACCACGGCCGCGATCGAGTCCCGCTCCGCGCTCGGCACCGATGGCCCCGGCACCGATACCGATAACCCCGGAGCCGGCGACGGGCCGGCCGCGGTGACCGGGCAGGAACTGCCCCCCGGCCATATCCCGGCGCTGCTCGCCTCGCTCGGGGTGGCCGCCATGGGCTTCCCGTGGGCGGCAGAGCGGATCCAGCGCGGCGACGGCGTCCTCGTGGCGACCGTGCGCGCTGACCGGGACTCCGACGCCGCACCCGCCACCTGGGCAGCCGTGCTGGACGCCGCCCTGTCGGCCGCCTCGGTGGCGTTCTCCGGACCGCCGGTCCTGCGCATGCCCGCGCACATCCACCGCGTGACCCTGGCGCAGGTCCCGCCGGCCTGGGCCCGCATCACCGTGCGGGTAACCGGCGACGACGCCGTCGATGTGGAGATCGCCGACCTCGACGGCGTGGTGGTGGGCAGGTTGTCCCAGCTCCGGTACGGAGCGCTGGACAGCGATGTCGGAGTGCTGACTAACCCGCGCCGCCTGGTGCACGAGATCGCCTGGCGCCCCGCGGAGCACAGGCCCCCGGGTCCGCGGCAGACCGTGGTCCTGATCGGTCCCGACTCGGCCTTGCTGGGCAGGCTGGCCGAGCGGCTCGGCGCGGCGGGCATCACGTATCGCGTCGCCGCCACGCCCGAGGAGCTGTCCGGCTCCGAGCTGACCAGCGACCACGCCGTCGTGGTCGTTCCGGCGCCGGGGCCGCCCGGCGAGGTAGCCGAGACGGCGGCGCAGGCCCTGTGGCTGCTGGCGCGGACCGCCCAGCGGCTAGCCGGGTCCGGGCTGGCCAGCCCGGCCCGGTTGTGGTGTGTCACCCAGGGCGTCCGGGAGAGCGCGGAGAAGCAGGCGCTCGGCCACGGCGGGCTCTGGGGCCTCGGGCGGGTCATCGGCGGCGAGCATCCCGAGTTCTGGGGCGGTGTCGTCGACATCGGGCAGTCACCGCAGGACGTGGCCGCCCTGGTCGAGGTGGTGCGCACCGTGCGCGGTGAGGACGTGGTCGTGGTGCGGGACGGCGTGCCGACGGTGGCACGGCTGCGCCTGCTGGACGGCGAGCCCGTGCGCCCGCCGCTGGCCTGCCAGCCGGAAGGAACGTATCTGATCACTGGCGGACTCGGAACCCTCGGCCTCCAGGTGGCGCGGTGGCTGGCGGACCGGGGCGCACGGCGGATCGTGCTGGCCGGCCGGCGGGCGCTGCCGCCGCGCGCCGCCTGGGAGAGCCTCGGCGATCTCCGGCAGCGGGCGCAGGTCGAGGAGATCAGGTCGCTGGAACGACTCGGCGTCACCGTGGTCATGGTCGCGGTGGACATCGCCGACGCCGATGCCGCGGCGAAGCTGCTGTCCTCCGGCGTGCTCGGGCTGCCCCCGATCCGGGGCGTCGTGCACGCCGCCGGTGTCCTGGATGACCGCACGCTCGCCGCCCTCGACGAGGACTCACTGCGCGCGGTCTTGCGGCCCAAGCTGGACGGCGCGCTGGTGCTGCACGGCCTGTTCCCGCCGGGCAGCGTGGACTTCTTCGTGCTGTTCTCCTCCTGTGGCCAGCTGCTGGGCCTGCCCGGCCAGGCTAGCTATGCCGCGGGAAATGCCTTCCTGGACGCGCTCGCGGCCCATCGCCGGGCCGTCGGGGACACCGCGACGACCAGTCTCGGCTGGACCTCCTGGCGCGGGCTCGGCATGTCCACCTCGTCGGCGGTCATCGACGCAGAACTCGCCGCGCGCGGCACGGCCGATATCAGCCCCACCGAGGCGTTCAGCGCCTGGTGGCTGGCCGACCGGTACGGCCTGGGCTACGCGGCCGTGCTGAGGACCATCCCGCTGGGGCCGGGTGAGCTCCGCCCGCCGCTGCTCAGTGAACTGCCCGACGACACTCGCGCGGAGGAGGCCGCGGCGCAGCCCGCGGAGTCCCCCTGGCTGGGCCTCGACCGTCCCGAACTGGAGGCGTTCCTCATCGAGGAGATCCAGCGTCAGGTCGCCGCCGAGACGAGGCTCACGGCCGGTGAGGTGGACCCGGGGCGGCCCGTGGTCGAGATGGGCGTCGACTCGGTCATGACCGTGCGGATCCGGCGCGGGCTGGAGCGGCGGTTCCGGCTGCCGCTGCCCGCCACGTTGTTCTGGGACCGGCCCACCATCCACACCGTCGCCACGTTCCTGGCCGAGCGCCTAGACGACGCCAGGCCCGATCTGCTCAGTGAGGGACAGCCGGGATGAAGCGCGAAGAGGTAGTGCCCTGGCCGGCCGACCTGGCCGGCCTCTACCGGCGGGCGGGCTGCTGGCGGGACCGTCCCCTGGGGTCCTACTTGTGGGAATGGGCGCAGCGGTGGGGAGACCGGGTCGCGGTGGTCGACGGGGAGCACCGGCTGACCTATCTCGACCTGGCCGAGCGCGCCGACCGCCTCGCCGGAGGGTTCGCGGCCTGCGGGCTGTCCTGCGGTGACTCCATCCTCGTCCAGCTCCCGAACTGCTGGGACTTCGTCGTGGTCACCCTGGCCTGCTTCCGGCTCGGGGTGGTGCCGGTGATGATGCTGATGCCGCACCGCGAGCACGAGCTGGCCTCCATCGGGGCGCATGTGCGAGCCAAGGCCCTAGTCGTTCGCGACGTCTGGCGCGGTTATGATCACCAGGAACTTGCTCACCGGGTAGCGGCGGTACTGCCCGAGCCAGCCCTGGTGCTCGTAGCGGGCGACAGGATGCGGCCGGGCAGCGTCAGCCTGCGGGGCCTGCTCGACCGGGATGGCGACGGCCGCGCCGCTCGCCGCTGGCTGGACGAACGGGCGCCCTGCGCCGCCGACCCCGCGCTGTTCCTGCTGTCGGGCGGCACCACCGGCGTCCCCAAGGTGATCAGCCGGACCCACAACGACTATGAGTACAACATCCGGCAGGTGAGCGAGGTCTGCGACTTCGGGCCGGACACGGTCTACCTCGCCGCCCTTCCCGCCGGCCACAACTTCCCGCTAGCCAACCCCGGGATTCTCGGCACGCTGTTCGCCGGCGGCCGGGTCGTACTGCTGCCCTCGCCCCGGCCGGAGGCGGTGTTCGAGGCCGTAGCGGCCGAAGGTGTCACCGTCACCTCCGCCGTGCCGGCCGTGGCGCTCCAGTGGATGGAGCAGGTCGCGTTCAAGCGGCACGATCTGTCCAGCCTGCGGCAGGTCCAGGTCGGCGGATCCATCCTGCCCCCGGAGATCGCCGCCCGCATCGGCCCTGCGCTCGGCTGCCGCCTGCAGCAGATCTACGGCATGGCGGAGGGCCTCATCTGCTGCACCCCGGCCGACGCGCCTGACGAGGTGACCCACACCACCCAGGGGGCACCCATCAGTCCCTACGATGAGTTGCTGGTGGTAGACGCGGACGGGCATCAGGTCCCGGCCGGCGAGATCGGCGAACTGCTCACTCGCGGCCCGTACACGCCGCGCGGCTACTACGGGGCGCCCGAGCACAACGCGGTGGCCTTCACCCCTGACGGCTGGTATCGCACCGGCGACCTGGTGCGGATCACTCCCCGGGGCGACACGGTGGTCTGCGGCCGGGTCAAGGACCTGATCAACCGGGCCGGCGAGAAGATTTCAGCGGGCGAGCTCGAGACCCTGGCGCTGAAAATGCCGCAGCTGGCCGAGGCGGCCGCCGTGGCGCTGCCTGACCCGGAGGTCGGCGAGCGGGTGTGCCTGTGCGTCCGCGTCCGCCCCGGCTACCGGGTCACTCTCGCCGACGTCCGCGCCGCCCTGACCGCCGGGGGCATCGCGGCGTTCAAGATCCCCGAGCGGCTGGCGGTGCTGGACGACTTTCCGCGCACCCCCGTCGGCAAGCCGGACAAGAAGGCGCTCCAGAAGCTGCTCAGCCCGTCAGCCCTCGCCTCACCCGTTTCTGGCCAGCAGGACGCCGGCTAGCTGGTCGGCGAACTCGATCGGATGTGTCACGTAGCCGAGGTGACCGCCGGGAAAGTCCAGCACGTCGGTACCGAGCAGACTGGCCAGAACCGTATTAGGACGGTAGGGCACGTGCTCGCGCGAGGCGCTCCCGCCGAGCAGGACCAGCCGGTCCGACACGGACTTCAGGGTTTCGATATCCGGAAGAAAGTCGGGATAGGTACGCATCTCGTATTCGAACCAGAATACCTGATTGCGGCGAAGCCGGTCCAGCAGCCCGGCGAGCTCCTCGGGCGGTAGCTCAGCACCCTTCGGTGGCCGGGTCTGGCCATCCAGACCCATGCTGACCTTGAAGATATCCCTCGCCGCCTCGACGCCGGACCTTCGGTAAGTGTCGTACAACCCGGCGTGGAACTCGGTCCACCGCGCGGCATCGGGCAGCACGGAAGTCAGCGGCGGCTCATGCGCGAGCAGCGTCTGGATCTGGCCCGGATGCCGCTCCAGCAGTGCGAGCGCGACAATGGCCCCGGAACAGGTGCCCAGGACGTGGGCGGGCGTCTGCGAGAAATGGTCGAGTAGCAGGCGGGCGTCGTGCACGTCGGCTTCGAGCCGCTGCCTGTCGTCCACCGGCCCGTATAGCGGACTGCGGGAGAAGCCTCGCCGGTCGTAGGTGATCACCGTGTAGCGGTCGGCGAGCGCGTCGGCCATCGGCGCCAGCGGGGTGGCATCGCCATTTCCCGTGGGGATTACCAGGAGCGCGGGGCCAGTGCCGCGCACCTCGTAGTAGAGACTGGCACCCGGAACGGGCAGCGTGCCGATCGTGGGTTTATGCATCAGCTTTTCCTCATCATCGTCAGTCTTTCGTGGCGACAGCATATTACTCTGCCGATGACGCGACATCTTCCGTTGTGCGCTGGTCACGATCGTGGAAATTACCAGGCGGAGAACCCCGCGGTAATGGAGGGCCAGCATTCTTCAGTAAAGCTAGCGGGCTCGGCGTGTCCGATACTGGGAGGTATGGCCATCCGAGGCCAGCCACGCACGGCACTGGAGGAAAAGGAAATGTCCGACAGCTACGATCAGCATCGCGATAATGTCGACGTGGTGGTCATCGGCGCCGGTCCAGGCGGCGCCACCACCGCGATGGTACTTGCCCAGGCAGGACATTCGGTGCTGGTGCTGGAGAGCCGCAGGCTCCCTCGGTTTCACATCGGCGAATCGCTGCTGCCTCCATCAATGGCCCTCTTCGAGAAGCTGGGGGTGCTCGACCGCGTCAAGGCTCAGGGCTACGTGGCCAAGCACGGCGCCGAATTCAGCGGCGCCTCCGGGAGGTTCGGGCGGATACCATTCGACAAGCAGGGCCCCGGGCGCTACCCGTCAGCCTTCCAAGTCGAGCGCGCGCATTTCGACAAGATGCTCGCCGATCTGGCCCAGGAGCGTGGCGCCACCCTCATCGAAGGGGCCACGGTTCACGAGCTGCTACAAGAAGACGACCGCGTGGTTGGCGTGACATACGAGCATGCGGGAGCAGCACATACGGTACACGCGACCTACGTCATCGACGCCGGCGGGCGAGCCAGCAAGATCGCGAAGTCCTTCGGATTGCGCAGGTATGTTGACCGGCTGCGCATGGTCGCGGTGTTTCAGCACTTCAAAGGCCTGGATGAGCAGTACAACCTTGGCCACGAAGGAGATATCCAGATTGGCCGACACGATGACGGCTGGGTCTGGGCCATTCCGATCAGGAGAGATACCATCAGCGTCGGATCGGTGATGCGGCGTGACGCACTGCGGTCTGGCGATCCGGCCGAACTGCTGGCCGGCCACATCACGCACGTTCCGCGGATCGCCGCGCGACTAATCGGCACTCAGCCAGGAGAAATACACGTCGAGACAGACTACTGCTACTATTCAGATACCGTGGCCGGCCCGGGCTGGTTCATGGTCGGTGACGCGGGCTGCTTCTTCGACCCGATCTTCTCCGGTGGCGTCCTGCTGGCCACGACTACCGGCGCGCGGGCGGCCGATACGGTGAACAAGATTCTATCCGATCCGAAGCGCGCCGAGCAGCTTCAGCGAGAATACGCAAGCTTCTATAAGACCGGATACGACACGTACTCCCGAGTCATTCATGCGTACTATGAGAACGGGTATAACCTTCGCCCGTACCTAGCGTCCATCGGCATGGATAACGAGGATCTCAGGTGGGTCGACAACACTGCGGTCGTGCGCCTGCTCAGCGGTGACTTCTGGAGTGACAGTGCGGTGAACAAATTGCTGCGTAATGAGTCTCGCTGGGACACATTCTCGGACTTCGACCCGATCTATGAATGCCCGTTTTATGCGGACCTGAACGCGGCAGAGGACTCAGTAGCGAGATAGGCCGGCACCAGAGGTCCGCAAGGCAGAAGATGCGTCCCTTATGCCAGGCTGTGAGCCTGACGGTGCGGGAAACGCAGACTCCATTGAGTCGTTCCAGGAGGGAACATCATGTCCGCTGATGACGCGCAGGCAGTGCAGAACGTACCCGGTCGTATCGTCGCCGCCTGGGCCAAGAATGACGCCGAGGCGTTCGCCGCGGTCTTCACCGAGGACGGGACCCTGATTCTCCCCGGCGACGTCTTCCTGAAAAGTCGCGAGGAGATCCGCTCGTTCATGGCCGAGGCGTTCGCCGGGCCGTACAAGGGAACTAACGTCACAGGAAAGCCTCTCGCGGTGAAACCCCTGGCCGACGGCGTGGCGCTGGTCATCACCCAGGGCGGCGTCCTCGCGGCGGGCCAGGCCGAGGTCTCCGCCGAGCAGGCGATCAGGGCCAGCTGGCTGCTCGCCAGGCAGGGCTCCGAGTGGCTCATCACCGCCTACCAGAACACCCCGATCGCGGGCTGACCCGCTGAGCCAGGCCGGGGCCTGGTACCGGCATCGGGGCCGGTACCAGGCCCCGGGCCGTTCCCCGTGCGGCCCGGGCGGCCCGCACGTCAGCAGCACGGCCTTACCCCTGGCCCTACGCCACATCGAGCAGGGCGAGCAACATGGGCGGGTCAGTCACCCGCATGGGACGCATCCGCACGTCGACATGCCGGGTCACCATATCTGGCCGCACCGTGATGGGTCCGTGGCTGGCCACCGACGGCGGCCGGTCATCGTTGGCAGGGTCACGCAGGATAACGCTATCGCCCCTGGCGAACGCATGACCAAGGACGTACCACGTGCCCTGAGGCACGTCGTCTAGAACGTAGGACCCGGCATCCCGCAGCACCGTGTACCGGATCGGCTGCCCTTGAATGATCGGGTCCGGGAAGACGCCAATAAAGATCAGGCCTGCCGCCTCGGCCGATGAGGCGGTGACCTGCCCGCGAATCATGCCGGAACATGTACCCCAATTATTCCTGCGCCCATTGACGCGGAGCTGGGACATATAGCCGCGCCCTTCGCGGTATGCGGTCGGCGGGATTCCCACCACCGCGGCGAATCGCGAGCTAAACGTTCCGACGCTGGTGTATCCAGCGCGATAGCAGATGTCAGTGACCGTCAAGGATGTAGAAATCAGCAGCCGCTTAGCCGCCTGCAGCCTTATTGCCGAGAGAAATCTTCCGGGTGATATACCGGTGACATCATGGAATATGCGAGAGAAATGAAATTTGCTGAACATCGCCGTTCGCGCCATGTCATCTATGGTGATCTCTTCCCCGAGATTCTCATACATGTACCTGATGACTCGCTCGACCGCCCTGATTCCTGCATCGTTCATCATCCGCTCCTCCTGACTGGCTGCGGACTTCTCTACCTGCGGGTAGAACGGCCGCCGCAATCACGGTCCTGCGGAGACGCTATGGATTTTCCCTAGACCGCAATGCGGCGGCCAAGAAATAGGGCACTAGCCGCGCCCTCGCCACTCCTTAATTCGCATTGGCCGGGTGTCCAAGTTTGTCCATCACGCCTCGACCATAATGATTGGCTTCCGGTCGCGGCTATGACTACTTCGCAAATGCGGTGGCCTCAGGTCGCACCCAGGAGAAAATTGCATTTCGCGCGGGTGTCAACGGATTCTCAGACAGAGGAGGCGCCCATGCGGAAGCGCACGGCAGGCAGCCGGGCGCATCGGCGCCTATTGACATCGACGGGAACTAATGAGCCTTCCCCGAGCTCGACGCCACCGTCCTACCTTTCGCTGCCCGGCTTCCAGGCATAACTCAAACTTAAGGTCCAGCGCAGGAGGCTGCATCTTGCGTCTTGCTGTCCAGCTGGCGGAATCTCGGCGCTCCCGACTCGCCGACCGCCTGGCTTATGCTGCAACGCGACACGAACGAACGCCACCCCGGAAGCGGCATTCCAGACGTCAGCGGGCGATAACCCCGCCCACGTAACCCGTCGAGAATTCAAGGCTCAAGGTAATAGCCGCGCGAGAGCCAGGGAAAGAGGAGCTTCAGATTTACGGACCGGGCAAGAGTACGGGGCGGGCTACCGGCGCTCGATCTCGCGCGCGAATTGATACCATGATTGGGCGCACTGATGCGCGAGCTCGACAAGGGGATCCACGCAATGCGCGGGGACCGAGTCAATGATCTCCAGCCAGTCCTCGCGCAGGACGACATGAGAGTTCAGCCAGCGGAGCAACTCCCGGCCGGACTGAGTGTGACGCAGCGACGGATCCTTCTCACATGCATGCAATATCGCCATACAGTTTCGCCGCATGCCAGAGACTCTCCGGCGGCTCGGGCCACCTTCCCGGCGGCGGGACAGCTTGCCCTCGTCGGCCGGCCGGTCGGCATCGTTAGCACGCTCCTCATACCTGACGGGGATAGGGCTCCGGCCCTGACTGACACGCTGGCGGACGTCATGTGCCGTCGACACCGAGACTCCGGCGATTCTGGCTACCTCTCGCAGTGGCGCGTCCGGGCTCGCTGCCAGCACCCTGGCCGCTAATTTCCTGGCGTTGGCACTGTTCAGCGGGCGGAGTCGCCCGTCAGCGCCGACTCGGCCGTTCGACTGAGAGAAGTCCGCTGTCGAACGCGCCCGGACCGCCCGCACTGTCCTGGCGGAAAGACCGACCCTGGCGGCGATCGCCCGATCCGACAGCTCCGGATGCGACGAAATGATGCGCCCGGCCGCGGCCCTCCGGTCGGCGAGCGAAAGAGGAAGGCCATGCAGCATGTTGACCTCGACCGCACGTATAAAGGCTTCTGCGTCGCTTCCGTCAAAGAAAATCACTTCGATGTCCTGACAGCCTCGCAATATTGCCGCGCGGAGGCGGTGCATGCCGTCAATTACCCGCATTGTCTCCCGGCGCACCAAGATTGCTGGCAACGGGTCCTCGGTCTGCGCAAGCCGGCGGATGTGCCTCTCATCTTCTCCGTTAAGCCGAGGTGAATCGGCGGGCAGCAGCAGATTGATGGCTACGCGCTGCACGACAGGCTGGCGTAGCAGGTAGTTAATTTCGCACTCCTGTGCGACATCGGCCCTGACTGAACGGAGGTCGGATTTGGGCTCCACGCATACCTCACCTTTTGTGCCTGTCCCCTGACCCCGAGTTAACCGGAGGCGGGCGAAGCTCTCTCCCTACTGACAGATCCATACAAAACCGGTCGACCGGTTTTGGCAAGACCGCCCTCGCAGATCAGCCGAAGGCGACCGTCGGCCAAGCAGGGTTTCACCGGAGGACGCCGACTGAATTTACGTCCGGTCCTGGCAGGTTATGTCAGATTTTGATGGTAATTCGGAGCAGCCCGCCCGCGCCTGCCGGCGGCCGGCAGTACCGTAGGTCGTCACCGCTGCGATCGCCGGTGCCGTCGCTCGTCCGCGGACGCGCGACGGGCGCCCAGTGCCGACCGACCGGACAAGGCTCCAACTGACGTGTCCTCGATCCGGCCCGATAAGGACGTCGGCACAATGGCCGGGGAAGCGGCGATCGGTCGGCATGTTCCACAATGTCCTTGCGCGGAATCGGCTCAATCTGCGCCGCAATCAAATCTCGATCTGCGGGTCGGGCTCCTGAGCGGTGTCTCAAGCCCGAGGCGCTGAGATCTCGTTACGTTTCTCCTACGGTATTCCTTGTCGGCAAGCAGGTTAGGTAATCTATAACACTGTCATACACGAGCGGCTAGCACAGCGGAAAGGCCAGTCACGCACCGCTATCATCGCGGCGCGCCATGACGCCGATGCTGATGCCAGGCCTTCAGTACTGGATCGGTGCGATAATGCAGGAGCGGGCATGCCAGACGAGACGCGAAATCCTGCGGGCCGCCGCTCAGACGTTCGACGCCCACGGATATTTTGGCACCCGGCTGCAGGACATCGTGGCCCAGCGCCACGTCAGCAAAGGCGCGCTCTACTTTCACTTTCAGTCGAAAGAGGGGCTCGCCCAGGCCGTCGTTCAAGAGCAATACGATATGTGGGTCGCCCTGACCAGTGACCTGCGTGCCCAGTACCCGCGGGCGGTGCGAGGCCTGCTGGAATTGACCTGGCTGGTGGCCCGGATGATGAGCGACGAGGCCATCGCCCGAGCTGGCATTCGGCTCTTGCTCGAACGCACCGTTGCCAGCCCGGAGGTCCCGCACCCGTTCCAGGCCTGGACCAGCCTCATCGAAGAACTGCTGACCGAGGCGCGGGCACAGCGTGAATTGCTGTCCAGTGTCGACGTCGGGGAAGCGGCGCGCTTCGTCGTGATCGCTCTCGCCGGCCTGCACCAGGTCCGCGAAACTGACCAGGACGCTGACCTGCGACTCTATGTGACGACTATCTGGCGTTACGCATTACCGGGTCTGGTTACCCCGGCGTGTCTCGCCGACTTGCGGGCCGCCTTGCCTGATCTTGCTGATCAGCCGTAAGGCATCCGCCGCGCGCACCGGCCGGGAACTCATCACCGCGGACCGCCTGACATCCGGGAAGGCGGTCAGCCGCTGACCGAGGAGAAGTGATCGCGTATCTTCTGCCGCCACAGTTCGTAGGCCGGCACCGCGGGACTGTCGCTGGTCTCGACGGCCGACTCGACACCGAGGGTGGTAGCCGCCGTGACGGACAGCCCGGCTAGGGCCATGACCGTCACCTCCGTGTGTTCCGGCACCACCTCGGAAAAGGCCCGGGCCGTCGCGGCGAAGACGGCGCCCTGGGCCAGGTCGCCGCCGTACTCCCCGGCGGCGACGCGCAGGGCGGCCATGCCATCGGCCGTCGCACCGCCGGCGAACGCCGCGGCAAGCCCGACGCCGCTCCACAGATCTGCCTGCCGGTGGCTCGCGAACCGGCCGACGGCGGCCGCGATACCGGACGCCTGCGCGGCGTGAATGAACCACAGCGCCCGGCCGATGCCCTGGTCCACGGCTCGCAGGAAGTAAGCGGACGAGCCGAGCCACGGATAGGACGGCGGGGCTTTTTGCTGGTCTACCCAGTTCTTAGTGTCGAAGTACGCTCGATCGAATCCGTAACCGTCGACCGCGAGCCACGTCATCGTCGGGTAAAATGCTGATCCCGTCAGATCGGGCATGACCTTCTTCCACAATGGCCGGGGCAATCGCGCCATCGCGAAGCCGATGCCGATGTAAGCCAGGAAAATGTGCGGCTGCCCGGAACCCAGTAGCAGGTCACGAGTACGGTGACCGCGGCCAGGGCTAATGGCGTCAAGGACCGTGAAGGCCATCGCCACCCCTTCGTAGGCGAAGCCGCGCAGTTCCGGGTCCACCATATTCAGGCGGCGCTCAACCTCCCATAGGCTGCGCGCGTCGATACCCCACTCGAATCCGCAGACGACCGTCTGGGGAATAGCCTCAAGGCGCTCGGTAGCGCCTGATGCCGTGACGGGAAAGCCTCGGCCGCCGAAACTCACGCTGCTCATCGATGGCGTCATGACAAGTCTGCGCAATGATCCCAAGGCAGTTGGCATATGCCCTCCTCGCCCTCGCGGCCGCCGGCCTGTACATGTCCATGCTGATACGCCGGCGAACGGGCCGCATCTTCCGATGTGCCATGACCCGGACGAGTCCCATGACGGCCGCGCCGATTGCCACGAGCTGCGCGGTAGGACATCTTGCCTGCCTTCTCGCGAATAGGCGCAACGACAATAACCGACGCCGCTACGCCGCCTCGGCCGAGGTAGCATAACGGTGTTTTCTCACCTTAGCCACGTACCGTGGCATGATGTCAATATCAGTCCGCGTCGCGCCGATCCGTACCCGCGGACGACAGTTCCTAGTACGGCTCCCCGGCCAGCCACCGGCCCGCCTGCCGAGCGGCGGCCATGCTCGCCCACGACGTCAGGCCGATGAGCGCCCGATCGCCCGGCAGGTGAAGACGGGCCTGGTCGATATCCGCCTGCCGAACCTGGTACGACGACATGGCGGTGAGCAATGCCAGCCGGCCCGCGGGACGGTCCGCGGCGGCCAGCCGCGATATCGCCGCGTCGACCCAGGCCCTGCCGAGCGCGGGCGGCGCCCCGTCCCACCCGGCGAGCCTGGCGAGCACCAGTTCGCGGACGGACTGCGGCACCGCGGTCACGCCATCGGCGTCGATGGTCGCGGCGGCCCGAGCGAATGCGCCGGCGACCGCCGGACTGCCGGCCGCCCACGATAGGTCGCTGGGCAGCGGCGCCTCCGGCAGCAGGCCCGCGGAAGTGCCGGGCTCAAGCCGCCTGGCCGTCACCGGCCGCAGCAGGCTGCCCAGCATGCGCAGGGCAGCGCCGCGTACCGCCGGCGACAGGAAGGCCGGCAGCGGCGGGTCGCCCAGGAACACATTGACCATGCGGTTCAGGTAGTGAAAGGTGACCGCCACGCCGATGAACTCGGCGCACTGCGCCGACGGAAACGGCAGGTCCTGACCTGCGGTGTCACGCAGCCCGGCCGCCTGCGCCCAGGCCCCGGCCTGCCGGATGCGCGGATCGGTGACCGAGGCGATCCGGCCGGTCTCGATGGCCGCGGCGTCGCGACCGCGGACCAGGCCGTGCAGGATGCCGGTATGCACCTGGACGCAGTACGGGCAGGTATTGCCGAGCGAGACCGCGGCGGCGACCGCCTCCTTGGCGCCCCGGTCGGCCAGCCCGGCCAGGAGCGTCTCGCGCAGCATCAGCCACGCGGCTGCGAGCGGCCCTGGCGCGGGTGAGTGCAGGATCACGGGCGGGGCCAGCATGCCGAAGTCCCGCTCCAGCTGTGCGTAGACCGCCGCGACGAGGCCCCCGGCGAGGGCCGGGGGCACGGGTGAGACGTACTGCACCTGCGCCAGCGTCCTGCGGCCGGCCATGCGGATGACCTTCGTGATCATCGCCCGGCGCCCCGCGCTACTCACGGGCCAGGTCGGCCGCGAGCGCTGCCGTCGCGCGGCGCCCGCTCGTGCCGCCATCCGGGGCCGGCGCGCCGTACTCGACCGCCACGCCGCGCTGCCGCGCGGCCGCGACGATGCCAGGGACGGCCCGTTCGGCCAGCGCGGCAATGGTCATCGCGGGATTGACCGTCAGCGAGCAGGGGACCGCCGAGCCGTCGGTGACGAAGACGCCGGGGTGGCCCCGCAGTTCGTGCCGGTCGTCGAGCGCCGAGGTGCCCGGATCGTCGCCGATCCGGCACGACGCGAGCGGGTGAACGGTGTAGGCACCGATCAGGTCATTTGTCCACGGCGCCACCCGGGCCAGCCCGTCACGCTCCAGGATGTCCTTCACGTCCGCGTCCGCGGCGGCCCAGGCCGCCACCGTCGTCGCCGATGGCTGATACCGCAGCCGGCCGACGCCGAGCATCTGCTGGGAGATGCGGTCGGCGTTGCCGGCGGCGGGGGGCGAGCCGAACACGCCCTCGTTATCGTCCTCGATCATCTCGAAGATGGTCAGCCACGATTTCCAGCGCTCGAGAATCTTCTTCTTCTCCACGCCGAACCAGGTGGGCCCGGTCGCCTCCGGGACTTGCGCGAGGATGGTACCGAGGCCGAGCGGGAAGTACAGCTGCTCCAGCGAGTAGCGGGTGTACTCCGGCCGCGAGCTGTCGAGGCGGTCCCAGTTGGCGACGCACGGCCCCTTGCCGATCTGGTAGGCCTCGTAGGCCACGCCGTCACCGCGCGTCAGGCCCAGGACATCACGGACTCGCTCCTCGTTCAGGATCGCGGTGTTGAGCCGCTCACCGTTGCCGGAGAAGTACCTGCCCACGGCGTGCGGCATCGGGCCGAGCGACGCCTCGCTGCGCTGCAGGATGACCGGCGTGGCACCGGCACCGGCGGCTAGCACGATGATCTTGGCGTCGATGGTCCCGCTGCCCGCCGTCACCCGGTAGTCCTCGCCGTCGATGAGGTTGTAGTGCAGCCGGTACCGGCCATCGACCCGGGAGACGCGCTGCACCTCGTGCAGCGGCCGGATCTCGGCACCGTGCGCGACCGCAGCCGGGAGGTAGTTGAGCAGCAGCGAGCGCTTCGCGTCGAAGCGGCATCCGGCCATCATCCAGTTGCACATCGTGCACGTGCCGGTGTCGATCGCGATCGGCACCGGATTGGCGGTCCGGCCCGCGTGGTCGCAGGCGGCTGCCCACAGGCCGCCCGCGTAACTGACCTGGCTCCAGTCCTGGGTCGTGACCGGAAGCGCCTCAGCTACCCGGTCGTACCACGGCTCCAGGGCGCCGCGGTCGATGGCCGCCGGCCACATCCGCCGCCCGATGCTGCCGCGCCGTTCGAAGATGAAGCCCGGAGCACGCGGCATCGCGGCGAAGTAGACCACGCTGCCGCCACCGACACAATTGCCGCCGAGCACGCTCATGCCCTCGCCGACCACGAAGTCGAAGATCCGCGTATACGACGATCCGAGCTTGTAATCGTGCTCGAACTCGGCACTGGTCAGCCAGGGCCCGCGCTCGAGCACGACCACCCGGGCACCGCCTGCCGCAAGGTGATAAGCGGGAATCGCACCGCCGAAGCCGCTGCCGACCACAACGACGTCGGCACGCTCAACACTGGTCATGCGGGGCTCCCTGAGAGCGTCGTGCCGGGGCGGAGGCCGGCTAGGGGCCGGCCGTAAGAGCTCTGCGGAAATCGCCACAGGCCGTCCTCGTCCGGGTGCCTGAGGCCGATCGCGGTCAGGCCAGGGTGCCCGTCGGCGAGCGCGCTGGCGGTGTTCAGGTGCGCGGCCGAGTCGAAGGCCATATTGCTGAACAGGGCCAGCAGGACCCACAGGGCCTTCTCCGGGTGGCTGGGCGCAGTCAGTTCCTGCACCAGCGCGGTACGGTGCTCGAACGGCAGGGTCACGAACGCGGGCACCAGGCCACCGGGCACCAGGCCGTGCTCGGCCGCGTAGGCGTCCGCGTGACGATTCAGCGACTGGACGAGATCTGGCAGCGCGTCGCTGATCCCCGTCGCCGACCACGCCAGCAGTTCGAGTGCGCCGGCCGCTACCGCGCCCGGGCCGTCTGCCGCCCCCGCGATCGCCGTGTCATCGGGTGAGCGCTTCTCGCCCGGCACGATCGTGTCGGCGAATGCCTCCAGCGTCATGGTCATGATGCCCGGTGTGGTCGCAGTCATCGCTAAGCTCCCGAGACCGGCACTGCCGCGGCAGCTGCGTCTGGCGCGGCGGCCACCTCGCGCCTGCGTCTGCGCAGGTCGGCTACCCACCAGCCCAGTCCGCGAGCAGCGCAGACGATGGCGGTGGCGAAGAAGAGCGTGTACACCACGTTGAAGGCCATCAGGACCGCATAGACGAAGGCGATCGAACTGCCGAACATGAACTGCGCGCGCGCCTTCATGGGCGTGGTGCCGGGGTCAGTGATCATGTAGTTGGTGAACAGGACGAACGCTACGCCGGTCATGACGCCAAGGGCCGTATTGAGCTGGACACCCCAGATCCAATGTCGCACGAACGCCTGGATCGCAAATGCGCCCAGCCAGCCAACGATCAGCGGAAGCTTGCGAGTGAGCATAGAGTTGATCACCGTGCCCGCGGTAATGATGACCAGCGGAATCATGAACTTGAAGTAGGTATTCGCCCACTCAGTGAACTGGTAAGGGGGCGAGATGCTCACCCACGAGCCGAGCGCGAGCAAGGTCACCGAAATACCGAGGTTGGACGGGTTCATAAAATGACGGAGCCGTCCCTTGATCGGCGCCTGGATGAAATGCTTCTGGCCAACCGCCACGACCACGGCGAACATCACCGGCCAGAACTGGTTGTTGGCGTAGAGCAGCATGTTGCAGGCCAGGCCCGTGATATGGGCAGGCAGCAGGAACTCCATGACACCGCGCGGGCCGTTGCCGCGAAACCGGGCCGGCCGGCGCTGTACCCACGCGCTGATCATCTCGAGACCGAGGTCGGTCGCGTACGCGGTGGCGACCGCCAGGAACGGCCACAGCCACGGCTGCTCGAAGCCCAGCAGGGTATAGCCGAAGATGTTGAACACGGAGATCGACAGGGCGAAGTTCCGCAGCGCCAGGTAACGGGGGTCCCGGGAGCGCTTGACCTGGTCGGCCGCGGCCGCCTCCAGGCCGGCCGGAGCGCCGGATGCCGGCTGCTGAACGGTGGTGGTCATCGGCTCGGTACCTCCTGAGCTTGGCTGGTGAGAAGAAGCGTGTGGGTGCCGGGGGTGAGGTGCAGGACCTCGCGGTGCAGCAGGCCGTTCGCACCGGGCCACCGCAACTGGACCGTGACCGGGCCGTTGTAGCGTCCGAGGCCGAAGTAGACCTCGAAGCTCCGCTTGCCGCCCTGGCCGCTGCCGCCATCGAGCTGGGATAGCTGGGTGTGGCCACCCGGGGTGAAGATCTGAGCGGTCGCGCCGTATGCCGGGACGCCCGCGCCTTCGAGGCCGCGGCCAGGGACGGCGCCGGCAGCCGGCCGGTAGAGCTCAAGGCCCAGGTAGTGACCACGGCGCGGGGACTGGTTCGCGTAGAAGGCGGGCGGTCCCCACTGCCGGGCCACGGCGAAGTCCAGCGCGCCGTCCGCACGGGTATCGGCGATGGCGACGCCGCGGGTCGGGGTCTTGACGCAGAGCCCGAGGTTCTGGCTGACGTTCACGTACCTAGCGCCTGGCTCCCTGGCATAGAAGGCCAGGCACTCATGCCCGGCGATGTCGTCACCGGGCTGGACGATCGGCCAGTCCGCCGGATTGCTGAGCAGGTCATCGTTGTTCATGGCCATTTCCTGGAGCCACGGCCATCGGTCAATTTTTCCCTTGACGAATCCGTCGGTCTGGACGACGTCCAGGTTCCCACTGTTCAGGAAGTCTCCCGTCTTGACGTCCCATGACCAGCCCGTCCAGGCCATTCCGAGCTGCTCGGCATCCTGCGTGAACGGTGCGATGCCCTGAGCCAGATCCCGCTTCATCTGGGCGTCATCGCTCGCCTGGTTCATCCACGCGAAGTTGCTCTCCTCCAGCCCGTACGCGACGGTGATGTTGCTGACCAGCATGTCGAATTTGCCGTTGTCACTCAGGTCGGCGAAGTCGACGCCCATGCCCTTAAATGAATCCTTGCCCAGCACGAATGACTTGGGAGTGGTGGGCGTGCGCTGCCCGATCGCCGCCTCGAACCTGATAGTGCCCGGCGTGGAGACGTTGTACAGCAGGTGATCCGGCCCGAAATCATTCGCGATATAAAGGTCCGGCAGCCCGTTGCCGACGAGATCGGCGCTGGCCGCCGCCAGCGTCCATCCGGTTGAGTCGGCATAGGGGATCGCGTCCGGCTCCTCCACGTAGCGGGCCGAAGGGTCCTTGCCCGCCGTGCCGCCGACCCACCGGAAGATGTAATCACCGCCGCCGTTCTTGGCGTCCGACAGCGAGGTATTCATCTGGACGTTGTCCAGGCCATGCGAGTTCAGCACGGCGGAGTCGGGGAAATAGTTCCCGATGAAGATATCTGGGTGGCCGGTGCCGTCGAAGTCGGCGATGTTCACCGCATTGGTATTCCAGTCAGGCCCGCCGTACTGGCCATCCTGCGTCGCCTCGGGGATGAGCTCGGTCGGCCGGTAGGCGCTCGGCGACGGATGGGCGGCGTCCGACCGGGCCATGAACAGGATGGGCGTCCGGCCCCAGTAGTAGACCAGGAAATCCATCCGGCCGTCACCGTTGAAGTCGCCCGGCGCACAGCCCATCGGCGCCATGCTCGAGCTCATGGGCAGGGGCGCCGGGTTGAGGACAAACGGCGTGAACCTGTCGCGCGTCGGCGCGGTCGGCGCATAGGTTACTATCACGTCGTTAGTCCGGGTATCGACGATGCACATGCCGTCGTCGCGACCGTGGCCGGTGACGTCAGTAAGCGCGATGGACGCGCCCACGGAGGAGATCCAAGACCGCAGGTGCTGATAGGCGGGATTCACCTGCCGGATTGTGTGTGCCGGCCGGTAACCGGGCGGCATCGCGATCGGCATCTCCTTGAACTTGTACGCCGACGCGACCGTTGCCGCCTGGCTGGGCGACGAGGCAACCGAATACCCGGCCGTCAAGAACAGCGCCACGATGGCGAGGATGGCGACAATTCCGGGAAGAATTGTGCGCATCCGGGACCGCGGTAGTGGCATTACTCCTCCATAAAAGGATTCGGAAGACGTCATCCGGTGCGGTCCGGATAACGTCGCGGGAGCGCCCTGTGTGAATTGGCGCCTCCTTCGCGCAGAATGCTTGCGTGCCTGACGCTACAAGTAGGCGCTGGTCCCGGCTTCTCTTATGTTGCCGACGTTCCTATACCGCTTCAGGAATCGGCGGGTGGTACACCGGACGCACGCAGGAGCACGCGGCGCCGGTGGCGCCGCGTGTCTGGGGGACGCGATGAGAATCAGCCGTACGACAGGTGGACCGTGTTGATCCCGGTCTCCACCAGCTCGGCCCGCTTCCGCAGGCCCAGCCTGACCGCTACCCTGGCGGCAGCAGCCGCCTGCGATCGCTGTTTCGTCACACAAATATGATCAGGCGGCTGCGCCAGTCATGCCCGACACGCCGGGACATCCCAGGTCAGAACACCATTGGCCGCCGCCGTGCTAGGAGGCCACCGGAGTCCTGCGGCGATAGCCCGCGATGTCCCGGGGCTGAGGCAGCTCGGCCTGGGTGGTGTTGCCGGACAGGACGGCGGCCAGCTCGGCGTAGGCGTTCGCCCGGTCGTTATCCCTGGCGTGGTAGGCGCAGCGGCCGCCGGGGATGATCTCGCAGTCCCAGCAGCCCACTCCGGCCGCGCCCGACGAGCGGTAGAGGGCCGCGTCGCCGAGCGCGGCCATGACGACCTCCAGTTGGCGGGGGGTCAGCCCCGCCTCCTCCCGCCCGGCCTCCCGGGCGCGCACGATCAGGGAGACCACCGACGCGGCGTTCCGCTTGTCCCAGTGCACCAGCCTGCCCAGGAACTGCCTGTCCCGGCAGCCCAGCCGGATACCCGCCAGGGCTCCCTCCAGCATCTCGCGGACCGAGCCGCGGCGCGGCGCGGCATCGGGCCGGTCGGGCCGGGCCGGCAGGCTCGGCGTGCCGGTCACGGGAGCCTGCTCGACGACCGCCCGCCTGGGCCGGACACACGATGGCGTGGGAACAACGGCGACCTGGCCGGTCGCCTGAACCTGCGCGGGATCAGTCATGAAGCTGCGGCCTCCTCATCCGGCGCGAGACCCGCTCGCGAGCCGGTTCTGAATGTCCTGCGCCGCTGGCCTGAGCCTCAGCGGAGCACGTTCAGTTACTGCAGGACTACGCGAGTATGACGCGCCGCAACGCGGTCAGGTTGACACTCTGCGTAACAACATGTCAACCTCCAGAGTGCTGCCGCGTTGCGGCCCCGCCGCCCCGGCGACCGGTAGAATGGGCGGAGTCCGAACCTCGGCGCCCCAGCTCGGGGCAGTGCTCACAGGACGCACGCCGTCACCGCGCAAGTCACCCGGCCTCGGCGCGTGGAGGAGGCGTCAAAGCTGTGACCAAGCAGGTCCAGAAGCTCGATCGCGTCATCATCAGGTTCGCCGGCGACTCCGGCGACGGCATGCAACTGGCGGGTGACAGGTTCACCCAGGAGACAGCGACGTTCGGGAACGACCTGTCGACGCTGCCGAATTTCCCGGCGGAGATCCGCGCGCCGGCCGGCACCCTGCCGGGGGTGTCCAGCTTCCAGCTGCACTTCGCCGACCACGACATCCTGACGCCGGGTGATGCGCCCGATGTCCTGGTGGCGATGAACCCGGCGGCCCTCAAGGCCAACCTGACCGACGTGCCGCGCGGCGCGGACATCATCGCCAACACCGACGAGTTCACCAAGCGCAACCTCAGCAAGGTCGGCTACGCGGCGAGCCCGCTGGAGGACGGCTCCCTGGCGGCCTACCAGTTGCACGCGATCCCGATCACGTCGGTCACGGTGAAGGCGCTGGAAGGCTTCGGCATCTCCCGCAAGGACGCCGAGCGGGCGAAGAACATGTTTGCCCTCGGTCTGCTCTCCTGGCTGTACAACCGGCCGGTCGAGGGCACGATGCGGTTCCTGGAATCCAAGTTCGCGACCAAGCCGCAGATCATGGCCGCGAACAAGGCTGCCTTCCAGGCGGGCTGGAACTACGGCGAGACCACCGAGGCGTTCTCGGTCCAGTACGAGATCGGGCCCGCCACCCTGGCCCCGGGCACCTACCGGAACATCACCGGCAACAGTGCCCTCGCCTACGGCCTGGTCGCGGCGTCGCGCCGGTCGGGACTACCGCTGTTCCTGGGGTCCTACCCGATCACGCCGGCCTCCGACATCCTGCACGAACTGTCCAAGCTCAAGCGGTTCGGCGTCCGCACGTTCCAGGCCGAGGACGAGATCAGCGGCGTGGGCGCGGCGCTCGGCGCATCGTTCGGCGGCAGCCTCGGCGTGACCACGACCTCCGGCCCCGGTATGTGCCTCAAGGCCGAGACCGTTGGCCTGGCCGCCTCGGTCGAGCTGCCGTTGATCGTCTGCGACGTCCAGCGCGCCGGGCCGTCCACCGGCATGCCCACCAAGACCGAGCAAGCCGACCTGCTGATGGCTCTATATGGTCGTAACGGGGAGTCCCCGGTAGCGGTCGTCGCCCCGGCCACTCCAGCTGACTGCTTCGACATTGCCATCGAGGCGGTGCGGATCGCCGTGAAGTACCGCACCCCGGTGATCATCCTGTCGGACGGCTACCTGGCCAATGGCTCTGAGCCGTGGCGGATCCCCGATGTGGACAGCCTGGCGCGGCTGCGCGACGAATTCTCCTTCGCCACGCCGGCCACGGCGGCGGGCGCCGGCGCGGCGCCGGAGTTCCAGCCATTCGAGCGGGACCCCGCGACCCTGGCCCGCCCATGGGCCATCCCGGGCACACCGGGCCTGGAGCACCGCATCGGCGGAATTGAGAAGGCCGACGGCGCGGGGACGATCTCCTACGACCCCGACAACCACGACCACATGGTCCGGCTGCGCCAGGCGAAGATCGACGGGATCGCCGCCGACATCGGCCCGATCCAGGTCGACGATCCCGATGGCCAGGCCCGGGTGCTGGTCCTCGGCTGGGGCTCGACGTTCGGCTCGATCGGCGCGGCGGTGCGCCGGGTCCGGGCCGCCGGGGGGTCGGTGGCGCAGGCCCACCTGCGGCATCTGTCGCCCTTCCCCGCGAACCTCGGCGACGTGCTCAACGCCTACGACAAGGTCCTCGTCCCCGAGATCAACCTCGGCCAGCTCGCGCTGCTGCTGCGCGGCCGCTTCCTCGTCGACGTGATCTCCTACAACCGGGTGCGCGGCCTGCCGTTCCGCGCCGCCGAACTGGCCGAGGTCATCCAGGATGTGATCGCTAATGCCTGACGACAGTGCGCCAAACAACGCGCCAGACAACGGAGCCCCCGGCGCCGCGGAGTTCGCGGCCGACCCGCACCGGCTCGCCTCCCTGACGCTGGTGCCCAAGGCCGACGCCAAGCAGCACACGAAGGACTTCAAGTCCGACCAGGAAGTGCGCTGGTGCCCGGGCTGCGGCGACTACGCGATCCTGGCCGCCTTCCAGTCTTTCCTGCCCGAGCTGGAGATTCCGCGGGAGAACCTGGTCATCATCTCCGGGATCGGCTGTTCCTCCCGGCTGCCGTACTACGTGAACAGCTATGGCATGCACTCGATCCACGGGCGCGCGCCGGCCATCGCCACCGGTCTGGCCTCCTCCCGCCCCGACCTGTCGGTCTGGGTGATCACCGGCGACGGCGACGCGCTGTCCATCGGCGGCAACCACCTGATCCACGCGCTGCGCCGCAACGTGAACGTCAAGATCCTGCTGTTCAACAACCGGATCTACGGGCTGACCAAGGGCCAGTACTCGCCGACCTCCGAGCAGGGCAAGGTGACCAAGTCGACGCCGTTCGGCTCGCTGGACACCCCGTTCAACCCGGTCTCGCTGGCGCTCGGCGCGGAGGCCAGCTTCGTGGCGCGGACCATCGACTCCGACCGCAAGCACCTGACCGGCGTGCTCCGGGCCGCGGCCGACCACAAGGGCGCCGCGTTCGTCGAGATCTACCAGAACTGCCCGATCTTTAACGACGACGCGTTCGCCCCGGTCACCGAGCCCGGCACCCGGGACCAGCACCTGATCAGGCTGGAGCACGGCGAGCCGATCCGGTTCGGCACTGACGCCTCCCTCGGCCTGCGGTTCAGCCGTTACGGGTCGCTGGAGCCGACGCTGGCGGGCGGAGCCGACGACGAGACGCTGCTGACGCACGACGCGCACGCGGCCGAGCCGTCCTATGCCTTCGCGCTGTCCCGGCTGGACGCGAGCGATTTCGCGCGCACCCCGGTCGGCGTGTTCCGGCAGGCACAGCGGCCCAGCTACGACGAGCTGATGTCCGCGCAGATCGAGAGCGCGCGCGAGCAGCAGGGCGACGGTGACCTCGGCGCGCTGCTGGCCGGCAGCGACACCTGGCAAGTCGGCTAGCCCATGGTGGCCGTGCGCGTCGACCGGGCGGGCCCGGTCACGACGGTCATCCTGGACCGTCCCGAGGTGCGCAACGCGGTCGACGGGCCCACGGCCGCGTTGCTCACGGAGGCCTTCGCCGACTTTGAGGCGGACCCGGACGCCGCCGTCGCGGTGCTGTGCGGGGCGGACGGTACCTTCTGCGCGGGCGCCGATCTCAAGGCGATCGGCGGCCCGCGGGCCAACCGCACCGAGCCCGACGGAAGCGGCCCGATGGGGCCGACCCGGATGCGGCTGTCCAAGCCCGTCATCGCCGCCATCGCCGGGCACGCGGTCGCCGGCGGCCTGGAGCTAGCGCTGTGGTGTGACCTGCGGGTGGCCGAAGAAGACGCCGTTCTGGGCGTGTTCAGCCGCCGGTGGGGCGTACCGCTGATCGACGGCGGCACGGCCCGGCTGCCGCGGATCGTCGGGCTCGGCCGGGCGCTGGACCTGATCCTCACCGGCCGCGGGGTGCCGGCCGACGAGGCCTATGAGATGGGCCTGGTCAGTCGGCTGACCCCGCCGGGCACCGCGCGCAAGGCGGCCGAGCAACTGGCCCGCGAGATCGCCGGACTGCCGCAGGCCTGCCTGCGCAGCGACCGGGCGTCCGCGCTCGACGGGCTGTCCCTGCCGCTCGCCGACGCGATGGCCGGGGAGTTCCGCCACGGCATGAGCACGCTGGCGAACCCGGGCGTGGTCGAGGGCGTATCCCGGTTCCGCGGCGGCGCGGGGCGCGGCGGAGCGCCGGCCTGACGAGCACCGGAGCGGCCCAGCCCGGCTGACCGACAGTACGGCTGACCGGTCACCCGTGCTGCCTTAGCTGCCCGTGGTCTGGGCCTTCTCGCCGGACTCGGCCAGCAGCAGCTCGGCCGCGATGGGCATGTCCCCCGCCGAGATCTCCTCCAGGCTCCGGCCGGACGGCTCGGGCAGCACCAGGGTGAGCAGCGCGCCGGCCGCCGAGATGAACCCGGCGAGCAGCAGGGTGTAACGCAGCCCCAGGTGCACCTGGAGCACGGGGAACAGGAACACGCCGACGAATGCGCCGAACTTCCCGATCCCGGCCGAGATGCCGTGGCCCGTGGCCCGCATCGAGACCGGGAACAGCTCGCTGGGCAGCACGAACGTGGTCATATTCGGCCCGAACTCGGTGAAGAAGTAGCTGATCCCATAGGCGATCATGAACGGCAGCACGGCGGTGGTCATGCCGGGCGCCAGCCCGATCACGGCGAAGCAGAGCGCCATCATGACGAAGCCGACGAGCTGCAGCCGGCGGTGGCCGATCCGGTCGATCCGAGCGATACCGAGAATGTAGCCGGGCACCGCGGCGACGACGAAGATGGCGAGCTGGATGGCGATGGTCGTCATGGTCGACGCGGTCGGCGAGATCAGCTTGATGATCTGCGGGGTGGAGATGGTGTTCCCGTAATACGCGTAGTCCAGGAGGAACCAGCAGCCCGCCGTGCCGCTCAGCAGCACCAGGAACCGCCGGGTCGTCAGGAACTCGCGCAGCCCGATCCGGGCCTGCGGCCCCGTGTCGCCCGCGGCGCCCGCATCGCCCGCGTCGCCCGCGGCACGATCGGCCACGCCGGTTCCGGAGAGCGCGGCTCCGGAGAACGCGGCGGCGGACAGCGGTGTTCCGCCTATCGCGCCGTTGGTGAAGTGGCCCAACTGCTGGTGGGCCGTCGCATGCTGGCCCTGCACCTGGACCTGGTAGCGCGGCGACTCGGGCATCCGGCTCCGCAGGTAGACCACGGCGCCGGCCGGAATCGCGCCGAAGGCCAGCAACAGCCGCCAGGTCAGGTCCGAGCTGGTGCCAGCGCCGAGCAGGGCCAGCGCGATGAGCGGCCCGACGATCAGGCCGAGCGCCTGCGTGGAGAACACCAGCCCGACTAGCCGGCCGCGGTCCTTCCGGTTGGCGTACTCGGTCATCAGGACCGCGCTCACCGGGTAGTCGCCGCCGATGCCCAGGCCCAGCAGGAACCGGAATCCGATCAGCACCCAGAACGACGGCGCCAGCGCCGAGCCGATCGAGGCGACCACCATCACCGCCGCCACTACCCAGTAGACCCGCTTGCGGCCGATCAGGTCGGCGACCCGGCCGAAGCTCAGGGCACCCAGGCAGGCCGCGCCCAGCATGGTCGCGTTCAGCAGGGCGAGTCTCGTGGCGTCAAGATGCCAGTCCTGCTTGATCAGCGTCGACGCAACCCCGATGATAAACAGATCATATGCGTCGGTAAAGAACCCCATCCCCGAGACGAGGACCGCGCGCAGGTGGAATCTGCTCACCGATACGTCATCGAGGGCGCCGATCAGGCCGCTAGACGGTGCATCCGCCATGTCGTTCCCTTCACTGGCCAACGGTTCCGCTCCGTGGCTCGCGATGAAGAAACTAACTCCCTTGGGCGAATCGCTCCCGACCTGCACATGAACGGCAAGTGAATTACGAACCCCGCAGGAGTTGTCGAATGGGCAGGCAGTACCGCAGGGCCCTAGCACTGACCGTGACGCTGGCCACGTCCCTGGCGCTGGGCGCGACGCTCACGGCCGCCGCCCCGCCCGCCAGGGCACAGGGGGTCTCGCAGTCCCCCGCGGCGAGGACCACCGTGCCGTCCGTCAGCCCCGGCGAACTACCGCCGCGGGGCAGCCACGAGCCGGCCGCGCCGCTCCCTCGCGTCGAGCCGCCATTCGCCGGCCACGCGGCCTGCGCCTCGGCCGCGCACCCGAAGCTCGCCGCCCGGATCGCCGCCGGGATCACCGGCGCGCTGCACGGGCGGAGCCTGGCAGTCGGCCTGACCGTCGCGGACGCCGCCCTCGACCTGAGCTGCAAGCTGAACCAGGGCACCCACTTCGATGCCGCCAGCGCGATCAAGGTGACGATCATCAGCGCCCTGCTGCTGAAGGTCGGCGGATATGACCACCTGACCGGTGCCCAGCACGCCACCGCCTGGGCGATGATCACCCGATCCGACAACAACGCCGCCACCAGGCTCTGGAACGAGGTGGGCATGGCCGGAATGCAGCGGTTCCTGAACCTGGCCCAGATGTCCCACACCAGGCTCAACGTGGCCTGGGGCCTCACCGAGCTCACCGCCCAGGACGAGCTGACGCTGCTGCGGCTGCTGAGCGGCCCGGGCAAGGTCCTCGCCACCAACGCGCGCCGCTACGTCCTGTGGCTGATGTCCAATGTCGTCCCGTACCAGCGCTGGGGCGTGCCGGCGGGAGCAGCCGCCGGCGTGACCGTGCACGTCAAGAACGGCTGGCTGCCCTACCCCACCAGTTACGACTGGCACGTCAACAGCCTCGGAGTGTTCACCGGCAAGCACATCGCCTACCAGATCGTCGCGCTGACCGCCGGCAGCCCGAGCATGCAGTACGGGATCGATGCGATCCAGGCCGCCGCGCGGGTGATTAACCGGGACCTGGCAGAATAGTGACCGCGCCGTCCACCGCGCCGTCCACCGCGCCGTCCACCGCGCCGTCCACCGCGCCGTCCACCGCGCCGTCCCGGTGCTCCTGGCCAGCCTCGCCCGACTCTGGCGAGGCGCGCGGCGCCTTTCCCGACTGGCGCTTCGCCCCGAATATCGGCGGTCATCCAGATGTCTACGAGATCGAGAACCAGGCCCTCGACCGGGCCGGCCACGTGCTGGACGCACTGCGTAGGCTAGCGCCGTGGGTCGGCAAGACCATCGTTGACCTGGGCTGTGGCACCGGGTTCTGGCTGGCCCGGTACTCGGCGGAAGCCAGCCAGGTCATCGGCATCGAGCCCGATCCGGCCGTCCGCGCCCGGGCACAGCGAGCCGCCGCGGAGCTGCGGCGCACCGCGGTGCTGGCCGGGTCCGCAGAGCACACCGGGCTCGCCGACGACAGTGCCGACGTGGTGCATGCCCGCTTCGCGTATTTTTTTCCGCCAGGAACCGACGCCGGACTGACCGAAGTCCTGCGCGTCCTGCGGCCCGGCGGCCACCTGATCGCCGTCGACAATGACTATCGCTGGGGCCAGTTCGCAGGGCTGCTGGCCGGCGCGTCATCGAAGCCGCCCGCGGATGTCGCCGCGAGCGTCGACAGGTGGTGGCGGGCCCGCGGCGCCCGGCGGCACGAGATCAGGTCGGAGCTGCGCTTCGCGAGCCGGGCGGACCTGGCGGCGGTCCTGCGCATCGAGTTCCCGCCCGAGGTGGCCGATGCCTGGCTGGCCCGGAACCCGACAGCCACGGGGCTGACCTACGGCTATGTCCTGTTCGAGGTCGCCGCCTGACCCGCCACCGCATCCACCCCACCCAGCAGGTAGGCGCCGCGATGCCGGCCAGGACGAAAGACCTGCCGCTCATGCCGTGCCCGCCGATGTAAAGTGCAGGCCAGCAGGTATCCCAGCCAGATGACGCGGAGGATGTCATGGCCGCCAAGAAGCGGTGGAACGACCTCAGCGAGCGCACTCGCCGGCTGCTCATCGTCGCGGGAGTTACCGAAGCCGGCCTGAAGATGGCCGCGCTCATCGACATCAAGCGTCGGCCCGCGGGCCAGATCCGCGGCCCGAAGTGGCTATGGGTCGTGGCGCTGGCCATCGTCGGTTCTGCCGGGGCTCTGCCCATCTCCTACTTCGCCTTCGGGCGGCGACGGTAACCGGCCGGTCCTGGAGCGAGCGCCGGGCACGCGCCTGTCCCAGACCATCACCGGCACCGTGATGCCTGCCCTCGCCCAGGACCTCCCGGGCGCCGGCGCCCTCATCGCCGCCGACCGGCGGAACCGCCTCCCGTGCTCTGCGTGATGAGTGTATTTGCGCTTGCTCCGGATGCGTGACAACTATAGTACTGGAGCATGTATTATAGTTGGAACTGCAGGGACCGGCCCACCCGTTGGCGAGGCGTTATGGAGCTGAATCACCCCCTAGCCACGGTCACGCCCACGCTCGATGGTGACGTTCTCGCTGTGCTCGCTCAGCAGGAGGCGGCTTTCACCACCGGCCAACTCCACCGGGTACTCAATCGCTACTCGGAGGAGGGAATCCGCAAGGTTCTCCTGCGCCTCACCCGCCAGGGAGTCGTTCATTCCGAGCGGGTTGGCAATGCGTACAGTTACCGCCTCAACCGGGAGCACCTGGCCGCTGGTCCCATTCTCGAACTGGCCCGCCTCGCGCACACGCTGCTACAGCGGATTGAGCATCGTCTCGAAAGCTGGGCTTTCCCGCCGACATACGCCGCCGTATTCGGCTCTGCGGCCCGCGGCACCATGACCGAAGACAGCGACCTAGATCTCTTGCTGGTTCGCGCTGACAACACGCCGGTTGACATCTGGGAAGAACAGGTAGGCGATCTGGCCGCCGACGTCACCAGATGGACTGGCAACGATACGCGCCCGCTTGAGTACACGATCAGTGAGTTGACGGCGGCTCGTGACGAGCCCGTCCTGCGCGACGTGCTGAAGGAAGGCCTTACCGTTGCAGGACGCCGGGCGTGGCTAAGCCAGCATCTCCGGGAACGGAGCGGCTGATATGGCGCGCACGACTCCCTGCAC
>DATKRH010000211.1:0-7120 GCA_035532295.1 Streptosporangiaceae bacterium
CCCGAGCGCCGATTACGCGCTCACGGCGCCGAATCTGGTGGACAGCACAGGTCGCCCACTTATGGCGTTCTCGGCAGCAGTGGATCGCCCCTGCGGCAGGGTACGCGCCGGGGCCTGGTGGCGGGCCGGGTCAGCTGCCGAGGGCGTCGAGCAGCTCCTGCAGGGTGCGGCAGGTGTCGGCGAAGCGGGCCGCCCCGACGATCTGTGACCAGTGCTGTTCGATTTCGACGACCCGGTTGCCGGCATCGTCGAGTGCTGCGCGGCCTCGGGTGGTCGGGAAGATCAATTTGGCCCGTCCGTCGGTGGCGTCCGGCCGGCGTTCCACGTACCCGAGCTTCTGCAGGTCGTTGACCAGTTCGGAGGCCGCGGCGAGGCTCAGCTGGGCGCGGGCGGCGAGTTCGGTCAGCCGGATGCCGTCGATGCCGAGGTTGCCGAAGATCTGCAGGTGCGGCACCCGCAGGTCGGGATAGCCGCCCTCGGCTGCGGGCTCGAACAGCTCGGCCCGGAACTGCCGCAGCAGCCGTCCCAGCAGCTGCCCGATGGCGAGCCGGCCGGCGGGCAGGTCGCTTGACGTGGCCACGATCCCAGATAATACTTCAGGTACCGAAGCTTCGGCTACCGAAGCATTTTGCCGGGGAGGCAATCATGGGCGGTCCCGCGCACATCGCAGCGACAACGGTCCCCACCAGGCTCGGGCCGCTCCACGTACAGACTGCCGGCTCCGGCCCCCCGGCGGTGCTCTGGCACAGCCTGTTCGTCGACTCCACCACCTGGATACGCGTCGCCCGGCCGCTCGCCGCCACCCGGCGGCTGGTGCTCATCGACGGCCCCGCCCACGGCGGCAACCCCCCGGTGCCCCACCGATTCACCCTCGACGACTGCGCCGGCGCAGCGGCCGACGTGCTCGATCATCTCGGCATCGGCGAGCCGGTGGACTGGCTGGGCAACGCGTGGGGCGGCCACGTCGGCATCATGTTCGCTGCCGCCCATCCCGGCCGCTGCCGCACCCTGACCGCGATCGGCGCCCCGGTCTACCCGCTCACCACGGCCGAACGGCGGCAAATCGTGCTGCTCTCATCGCTGTACCGGATCACCGGCCCGGTGCGCCCGCTGGTCAATCCGCTCGTGGACGCGCTGCTCGGGCCGCGCGCCAGGGCCGACGACCCCGACGGCGCCGCGCTCGTCGCCGACGCATTCCGCCGCGCCAGCCGGCGCGGCATGTGCGCGGCCATCCGGTGGCTCAGCCTCCGGCGGCCAGACCTGACACCGGTGCTGGACACCATCAGCACACCCACCTTGCTCACCACCGGCGCCCACGACCCGATGTGGACCACCACCAGCGCCCGCGCCGCGGCAGCCCACCTCCCCCACGGCGCCCTGGTCATCCTCCCCGGCAACGGCCACATCGGGCCGCTCCTGCAAGCCCCCTCCGACGTCGCCGCACTGGTCACCGGATTCTGGCACGACCCAGCCGCCCAGCTGGCGCACCACCGAGATGCCCCGGCACCGCCAGCGGCCCGCCCGCTGGCGACCTGAGCCGCCTTACCCGGGCCTGGGAGCGGCGGACACTCGGTCGCCCCCTGATCGATAAAGGGAGGGAACTCAACCAGGCTGGCGGGGCGGACATGCAGAAACGCCGGATCTGAGTGGCCGCCATGAGCGATAGGGCGCGGCGGCAACCACGCCAGGCGGATACCGAACGCCGGGCGATCGGCGTTGGCGACCGCAGAAGGTGGCGACCGTGGCATGTGACAGCGCGCCGCCTTGGCGTGGGGCGGCGGCTCCCCGGGCGAAGTTCGGTTGGCGGTGGGCAAGGGTTGGCGGGAGGCTGCTGCTCATGGGCTCGATCACCTGGGGCCTGGAGATAGCCGAGGTCTACGACAAGACCTATGCGGCCACGTTCGCGCCGTCGGTTCTCGGCCCTATCGTCGAACTGCTAGCCGGATTGGCCCGGGGCGGGTCCGCGCTGGAGTTCGCGGTCGGGACGGGGCGGGTGGCGCTGCCGCTGAGCGCGCGGGGGATCGCCGTGCACGGCATCGAGCTGTCCCCGCACATGGCCAGACAGTTGCTCGGTAAGCCTGGCGCGGATGCGGTCCCGGTGACGATCGGCGACATGACAAGCACCCGCGTTCCTGGGGTCTTCAGGCTCGTGTACCTGGTGGCGAACACGATCATGAACGTCACCAGCCAAGACGATCAGCTGGCGGTCTTCGCCAGCGCGGCCGCGCACCTGCAGCCCGGCGGGTGCTTTGTGGTGGAGGTGGGGGTGCCCCAGCTCCGCCGGGTGCCTCCCGGCGAGGCCGGCTGGGTTTTCACCCTTGAGTCTGATCACGTCGGGATCGAGACGTTCGACGATACCGCCGGCCAGATCGCGTGGTCGCATCACTGGATCGAGGTGGATGGGCGGCTGGTGCGCCACTCCGCGCCCTACCGGTACGTGTGGCCGTCCGAACTGGACCTGATGGCCAAGATCACTGGTTTCCGGGTCCGGGACCGCTGGGCGGGATGGGACCGGGCGCCGTTCACCTCCGGCAGCCACAACCAGGTCGCGGTGTTCGAGAAACTGCCGCAGCCGCCAGCGCGCGCAGATCTGGCAGATATGTCCGCCTGAGTTGATCAGCGCAAGGATGTTGATGGCCGTCCAGAACGGCGGTTCGCGTGCGGCTTTGACGTCACGATCAGCGATATCCGTGTCAAGGGGTCTGCTCGGCCAGGACGACGCTGCCCGGCGGCCCGCTCAGCGCCGGCCGGGCAGCGGGTAGCCGGGCACTGGGGCTACCGGTGGGAGCGGCGCGGCCGGAACTTGATCCAGGCCAGGATGGCGATGGCCACCAGCAGCCAAGGGGAGAACAGGAAGTGCACGGTGAAGCTGAGGACGGTCAGGGCCACGATGGCCATAAGGGCAAGGGCGATGATCCCGGGCATAGTGATCGGTCTCCGTTCACGTCAAGCTGGTGCGGTTAGGGTTTGGCGGAAGCGGTCCCGGCAGTCGGCGATCCACGCTGCGGCGACCGGCTGGTCTTCGCCGTCCCCGGGGATCAGCAGCCAGGCGGCGATGCAGAGAGCCACGCCGACACCACCGGTGAATAGAGCCAGCGCCGCGATGATGACGCGAACTAGCGTGACGTCCGCGTTCAGGTAACGGGCTATGCCGCCGGCCACGCCGGCCAGCATCTTGCCGTCGCCGGACCGGCGCAGCTGGCGGGCTTCGGGCTGGCCAGTAACGGTGGCTGGCCCGGCGTCTGCGGTGGCTGTGTTCATGCTTCAAGGCTGCCGCCGGCAGTCGGCGCCGTCGATCGGGATCAGCCCCGGTTCGCACCCTGATGTGCATCCCCGAAGGCATCAGGGTCATCCCCGATCGCGGTCGGGGATGCCGGCGTGGCTGAAGCTTGGCTCCTTGAGCCGTATCCCCTTCTAGTGCTCGCGCCGAACGCCGACTCGGGCGTGGCGCGATGGCACGGAGCCAGTGGCAAGGTGCGGTAGCGAACAGCCAGTTCGGTGCCGCGGCGTTGGCAAGTCACAGGCCGGTAATGGCTGCCGTGCCGAAAGGCTCTGGGGTGCGGGCCGTTGGGCGAGCCGACTTGAGTCACATATCGGGCCGGCGGATTGGACCCGTCTGCTGGGTGGCCGCGCTGCCCGGGCCGCCTCAGTTGGTCATGCTGCTTGTTCGTTGCCTGTGTCTGGCCGGATGGGGCGGGCGGTGGCGGCGAGGCATTCAGCGAAGCGGTCGGGGTGTGCGAGGTGTGGGAAGTGGCCGCTTGCTGGCCAGACGGTGATGGCCGCTTGCGGGAGCGTCTTGCTCAGCCACTTCTGGTATTCGGGTTCTGGGTCGGCACCGGTCACGACGAGGTACGGCACGCCGGCGCCTCGCACCGTTTCAAGCGTCGTGGCGGCGAAGTCGGCGATCTCGCTGACGGGCCGGTCGAGGAGTTCGCGCCAGTAGGCGAGGACGAGGTCTTGCCGGGGCTGGCAACTGGACCGCAGGAGCTCTTGTGCCGCCTGGGGCAAAAGCTCGAGATGCATGCTCGCGGCGAACATCTGCCAGACGGCGGGGAAGGCGGGCCCGCGGAGCTTGCCGGCGAGAGATTGCACCATGGCGGCGAAGGGGGCTACCGGCAGTGGCTGGTCGACGTTGATGATGCCGCGGGCTGGGTGCTGGGCGGCGTAGGCTGTCGCGACGATCGCGGCGATGGAGTGCCCGACGACGACCGGTGATAGCAGCCCGGCCTCTTCGACAGCGCGGTGGACACCGTCGGCGAGGCTTTGGATGTCGTAGGACGGCCACCGGGGGGACGCGCCGTGACCGGGAAGGTCCAGCGCGAGGACCCGCCGGCCGGGGTCGATGTGGTGCAACTCAGCCAGCGAGGGTGCCCACATGCTGCGGTCGAAGGTCATGCCGTGGAGCAGCACCAGCGGCGCCCGGTCATCGCAGTGGCCGTAGTCGTCGGCCGCCAGCCCGGCCAGGGTCTTGGTGGCAGTGTCGCCTTGTGGCACTTGCGCTGTCCCCAGCCCGGCCGCCGGTGCTCTGGCCATCTCCATGATGTTCCCGTCTTCATGCTGAGGAGCATTGTTTCGATACATCGTAACGTAACAGTGTTGCGATAACATGTCAAGATGGGAAGACCCAGGGAACACAACCAGGCGACCGCCGTCGCGCTGCTCGAAGCAGCCGAGCGAACCGTTCAGGCGGCCGGCCTGGAAGGGCTGTCGGTGCGGGGGCTTGCAGATGATGTGGGAACTACCACCCGCGCCGTGTACACATTGTTCGGCTCCAAGGACGGCCTGCTCGCCGCCCTCGGGACCCGGGCCTTCACGATGCTCGGAGCTGCCATCGCTGAGCTGCCGGCAACAGCTGATCCAGCTGCCGACCTCGCCGAGGCCGGCGTCGCGGTGTTCCGGCGTTTCGCTATCGGGCATCCATCACTATTCAGGATCGGCGTGCAGCAAACGGTGGGCCCGCCCGAACTGGCAAGCGACTTCGCGCAGGCCGCGACGCACGCATTCGCCGGCCTCGAGACGAGGGTGACACGCCTCCAGGTGGCCGGCCTGCTCGGCAGTCGCTCGGTACCAGAGGCCGCCTGCCAGTTTCATGCGCTCTGCGAGGGACTCGCGGCGGTGGAACTGCGCGGGCTGATGACGCCCGGCCAGGAAATGCGGATCTGGCGTGACGCCCTCACCGCACTCGTCGCCGGCTTCGCCATTGCAAAGGGGCCAAGCCGTCCCGCCGCGACGACGCAATAACACCCCCACGGTTTCCGCCGGGCAGCGCTCCAACGCGACAGAAGAAACGATCTGCACGCCCACGGCATGGCATCCAGCACGAACCTGGAGAATGCAGATCGGCGGCTCGGCGCGCGTTCTCCCGCATCTCCCCCGTCACTCAGGGTGATACGCCGACCAGCGTAGCCCTAGGCATGCTTTCGGGACCGGCTCAGTGTGACCGGTCTGCTAGAGGTCACCGTCGGCGACTGGACGAGGTGCTTGTCGATCCGGCATCCGGTCGCAAGGAGGCTGCGTCATGCCTAACCTCACGCACCATATGCGGCAGATGAGCGCGAGGATCGACGGACTCCCTTAAATTGCGCCGACCAAGTTCTCGGCCGGGACGTTCGGGTCGGGCACAGAGCAGGTCGATCGAGTCGATGCCGAGGTGCCGCAAACTGTTGTTACCGGCTCACGGAAGCATCACCTTGCGAGAACGGCGGCGAGCGGCGGGATCAGATCTTGGTGCGCATGACCCACCGCCACTTCGCGATTTTCCGCACCCGCGTGAAGCCGTATTGCGCATACAACTCCTCCGGTCCTGTGTGCAGATAGGCGCCACGCTGCGGCGGCCGCTGCTCGGTCTGCTCCGGATAGGCCTCGACGACGACGCCGCCGGCCCGCTTGATCTCGTCGAGTGCCGCCGCGACCGCAGCGGCGGCGACGCCCTTGCCGCGGTCCTTCGCGTTGGTGAAGATGCAGCCGATCCGCCAGTCCGGCGGATCGTCGGCCCCTCGGTCGTAGGCGCCCCGGTTCTTGATATTGGGGATTTCCGGCGGCGAGCCGAACTGGCACCAGCCGACGCAGCGGTCACCGTCGTAGACGAGCACCTGGTGGACCGTTCCGCGCGTGACGTGCCGACGCTTCGCCTCCCGGTTTCCTTCCCGGGTGTGGCCGGCACCGACGCCCTCCGGGTGGAATCCCATGCACCAGCAGCCACCCCAGACGCCGTTGTTGGCTTCAACGAGCGCGGCGAAGTCGTCCCAAGTCTCCGGCGTAAGCATCCGAGTCGTGAACGTCATACCGGCAGTGTGACCGATTGGTCTGACATAGCGCGACTCACGGCCAAGGCGGTTACGGACCGCACCCGGCTGATTCGCCGAACCAAAGCGATCGCTAAGGTCGCCACCTTCTAGGAAGTGCACAGCCGCGCAGAACAGGCAGAACTGGTTATACCTGTCCATCGACTGTCCCATGACAGAAGAGCAGGATCGGCGTTCTGCGCGCCTCAGTGCCCCTGGTGGCAGGACGCACGCTCATCGGCATGTGCGGTAATTGGACCGGCCCCGGAACTACCATCGGGTGCTTGCTGTCCGCGGGGCGGTCCCGCAGTGTCCGCCGGGCAGCCTAGACGCGCGGGTCACCATCGGCCGCCAGCCCGATGTCCGCGGCACCCGCAGTGACGGTGGCCGGATTCCCCGCTGATCATTGCCGCGCGCGGCGTGCTTCGCCAGGCAATCGCGGAACCTGTGATCCCCGGACTCATGACCTCTTGCACATCGTCAAAGCCGTGCCCCGCACACACCGATGGAGCATGTTCACATTCGTGCAGGTCAGCAAGCCAACTGCGACCGCGTACGCCCCTCAGGGGCAGCCATGGTCACCGGTATCACGTTCGAAACATGTTCATGACCTGGGTGGAGCTACGGAGATTCGAACTCCGGACCTCTTGCATGCCATGTGGAATGCTGACGTTCAATACCGTCAAATGGTAGCCAGAGACGGCCCGTGCGGCTCGATGCCGCACCGGTCACGCGCGGAACGACGGTCAGGCCACGGTCAAAACGATCTTGAAACTACGGGCGATCACATGACCATAAGACCGCTCAACCGCTGAATCTGCTGTTCGGGATATTCC
>DATKRH010000212.1:0-3619 GCA_035532295.1 Streptosporangiaceae bacterium
CGGGGCTGGCCGGCCGGCGGGAAGGAGCGTCAGCCCGGACGCGGCGGCGAGCTCGACCACCGCCACCCGGCCACGGACCGCGATCGCCGAGCCGGCCGGGTCACCCGCCGGCCCGGTGACGGTGACCGGCACCCTGCGGAAGCCCGCGGCCTGCGCTGCGTCGAGGGTCCCCTCGCCGCCGTCCGCCACCGGCACCAGCTCCACCTCGAGGGCCGGCCGTGCCGCCAGCAGCCCGCGCGCCACATGCGCGGCCACCTCGCGAGCGCTGAGAGTGCCCTTGAACTTGTCCGGTGCGATAAGCACACGCATGTGCGGCTCACCCGGCCACCCGGTCACCCAGGCGTTGCGGAGCGGGCCGGCGGCGCGCCCACGTCGCCGAGCTCGTGCTCCACTCGCTGGCTCCAGCTCAGCAGCGCGTCACGCAAAAGCGGCTCGCGCCCGTAGAAAAGCTGCGCCGGCAGCGGGATGCTGACGGCCCGCAACCGGTGCGGCGCGACCACCTGGTCGACGAACATTTCGGCCTGGGTCAGCCCGCCCGGCGCCGACCGCAGGGTGCCCGCGGCCCGGGCTATCACCTGGATACCCGTACCGCCAGGATCCTCCGCTGACCTTGCCATCCCCGGGCCGACCTCCTGCGGCATCGTGATCATAGAACCAGGTTCCCGTCTCCGGCGAGCCGTGCACGCCGGGAATCATCCACGAGCGGGCAGCCCGAGCAGCATCTGGGCCTCCGCTACCGACGCCACCGGCCGGTCGAGGTCGCGGGCCAGCCGCACGGCCCGTTCCACGAGCGGCCGGTTCCCCGGCGTCAGGTCACCTTTGCGAAGGTACAGGGTGTCTTCCATGCCCGCGCGAGCGTTGCCGCCGAGCGCAAGACCCATCGCGGTGAGCTGCAGGTTGGCGCGGCCGATGGCGATGACCTGCCAGCTGGCTCCGGCTGGCAGCCGGCGGACCATGGTCAGCAGGTTGTCCGGCGTGGCTGCCATGCCGCCCCGGACGCCAAGGACGATGCTGAACTGCAGCGGGTCGTCAAGCAGGCCTTCCCCGTGCAGTTGCAGGCATACCTCAAGGTGGCCGGTGTCATAGATCTCAAGCTCGGGCTCGACATCCAGGTCACGCATCCGCCGCGCCAGCCGCCGCACTCCCTCCGGCGGGTTACGGAACTCCCCCGCGCCAAAGGTCATGCTGCACGGATTCAGCGTCGCCATCCGCGGCCTCAGCTCGGCCAGCCGCTCCCGTTCCTCGAAGGGCACGTCGAGCCCGACTCCGGTGGACAGCTGTACCAGGATCGGGCACCTGGCGGCGATCAGGTCCATGACCTGGCGGGCGATGCCCAGGTCGGCGTGGGCCTGCCCGCCCCGTCGCGCAGATGGACATGGGCGACCGCGGCGCCCGCCTGATAGGCGGCCTCGACCTCGGCCGCGATTTCCTCTGGTGTGGTCGGCAGCGCAGGGTTGTCGGCCTTGGTGGCGATGGGCCCGGTCGTGGCGACGGTGATGATCGCGGTCACGTCGTGCTTCCCGGTGCGGGGGATGCGGGCGGCCCGAGGCCGCCACCGGGTGGCTGCGCCTGGCCGATGATCACCAGCAGCGTCGCCGGGCGTGCGGACCGGTTGTCGATCCGGCGGAGCGTGCCCTTGGGCAGGTGCACGGAGTCGAACGGCCCCAGGTGCTCCTGCCTGCCCTCGGCCCCGACCGTCTTCGCGGCGGTAGGGCTCGCCCTCGCCACCGCGCTAAGCGCGTGCGGCAGTGGCGGCGGATCCACCGCCTCCTCGGGCCCGATCACGATCGGGGCCTCCATTCCGCTCACTGGCCCGCTTGCCGGCTTCGGATATTTCGAGAAGTGGGGATACCAGCACGCGGTCAATGGCGTGAACGCCGCCGGGGGCATCACCATCGGCGGCGTCAAGCGCAAGGTGAAGCTGATCCTGCTCGATGACCAGACGAACCCCAACACGACCGTCAACAACGTGCAGCGGCTCATCACCCAGGACCACGTCAACGCGCTGCTTGGTTCCTGCACCGACTCACTCGTGGAACCGGGTGCGCTCATCGCCAACCGCATGGGCGTGCCCATGGTCACTCCCTGCGCCGCCGTGAACACGTTCGGGGTGACCGCGAAGTGGAAGTGGGCATGGGACCTGTTCTTCAACTCGGCGCAGCTCACCGAGACCCCGTTCAACACCGCTGACGCACTCGGCCTCAAGGCCAAGACCAACAGCAAGGTCGCGATCATCCACTCGAACGGCAAGAACGAGAACATCATGGGCGGCCAGGAATGGCCGGCCTGGGCGAAGAAGCACGGCTGGACGGTCGCTTACAACCAGCCATTCCCGCCCGACCAGTCACAGTTCACCTCTGCGCTGCAGGCGGTGAAGGCGTCCGGTGCGGACATGCTCCTCGTTGTCCTCCCGCCGCCCGCGGCGATCGCGCTGCGCAAGCAGATGGTCTCGGTCGGATACACCCCGAAGATCCTGGTGATCGAGGAAGGCGGCGAGCCGCTCCAGTTCGCCACCGCGCCGGGCAAGCTGGCCAACGGCGTCATGGTGGGCGGCTACTGGGACCCCTCGTTCCCCTACCCCGGGGCGAACCAGATCCGCAAGGAGTTCGAGGTGCAGACGCACCAGACGTTCTCCCAGCACATCGCCGACACCGACGCGGCCGCGCAGGTTCTGCTCGACGCCATCAAGCGGGCCGGCTCGCTGGACCCGACGAAGATCAATGACCAGATCGCCAAGACCAACACGATGACCGTGGTCGGGCACATCCAGTTCGGCCCCGAGCACACGTCCACGTTGCCGATGGTCGAGGAGCAGTGGCAGAACGGCAAGAACGTCGTCATCTGGCCACAGAACCGCGCCACGGCAAAGGTCCTGTTCCCCCTCCCCTGACGATCCGCCTGCCGCGCAGTCCCGGATCACCGGCCTGACCCACGTAACGCCGTAGGCCAGCCACCACCACCCGATCGTCCCCTGGTTCCCGAACGGAGCCGGGGGACGATCGCCTGTGTCCCACGGACGCCGGCGGCAACCCGGTCAGGGCCGGGTGGCGTCCCGGATCACCAGGTGCGGGCTGGCCTTGGCCACGATCTCGCGGGTGGCCTCCCAGCAGGCCCCGCACATTGGGTAGGACCGTCCCCAGACTTCGGGCCAGAACGCCTCGCGGGGCGTGCCCGGGACGCCAAGCTGCCCGAAGCTGACGACCACGTCCGCGAGCCGGCCGACGTTGCGGTGCGCACGGTCGCTGCATAGGTGCCGGCCGCTGGGGACGGCCAGAACGATCTCGTCGTGACCCGGCGGGGTGGCGGTCACATCCGCGCCCGGGGTATGCGCGCCAGCCCGCCGTACATGTCGGCGGGCTGGCGGGAGTGCCCAGCGATGGGCGGCCGCCACTCGGTGACCGGGACCACGCCCGGCGGTACCAGCGGCAGCCCCCCGAACAGGGCACTGACCTGGGAGTGGGTACGCGGGACCAGCCCAGCCGGGACCCGCGTGTTGTAGGCGGCCACCCCGGCGCTGACCTGGCTGGGTGCGATGTCGGCGGTCAGGTGCGAGATCACCACGTAGCTGCCCGGTGCTAACACGCTGGCCAGGCTGGCGATGATCCCGGCGGGGTCGTCG
>DATKRH010000213.1:0-15525 GCA_035532295.1 Streptosporangiaceae bacterium
GGGGCGAGACGGGCTGGCGTCGGCGGGCGCGCGGCCGAGTTGGCCGCCGGGGACCGGGCTGCAGCCGGTCTCCGGGCAGGTGCTCGCGCAGCCACCTCAGCGGCGAGCGACCAGCGTGCCGTCGGCGGCGCTCCCGAGGCGGGGCGGCCGTGACGGACCCGGTAGCAGCGCCGACGGCAGGCTCGGCCGTCGCGGAGCGGCCTGGGACTCCAGCGGTGCTGGAATCGCTTCTGGCGGCCGGTCGCCCGCCGTCGCGCGCGGCCGGGAACGGCCCCCTGCGGGTCGCGGCGGTCATCGCCAGGCTGGAGGGCGGCGCCGGCATGCTAGCCCTGCGCGGCGCCCTGGCCATGGACCCGGCCGCCTGCCGGGTGACGATCATCACCGGACAGGGCAGCCAGCTCATCGCGGCCGCCCGGGTCGCCGGACTGGAGGTCGTGATCGAGCCCGCGCTGCGCGCTCCGATCCGGCCGGCCAGCGACCTGCGGGCGCTGCGGCGGCTGACAGCGATGCTCGCCGACCGGGACTTCGATGTCGTGCATACGCACTGCGCGAAGGCCGGCGCCGTGGGCCGCGTGGCCGCCCACCGCGCTGGGGCCGGCAAGATCATCCATACTTTCCATGGCTTTCCCTTCCACGAGTTCCAGCGTCGCGCGCTGCGCCATGCTTACGTGGCCATCGAGCGGCGGCTCGGCCGGATCACTGACGTGGCATTGTGCGTCGGGGCCGGGGTGGCCGCCGAGGCCATTCGCCGGGAGCTGATCTCGCCGAGCCGGGTGCGGACGATGGGGGTGTCCGTCGACGGGCCCGGCCGCGGCCGGGCGAGCCGGAACGCGGGCACGCCCCTGGCCCGCCGCCGGGCTCGCGCCACGCTGGGCCTGCCCGCCGATGCCGTGGTGGTCGGCGCGGTCGGCCGGCTCACCTACCAGAAGGCACCCGAGGACTTCGTGACCGCGCTGGGCGCGCTGGGCCGCCCGGACGTCATCGGCATGTGGGTCGGCGGCGGGGAACTGGCCGCGCGGGTCGGCCGTCAGGCCAGCGGGCTGCCCGCCGGCCAGTTCCGGCTGGCCGGGGAGCGGGCGGATGTCCTGGACATATTGCCGGCCTTTGACGTCTTTGCCCTGCCCAGCCGCTACGAGGGCCTGCCTACCGCCGTCGTGGAGGCCATGATTTGCGGAGTTCCGGTAGCGGCGACGGCCGTGAACGCTGTCCCCGATCTGGTGATCCCCGGCGAAACGGGCTTGCTCGTGCCACCCCGCCGCCCCGACCTGATGGCGGCGGCGATCGGGCATCTGCTGGACTCGCCGGGCACGGCCGCCAGGATGGCCGCAGCGGCCCGGAGCCGTGTCGAGGGCCGTTATGGAGAAGCGGCGTTGCGGGATTCCCTGCTGGCGGCCTACGACCTGGACGCGCCGGTCCAGGTCGGCGGCCCGGCTATCGGCGGCCCGGCTATTTCGCCGGCCCGGTACGGTGGGCCGAGCGGGTCGCGGCCGGCCGCCAGCCATCGCTATGTCGGTAAATAAAGCAAAATCCGTCCACTCAAGAAAGGTAAATTGAGGGCAAAATTAGTCGGGATAAACCTGAGTTCGTGAAGCATTCAGGCAATCCCGTTGTTTGTATCGTCGTTCAGTCAGTTAAGCGGCGGGGTATTCGCCGCTGACGTGCTGAGGGTCAAGCTGGCCGGGGGGGCCGGGATCACGCTGAACTATTGCCATGAGCCAGCGGCGATGGCGGGGGAGTGACGATGGGGACTGTGCTGTCATGGTGCTGCGCGCAGGGTGCCCGGCCATGCGTGCGGGCCGCGGGCCGCCCTCGGCCCGGACTGACAACCGGATCGGCGTTCGCGATGGCGCCCGCCAAGGTGACTACGCTGGTCCGCCTCCCGCTGTCGGGGCGATCGCGATGAGGCTGATTCTCGGTGATGCCCAGGTGATCTTCCTGGATGCCCTGTCCACGGTGCTGACCCAGCGCGGATACGAGGTCGGCGCGGTGGCCCGCAGCTCCCAGGAACTGGTCACCCTCGTGCGCCATCAGCACCCCGATGCCTGCCTCATCGACTGCAATCTGGCCGTGGACGAGGGCATCGAGACGATCCGCGGCGTCATCGAGGCCAGCCCAGCCACGACCGTGGTCGTGCTGAGCGCCGATTCCGACATCGAGTCCGCGGAGCGGGCGATGGACGCCGGCGCCTCGGGCTACCTGCACCAGTCGCGCGGCGTGGAGGTGCTGGTCGCAGCCCTGGAGCGCGTGCTGAACGGAGAGCACGTCGTCGATGTGCCCGGCGGGCAGAGTCGGCGCGGACGTCAGGCGACGCATGCTGACAATCTCGCTGCCAGCCTGACAGGGCGTGAGCGCGAGTGCCTGAGCCTGCTGGTGGCCGGCCTGGACACGGCTGCGATGGTGGAGCACATGGGAGTCTTGCGCACCACCGTCCGGACCCACCTGCAGGCGGTGCTGACCAAGTTGTGCGTTCACTCCCGGCTTGAGGCCGCCTCCTTTGCCGTACGCCATCGCCTCGTCGACGCCTGGGCCGACCCCGCCGCGGCCGCCGACTCGTCGGCCCAGCCGATGGCGATGAGCGGCGCAGGCACGGATGCGCCACGCCAGCGTCCCACCGCCGCCGGCCGCAACTGGCGGCGAGCCGCCATGCATGCCGTTGGCCAGGAGCCCCGCGCCGTTGGCCAGGAGCTTCACGCGGATGGCCAGGAGCTTCACGCGACCCCCGGGCCGAGCTGGCGGCTGTCAGCCACGCTGGTCGCGTCCGGCTGACCGTACGCCCCGCCCCGCCCGCCCGGCCACAAAGCCCGCCGGCCCCAGGCCGCCCCGGAGGCGCTGGCGTCCCGCGGCGCCAGGGACGCGCTCGGGTGTCCCGGGCGTGGGAGGCTTGCCTCATGATCGTGGGAATCGGCGTGGACGTCGCGGATATCTCGCGGCTGGACGCTGCGCTGCGCCGGACCCCGGCTCTCGCCGAGCGGCTGTTCGCGGAGAGCGAACGCGGCGTGCCGGTTCAGTCGCTGGCCGGGTGCTTCGCCGCGAAGGAGGCGACGGCCAAGGCGCTGGGCGGACCGGGCGGGCTGCGCTGGACCGACGCCCTGGTTACTCACGACAGCCGCGGCAGGCCGATCCTCGAGGTCCGCGGCACCGTGGCCGCGGCCGCGGCCACGCTCGGCGTGACTGCCTGGCACCTGTCAATAAGTCACGACGCCGGCGTGAGCATAGCCATGGTCGTGGCGGAGAGATAGCCGGGATGGTGGCTCACCGATGAGAGACGCGCACGCGGTTGCCGATGTCCGGGTGGCCGAGCAGGCCCTGATGGCGCGGCTGCCCGGCGGCACGCTGATGAGCCGGGCAGCCGCGGGCCTGGCGTCGGTGTGCGCGGGCCTGCTGGGCCAGGTGTACGGGTCGCGGGTGGCCATCCTGGTCGGCAGCGGTGACAACGGCGGCGACGCCCTGTACGCCGGAGCGCTGCTGGCCGGCCGCGGCGGCGCCGTGACCGCCATCGCCGCCGGCGAGCGGGTGCACGCCGGTGGCATGGCCGCCCTGCGCGGCGCAGGCGGGCGGCGACTGGGGGCCGGGGGCGGCCTGGCCGTGGCCGCGGCGGTCGGCCGGGCTGACCTGATCATCGACGGCCTGCTCGGCATCGGCGGCCGCGGCGGGCTGCGCGAGCCCGCGGCCGGGCTGGCTGACCTGGCCGAGCGCGCCCGCGACGACGGAGCGGTCGTGGTCGCGGTCGACCTGCCCAGCGGCGTCGACGCCGACACCGGCGTGGTCGCCGGCCCGGCGATCCGCGCCGATGTCACCGTCACCTTCGGCACCTGGAAGCCGGGCCTGCTGATTGACCCGGGTGCCAGCCACGCCGGAACCGTCGAGCTCATCGACATCGGCCTGGGCCCGAGCCTGGGGCCGCCAGCGGTGTCCGCGCTGCAGGCCGCCGACGTCGCGGCGATCCTGCCGCGGCCGTCCGCGGAGTCCGACAAGTACCGCCGCGGCGTGCTCGGCCTGCTGGCAGGCAGCGAGCAGTACACGGGGGCCGCGGTCCTGGCGACCGGCAGCGCGATCCACGGCGGGGCCGGAATGGTCCGCCTGGTCTCCGCGCCGTCCGCCCTCACGGCGGCCCGCCAGCACTGGCCCGAAGCGGTGGTGGCGGTGACCGACGCCAGCGCGCCGGAGCACTCGATCGAGGCGGCCGGGCGGGTGCAGGCGTGGGCCGCCGGCCCGGGCATGGGCACCGGAGAAGACGCCGCCGGCCTGCTGGCCGCGGTCCTCGCCACGGACCTGCCGGTGCTGGTCGACGCGGACGGGATCACCATCCTGGCCGCCCACCGTGAGCTGCTGCCCCGGTCCGCGCCGACCGTGATCACGCCGCATGCGGGAGAACTGGCCCGGCTGACGGGGGCCGACCGCGCGAGCATCGAGGCCCGGCGGCTGGAGCATGCGGCGGCCGCCGCCGCCGAACTGGGCGTCACCGTGCTGCTCAAGGGGTCCACGACGGTCATCGCGGAGCCGGGCGGGGCCGTGCTGGTGAACTCCACGGGGTCCGCCTGGCTGGCCACGGCCGGGTCGGGTGACGTGCTCTCCGGGCTGGCCGGGGCGCTCCTGGCCCAGGGCATCCCGGCGGCGCGGGCGGCGGCGGCCGCCGCCTACCTGCACGGGATCGCCGCGCGGCTGGCCTCCCGGGGCGCGCCCATCGGCGCGTCGGACCTGATCACGGCGCTGCCGGCGGCCATGAGGACCGTCACCCAGGGCAGTGCCCTTAGGCCCAGTGCCCCTTAGGCCCAGTGCCCCTTAGGCCCAGCTCTTGGCCCACTCGCGAACCGCCGAGGGGCTGGGGGCGCCGGAATCGCGGCGCGCGCCGCGGCCCGCCCGGCGGGGCAGGGCGGCGACTTTCCGGCCGGCCGCCATATACCTCTGCAGCGCGGTCTTGAACTCCTGAGCGTGCTCCGCGCTCAGGTCAATTTCGTAGTCCGTGCCGTTCAGTCCGGCGGGTTAGGCATAGCTTACCCGTATTGCCGCATTCGCGACGATTGCCCGCGCCGAGAGCGCGCTACTGCGCGGCGCGTCCGCCGAGATAGCGGGCCAGGAACCGATCCGCCTCGGCGTAAAACCGCAGCCGGTTCTCCGGCTTGGCGAAGCCGTGCCCCTCATCGGGGAAGAGCAGGTAATCGTGCTCGATCCCGGCCTTCTGCAGGGCCTCGACAATCTGCTCTGACTCGGCCTGCTTGACTCGCGGATCGTTCGCGCCCTGGGCGATCAGCAGCGGAATCGAGATGCTGTCGGCCCGCGATAGCGGCGAGCGCGACCACAGGAAGTCAGCGTCCTTCTCCGGGTCGCCGACCCGCCGGTGGAACTGGGCGATCAGCGGAGCCCAGTACGGCGGGACGGACTGGATCAGCGTGATCAGGTTAGAAGGGCCGACAATGTCGACCGCGCAGCAGTAGATGCCGGGGGTAAACGCCGCCCCGGCCAGCGCCGCGTAACCGCCGTAGCTGCCGCCGTAGATAGCGACCCTGGCCGGGTCGGTCCAGCCCTGGCCGATCGCGTGCGCCACGGCGTCGCTCAGGTCGTCCTGCATCCGGGCGCCCCATTCGCGGTCGCCGGCGTTGACGAAATCCTTGCCGTAGCCGGTCGAGCCACGGAAGTTGACCTGGATACAGAGGTAACCGCGGTTGGCCAGCCACTGCGCCTCGGAGCTGAAACCCCAGACATCGCGCGCCCACGGGCCGCCGTGGACGTTGAGCACCGTCGGCAGGCCTTCCCGCCTGGATCCGGGCGGGAAGGAGAGATAACCGTGCACGGTCAGCCCGTCCCGCGCGGTAAACGAGAACGGCTCCATCGCGGCCAGTCCGTACTGCGCGATGTCGGGCCGGTGCTCGAACAGGAACTGAGCGGTCCGGCTGGCGCGGTCGTAGGCGTAATAGGGGATCGGGCCAGCGTCGTTGGTGAAGCCGACCAGCCAGACGGCGTCGTCGTCATCGGAGCCCTCGAAGATCGGGTCGCCCGGGTGCAGCGCGCGGATGGCCGCCAGGTCGTCGGCGACCGACGGGTCTAGCACCAGGTACTCCGAGCGGCCCTTGAGCAGGGTGACGATCTGCGGCTCGCGCGTGTCGGGGTGGATCCGGACCCCGCTGACGTCCGCCTCCGGGTCCTGCGCCAGCACCTGCATCGCGCCGGTGGCCACGTCCAGGCGGGCCAGCCGGGCCGTCTGCGCTCCGGCCGAGCTCGTGATGAGCAGGGAACTGCCGTCCTCGCTGAAGGAGACGACGTCGGTGGTCAGCGCGTCTTCGGCGGGCACGCTGAGCAGCACCCGCCAGTCGTCGTCGACGCTGTCGCGGACCAGGAGGTCGAACCCGCCGTCCGGCTGCGGCGCGAAGGCCCCGCGGACGACCATCTGCGCGTCGGCGATCCAGCCGACGAAGCCGGGGTTGTCGACCTCCTTGGTCAGCAGGCCGGTCTCCAGGTCGAGCCGGTAGACGTCATGCAGTTGCGGGTTATCGCGGTTCAGGCCGATGAGAATCTCGCTCGGCTTATCGCGCTCCGTCGCGATCAGCTGGGTCTGCACGCCGTCGAACGGGGTCAGGTCACGTCGCTGCATGGTCGTCACGTCGACGTCGTGCAGCCGCCAGTTCTCGTCACCGCCGGCGTCCTGCAGGTAGAGCAGATGGCGGCCGTCATGCGCCCAGGTGAACTGGCGGATTCCCCGGTCATGGTCGTCGGTGACCACCCGGGCCGCCGCGAGGTCTGGCCCGGACTCGACGCTGACCGGCGCCAGCCACACGTTCAGCACGCCCTTATCCGGGGCGATCCACGCCAGCTGGGTGCCATCGGGGGAAATGCTCGGGCTGACCCGCTCGGGGTTGCCGAACAGGACGGGCAGCGGAATAAGGTCGGGCATCTGGTGACTCACTTCCCCGCACCAGCTGATCCGGTGCGCTCCTGGCATTTACCGGGGCCCGGTCCGGCGCGGCCGCAAGCCCCACCGCGCCCACCCTAGCCGCCGGAAGTCGCCGGGCACTCCGCGTTCCCGGGGCCTGCCGATGACCTCGGACGCAGCTGCCGTGCGGCGCGGGGCGGCGCCTGGCGAGCCGGGGGCCGTGAGCCCGCCAGCCGGCAGTGCTGACTGCTGGCAGACTGAACTCCATGGAAGGTCACCCAGAGGTCCACATCGACCTGGATGCGATCACCGCTAATGCCGCCGCGCTCGTCGCGCATGTCGGTGGCGCCCGGCTGATGGCCGTGGTCAAATCCGACGGCTACGGCCATGGCCTGCTGCCGACCGCGACGGCGGCGCTGGCGGGCGGCGCGAGCTGGCTCGGGGTCGTGCGGCTGACCGACGCGCTCGCGCTGCGGGCCGCGGGCGTTACCGTCCCGGTGCTCTGCCTGATCGGCGCCAGGGACGTGGCGCACGGGGAGGCCATCGGCGCCGATATCGACCTCACGGTCGGCTCAGCGACCCTGGTCCGGCAGATCGCCGCGGCCGCGCGCCGGGCGGGCCGGCCCGCCCGGCTGCACCTGGAGGCGGATACCGGCATGTGCCGGGGCGGCGCCACGGCCGCCGACTGGCCAGGGGTCGTCCGGGAGGCCCGGGCCGCCGAGGCGGCCGGTCATGCCCGCATCGTCGGCATCTGGTCGCATTTCGCCTGCGCGGACATTCCCGGCCACCCGTCGATCGCCGCCCAGCTGGCCGGGTTCCGGGCCGCCGTCGAGCTGGCCGAGCAGGCCGGCGCCCGGCCCGAGGTACGGCACATGGCCAACACCCCCGCCACGCTGACCCTGCCGGAGTCCTGGTTCGACCTGGTGCGCCCCGGCGGGGCGATCGTGGGACTGTCGACGCTGCCCGGCGGGGCGCCGGGCTGGCTGCGGCCGGCGATGACCGTGCGCGCCCGGCTCGTGGAGACCAGGCGCGTCCCGGCCGGCTCCGGCGTCTCTTACGGGCACCGCTACGTCACGAGCGGGCCCGCCACCCTCGGGGTGTTCCCGCTCGGCTACAACGAGGGGGTGCCCCGGCTCGCGTCCAACACCGCCCAGGTGTCCGTCCGGGGCCACCGGTTCACGATCGCCGGCACCGTTAACATGAACCAGACGATCATCGACTTCGGTGACCTGCCGGCGGAGCCGGGCGACGAGGTCATCGTCTTCGGGCCCGGTGACGCGGGCGAGCCGACCGCGCAGGAGTGGGCGGATGCCCTCGGGACGATCTCCTATGAGATCGTGACCAGGTTCACCGGCAAGATCCCTCGAAGCTACTCCGAGGTAACCTCTGGCCAGGATCGGGCGCAGCAGGATCGGGCGCAGGCTGTCGACGGGAGGACAAATGGCCAGGTGGCGGCAGCTTACTAAGGTGGGCGGGCTGGCCGTGGGCGCCGCTGCCGCGAGCGCCGGCGTCGTCCTCGCGGCCGAGAAGATCGCCGTCGGCAGGCTGCGGCTACGGCCCGATCTCGCCGCCGACGAGCCGTTCGGCCAACTGCGCGGTCGCCCCGTCGCCGTGCTCGCGGACGACGGGGTGCCGCTGCACGCGGAGGTCAGCGGGCCCGACGACGCCCCGGTGACGATCATCTTCAGCCACGGTTACACGCTGAGCCAGGACATCTGGCACTACCAGCGCCAGGCGCTGGCGGGTACGGCGCGTCTGGTCTTCTGGGATCTGCGTGGCCACGGCCGGTCTGGCCGGAACTCCGACCACGGCGTCCCTGAGCAGGTCAGCATCGAGCGGCTTGGCACCGACCTGGGCCTGGTGCTGGCCGCGACCGCGCCGGGTGACTGCCCGGTCGTGCTCGTCGGTCACTCGATGGGCGGCATGACGATCATGGCCCTGGCGGCCCAGCGGCCTGAACTGTTCGGCACCAAGGTCATCGGCACCGTGCTGATCTCCACCGCGGCTTCCGGAATCGACCCCGCCGCCTGGCTGCCCGCGCCGCTGCGCCCGGTCGTCCGGCACGCGGCTCCGGCGGTCCTGCGCGGCGCGTCCCAGCGCGGGCCGGCGGCGCTGATCGAGCGCGGCCGCCAGGCTGCTGGCGACGTCGCCTTCCTGTCCACCAGGTACTTCGCCTTCGGCGATCCCGACGTGAGCCCCACCGTCGTGGACTTCCTGGAGCGGATCATCCGGGCCACGCCCGTTGCCGTGGTCACCGAGTTCTACCTGGCCCTGCTCGCCCACGACGAGCGGGCCGCGCTGGATGTCCTCAGCCGGGTGCCGACCATGGTCATGACCGGGGACCGCGACCGGCTTGTCTCCGCCCGGCTGGCGGGGGAGGTCGCCGCCGGCATCCCGGGCGCCGACATGATCCTGGTACCCGGCGGGGGCCACCTGCTGATCCTGGAGCGGCCGGAGGTAGTCAACGAGGCGATCACGGCGCTGGTGGCCCGGGCCTTGTCCCGGGCCGGCGGTAAGCGGAGGCTGGCCTAGCAGTGGGGGCCGGGCAGGACCAGAGTGCGCGCCAGTCGGAGGGGAACCGCGGCGCTCCGGCGGTCGATGAGTGCGTGCGCGTCCCGACCGCGGCTCAGATGCGTGACCTAGGGACGCGGCTCGCCGGCTTGCTGCGGCCGGGCGACCTGATCGTCCTGTCGGGGCAGCTAGGCGCGGGCAAAACGACGCTGGCGCAGGGCATCGGCGCAGGGCTCGGCGTGCGCGGGCCGGTGACCTCGCCGACGTTCGTGATCGCCCGGGTGCACCCCTCGCTGCGCGGTGGCCCGGACCTGGTGCATGCGGACGCCTACCGGCTCGGCAGCCGGGCCGAGGTCGACGATCTGGACCTGGACACCGACATAGCCACGTCGGTCACCGTCGTGGAGTGGGGCGAGGGGCTGGTGGAAGACCTCGCGGCGAGCTTCCTGGAGATCGCCATCGCCCCGGTTCCGGCCAGCACGGTTCCGGCCAGCACGGGCCCGGCTGGGGGTGGTCAGGCGGCCGGGGAAGGCGACGAGGCCAGGATGGTACGGGTCGTCGGCTGGGGCGACCGCTGGCGGCGGGCGGCGCGGGCCACCCGTTTGGCGCTGTCCGGCGGGCCGGACAGCGCACAGTCGGGCAGCGCATAGTTCCGACTTGTCCGCCCCAGCATCGTTCGCACCACTAAACTGCGGTGATCCGCAGCAGCTTTTCGCCGTCCCGCACGGCCGTGTCCCGCCCCGGAGGATCGCCGTGGCTCAGCAGGGCTCCCCGCCCCGTCGCTCCTCCAGGTCGCCAGAGTCCGGCCGGTCCGGGCGTCATGGTGCCCGCGACCCCGAGACCGGCCGCGAGCCGCGAGGCAACTGGCCGTCGCGCGCCGAGCGCGAGGCGTGGCGGCAGCACGATCCGTTCGCGGGCGACGACGAGGGCGACGCGCCGCCGTGGGCCGGGCCGAGCATCTACGCCACCAGGCCGGGCGGAAGCCGGCTGCAGCCGCCTGCCCCGCGACTGGACGAGCCGGAGCCAGCCCAGGATGGCGGTGTGCCGCGCCGCCGCGGGCGCGCCGCCGCGGCGCGGTTGCGCAGGTCGCGGCGCCGGGTCTACATCTGGTGCGGCACGGCCATCGTGGCGGCGGTCATCGTCGCGGCGGTGGCGGCGATCCACGGGCTGAGCAAGTCCACGCCGGCCAGCACCTTTGTCACCACCCTTCAGGCCGGGGAGTACCGCACGGTGCCCAGCGCCTGCGGCTCGGTCAGTTCGGCCCTGCTCGGGCAGTACCTGCCCGGCAACGCCCGCAAGGTCACCCCCGCAGGGTCGGGCACGGGCACCAGCCAGTGCACCTTCACGGTGGACAGCAAGCCCGTGTTCCGGGTCTTGGAGATCACCTCGCAGGCATACCAGCCCAGCGCGGTGGCCGCGGGCGACGGCAGTGCCACCGCCAACGCCCAGGATTCGTTCCTGGTGGCGGAGCAGCAGCTGACCCATCCCGGCAAGAAGGCCCCGCTGCCGCCTGCGCAGATCACGCCGCTCGCCGGCCTCGGCAAGCAGGCGTTCTCCGCCCTTCAGGTCATCCACGCGGGTAATACGGTGACCGACCTGATCACTATCATGGCCAGAGACCGCAACGTGGTCGTCAGCGTGTCGCTGCAGGCCCAGGCCTCGGGCGACGGCTTCGGGCCGGTCTCGGTCGCGGAGCTTCGCGCGGGCGCCCTGGCGGTCACCCGCATGGTCGTGGCTAAGGCCGTCGCCGAGCCCGCCGTCAGGGGCTGACCCGCCCGTCCGGGGGTGCCAGCCGGCCCGCGGGCGGGACGGGGCGCTAGTCGGCTGGTCGTAGGCTGGTCCACCGTGCTACTGCTTGCATTCGACACCGCCACCCCGGCCGTGACCGTCGCCTTGCATGACGGCCGGCAAATCGTGGCGGAGGAGTCGGCCATCGACGCCCGCCGGCATGGCGAGCTGCTGGCGGGGTTCATCGAGCAGGCGCTGCGCGCCGCTGGCGCGGCCCCCGGTAACCTGACCGCGATCGCGGTCGGGACCGGCCCTGGCCCCTACACCAGCCTGCGAGCCGGCCTGGTCACCGCGCGGGTGCTCGGCAGCGCCCTGGGCATCCGCGTCGACGGCATCTGCACGCTGGACGTGATCGCCGCCGCCGCGGTGGCGCAGGCGGGCGGCCGCGAGTTCCTGGTTGCCACCGACGCCCGCCGCAAGGAGCTCTACTGGGCCCGTTACAGCGCCTTCGGCGAGCGGGTCACCGGGCCGGAGGTGAGTTCCATGCGCGACCTCCCGGCCGGGCTGCCGGTGGCGGGCGAGGGCGCGGTGCTCTACCCGGAGCTGGACGCGGAGCCGATCGAGCCCCGGTATCCGGCGGCCTCCCGGCTGGCCGCCATCGCGGCGCAGCGGATAGCCACCGGGACTCCGGCGGCGCCACCTCAGCCGCTCTACCTGCGTCGGCCGGACGCCCGGGAGCCCGGCCGTCCCAAGCGGGTCACGCCATGACCCCGGCACCGCTGCGCGCGATGACGGCGGCCGACCTGGACGCCGTCCTCCGGCTCGAGCTGGAGCTGTTCGGCGAGGAGGCATGGTCCCGGCCAATGCTGGAGAGCGAGCTCGCGCAGCAGCCGGCCAGCCGGCACTATCTCGTTGCCGTGGAGGCCGGGACGGTAGTCGGCTACGCCGGCCTGCTCGCCGCCGGCACCCAGGCCGACGTGGTCACCATCGCGGTGACCGGCCGCAGCCAGGGCCAGGGCACCGGCACGGCGCTGCTGGAGGCTCTGCTAACTGAGGCGAGGCGGCGCGGCTGCGCCGAGGCATTTCTGGAGGTACGCGTGGACAACCTGCGGGCGCAGCAGCTGTATCGCACGCGCGGCTTCGAGCAGATCGGCGTGCGGCACGGCTACTACCAGCCCTCCGGTGCCGACGCGCTGGTCATGCGCCTCGACCTGGCCGCCGGCGCAGGCCGTGATGCTGACGACAGCGGCGGCCAGGCCGGCGCGCAGACCCGAGGCACGCGATGACCGCCCCGCTGGTGCTCGGCATCGAGACCTCCTGCGACGAGACTGGCGTCGGCCTCGTCCGGGGACACGAGCTGCTGGCCGATGCGGTCGCCTCCAGCGTGGCCGAGCATGCCAGATTCGGCGGCGTGGTGCCCGAGGTCGCCAGCCGGGCGCACCTGGAGGCGATGGTGCCTGCCGTCGACCGGGCGCTGGCCACCGCCGGGGTCACTCTGGCGGACGTTGACGCCATCGCGGTGACGGCCGGACCGGGCCTGGCCGGGGCGCTCCTGGTCGGGGTCTGTGCCGCGAAGGGGTATGCCCTGGCGCTGGGCAAGCCGCTGTACGGAGTCAACCACCTGGCCGCGCACGTCGCCGTGGACCAGCTCGAGCATGGCCCGCTGCCCGCGCCGACGATCGCGCTGCTGGTCTCGGGCGGGCATTCTTCGCTGCTGCTCGTGCCCGACCTCGTCGGCGAGATCGTGCCGCTGGGCGCGACGATCGACGACGCGGCGGGTGAGGCCTTCGACAAGGTGGCCAGGGTCCTGGGCCTCCCGTTCCCGGGCGGACCGCACATTGACCGGGCGGCGGTGGCCGGCGACAAGATGTCCGTTAATTTTCCGAGGGGCAAGTACCGGGACGGGACCGCTGACTTCTCGTTTTCCGGCCTGAAGACGGCCGTGGCCCGGTGGGTAGAGGCACGCGAGGCGGCCGGCGAGCCGGTGCCCGTGGCCGACGTCGCGGCCTCTTTCCAGGAGGCGGTCGCCGACGTGCTCACCCGCAAGGCGATCGACGCGTGCCGGGCGCAGGGAGTCGACCACCTGGTGATCGGCGGCGGGGTGGCGGCGAACTCGCGGCTGCGCGCCCTGGCCGCGCAGCGGTGCGAGACGGCCGGCATCGCGCTGCGGGTGCCGCGGCCGGGGCTGTGCACGGACAACGGCGCCATGGTGGCCGCCCTGGGCGCCGAGCTGGTCGCGCGTGGGGCCGCTCCGTCGTCGCTGGAGTTCGCCGCGGACTCCGCCCTCCCGGTCACCAGCGTGCTGACCCCGTGAGAACGGCCAGCCACGATGTCGGAGGCCGGGAGGCCCGGGAGGCCAGGGGCCTGGGCGCGTCAGTGGTGGACGGCGGCCAGGAGGGCGGCGTAGCTGCGGACCAGGGCGGCGCGCTCGGCGGCGAGTAGGGCACTGCCCGGCGGGCAGCCCCGGGCGACCCACTCGTCGGACAGGGTCATGGCCGCGGCCCGCTGCTCCGCCGCGGGCCGGACGGCTGCCTCGTCGAGGCCGTAGAGGTAGGCATACAGCCGGACCAGCGCGGTGATCACCGCGGGCGCGCCGCCGGAGCCGGGCTGATGCTGCTGGGTCCGGTGCGCGGCCCACCAGTCCACCTCCAGGACGGCGGCGCGGGCCGGATCGGCGGGGCCGCCGTGGGCCAGTCGCAGCAGCGCGTAGAACCGGCGCATGCAGCGCCGGGCACCCTCGGGGTCATTGTGCGGGTACGGCGCCCAGAGTTGGTTGGCGCGCAGCACCAGCCAGGAGCCATGGACGGTTCGCGGCCAGTCCATCCGGAACGCGCGATGCACCAGCACTGCCGTCAGCAGGAGCAGGCGCAGCCACTGCCGCCGGTAGTAGGCCACCCATACCGCAGCCTCCAGGTGCCCGACCGTCACCGGGTCGAATGACCGCAGCGGGCCCAGGTCGCCGGGCAGCGGCGCGGCCCGGACGGCCGCCGCCGCGGCGTCCCCGGCCGCGGCGTCCCCGTGGATAATCATCGGGCCTCCAGGATCTGCGGGCCAGTCGGCCGCTGTCGATTCCGCAGCGTAGTACGGTGGGCACGGAGCGCCAGGATGACGCCCGCGGGCGCCGGAGGTTTGACGGGCGCGCGGTGCGACGTTAGTGTTCGGAACTAGCACTCACTAAGGTAGAGTGCTAACGCGACAAGGTTGGTCTGGCACCCGCGACGACAGGCCGGCATGGTCGCCCTCTCTAAACATTCAGCTAGCCCTTTTCGGAGGGGGAGGTCAGATCGTGACGACCGCCACCAAGGTTGTTCTCAAGCCGCTCGAAGACCGGATCGTGGTGCGCCCGCTCGAGGCTGAGCAGACCACCGCGTCCGGCCTGGTCATCCCGGACACCGCCAAGGAGAAGCCCCAGGAGGGCGAAGTCCTGGCTGTCGGCCCGGGTCGGTTCGACGACGCTGGCGCCAAGCGTGTTCCGATGGACGTCCAGGTCGGTGACATTGTCCTGTACAGCAAGTACGGGGGCACCGAGGTGAAGTACCACGGCGAGGAGTACCTGGTGCTCTCCGCGCGCGATGTGCTCGCCGTCATCGAGAAGTAATTAAGCGGAACGTGCTCGTGCCCGGCCCGGGTGATGTCCCGTGCCGGGCACGCGTGCGCAATGGGCAGGACGGCAAGGTGGCCGCCCGCCCCCCGCGTGACACCACATTCCCGCGATAAGGCTGAGGTGCTCAATGGCCAAGAGCTTGGATTTCAACGAGGACGCACGGCGTGCGCTAGAGCGCGGTGTGAACCGGCTCGCCGACGCCGTCAAGGTGACATTGGGACCCAAGGGCCGCAATGTCGTCATCGACAAGAAGTGGGGCGCTCCCACCATCACTAACGACGGCGTGACCGTCGCCCGTGAGGTGGAACTGGAGGACCCGCAGGAGAACCTGGGCGCCCAGCTTGCCCGGGAGGTAGCGACCAAGACCAACGATGTGGCCGGTGACGGCACGACCACGGCCACGGTGCTGGCTCAGGCCATGGTGCACGAGGGCCTGCGCAGCGTCACGGCCGGTGCCAACCCGCTGGCGCTCAAGCGCGGTATCGACGCCGCGTCCGCCGCGATCTCCGAGGCCCTGCTCAAGTCGGCCCGGGAGGTCGAGGAGCAGAGCGAGATCGCGAACGTCGCGACGGTCTCCGCTCAGGACCCCAAGATCGGCGCCCTGATCGCTGAGGCGTTCGACAAGGTCGGCAAGGACGGCGTCATCACCGTCGAAGAGAGCCAGTCCTTTGGGATGGACATGGACCTCGTCGAGGGAATGCGCTTTGACAAGGGCTACATCGCCCCGTACTTCGCCACCGACGTTGAGCGACAAGAGGCAGTGCTCGAGAACGCGTATGTACTTCTCGTGTCGAGCAAGATCTCCTCAGTGCGC
>DATKRH010000214.1:0-39218 GCA_035532295.1 Streptosporangiaceae bacterium
ATCTCGCGGCACGGCAGGACCCAGCCGCGGCCCGGCCAGGTCCGTGCCGACGGGCGATACGTGCTCGATGACGTCCCTGGCCCCAGTGACGCACAGCGCGCCCGCCTCCCTGATGAGCTCGTGGCAGCCGGCGGACTGATCCGAGGTGACCGGCCCCGGCACGGCCATCAGCGGCCGCCGCAGCTCACGGGCGTGCTTGGCGGAGTTAAGCGCCCCGCTGCGCAGCGCGGCCTCGACCACGACGGTTCCCCGGCTCAGCGCCGCGATGATCCGGTTCCGGACGAGGAATCCCGGCCGGGTGGGCGCCCGATCCGGCGGGCACTCACTGACCAGCGCACCCTGGGCCGCGATCGCGGCGAACAGGTCGTGATGGCCGCGCGGGTAGCCGTAGTTCAGGCCGCTGGCCAGGACGGCGACAGTGAGCCCGTCGCTAGCCAGGGCGCCGCGGTGAGCGCAGCTGTCAATGCCGAAAGCGCCACCGGAGACGACGCTCCAGCCCCGCTCGGCGACAGCCGCCGCCATCTCGGTGGCCACATGGGATCCGTACGCCGTCGCGGCCCGGGAACCGACCACCGAAACCGACCGCAAGCACGCGTAACGCAGGTCGGCGGCTCCCCGCAGCCACAAGACGACGGGACGGGCCGCACCGAGATCATCGAGCTGCGTCGGCCACTCGGGCTCACCCGGGCAGATCAGCCGCAGCCCGACCCGGTCCCAGGCGGCCAGCCGTCCCGTGGACGGGACCTGGTCCAGTCGCGCCCGCCACCGCTCGAACGCCCGGCTAAGACCGGGTATCTCGCGGCTGCCGCCCGGGAGCGCGGCTCGCGGATCGGCTGAGGAGGAAAGCACGCCGGTGATGTCCGCGGGGGTACAGGACCGCAGCAAGGCGCCGAGCACCGGGTCGCCGGGATCGGCCACGAAACTGAGCACGATCCTGGCCAGCCGATCCTGCCCGGCCCGCATCATTGCCCCACTCCGAGCCACAGCCCGAGCGCATAGCCGATCTCCGGCGTCCCCGGCTGGTGCACTCCGGCTAGGTCGGCCAGGGTCCAGGACAACCGGACGATGCGATCAACGCCCCGGGCGCTGATCTCGCCCAGGTCCAGGGCCCGCTCCAGCGGCGCGAGCGCGCCCGGCGCGGGACGGAACGTGCGGCGCAGCTCGGCACCGGGAATCTCGGCGTTCAGTCGCCACCGGGTGCCGCGCAGCCGCCGCGCCGCCCGCAGCCGCGCCTCCCCTACCCGCGCGGCCACCACCGCGCTCGGCTCGGCAAACTGGCGGTCGCTCAGCAGCTCGGTCCGGCCCACCGGCAGCAGCTCCACCTTGACGTCCACCCGGTCCAGCAGCGGGCCCGACAGCCGGGCCAGGTAGCGGCGCCGCACCATCGGCGTGCAGGTACAAGTCGACCCCACGGTGGACGCTCGCGCGCACGGGCACGGGTTGGCCGCCAGGACGAGCGTGAACCGGGCAGGAAACACGGCGGTCAGGCCGGACCGGGCGATGATCACCTCGCCGGACTCCAGGGGCTGGCGCAGCGCATCTAGCACGTCCCGGCCGAATTCCGGGGCCTCGTCCAGGAACAGGCAGCCGTGGTGAGCGAGGGAGGCTGCGCCAGGCCGGATGACGCCGCTGCCGCCCCCGACGATCGCCGCCTTGGTGGCCGTGTGGTGCGGCGCGCAGAACGGCGGCTCGGTCATCAGCGGGCGGCCGGGCGGCAGCGTGCCGGCGACGGAGTGGATCGAGCTGACCTCCAGGGCCGCGGCCAGTTCCAGCGGCGGCAGGATCGTCGGTAACCGCTCGGCGAGCATGGTCTTGCCGACGCCGGGCGGTCCGAGCAGCAGGAGATGATGGCCACCGGCAGCGCAGATCTCCACGGCCCGGCGCGCCATTGGCTGGCCGATCACGTCGGCGAGGTCGCGGCCGTGGCCCGCGGCGGACTCGGCCGCGGTGGACGCCGCGGACGCCGCTGGCGAGGCCGCGCGAAGCGCCGCCGGGACAGCGCCGGGCTCCACCATCTCCGCGACCGCCACCCTGCCGGCCCCGGCTCCAGGCGCGCTGCTGGCCGCGGTTCCAGCCACCCCGCCAACGCTAGCCGCCGACGGCTGCTTGCCGCGCAGCCAGGCCAGCAGGGCACCTAGTGTCGGCGTGGACAGCACTCGCAGCCCGGGCACCAGCGTGGCCTCACCCACGTTCTCCGGGGGGACTGCGATGGCCTGGAATCCGGCCTCGGCCGCGGCCGCCGCGGCCGGCAGTACTCCGGGGACCGCCCGCACCCGGCCATCCAGCCCGAGCTCGCCCAGGAAGACCATCCCGCTCAGCCGGTCCGCCGGAACCGCACCCGCCGCGGCCATGATGGCGGCGGCCAGGCCGAGGTCGAAGCCGCTGCCGCGCTTGGGCAGGCTGGCCGGCGAGAGGCCGACGGTGATCCGCCGCTGCGGCCACGCCTCGCCACTGTTGACGATCGCTGACCTGATCCGGTCTCTCGCCTCTCGCAGCGCGGTGTCCGGCAGGCCGACCAGCAGGAGCGCGACCAGGCCGTTCTCGATATCCGCCTCGATCTCGACCAGGTGAGCGCGGACGCCGACCAGAGCCATGGCATGGGTACGAGCCAGCGCCATCTAGCCCACCCCACGGACATGATCGATGGTGAACTCGCCCGGCGCGACCCTGAGCACGCCGATGACGTCGATCCGGATCTCGTCGTACAACACGCCGTGCGCCAGTACCCAGCGCACCGCCAGCCGTCGCAGCCTGCTGTGCTTGCGAGCGCTGACGGCCTCCAGCGGGGTGCCGTACCTGGTATCCGACCTGGTCTTCACCTCGCAGATCACCAGCACGCGGCCATTCGCGGCGACGATGTCGATCTCGCCTGCCGCGCATCGCCAGTTCCGGTCGAGTATCTGCAGGCCGGAGCGCTCCAGATGCTCGGCTGCGAGCTGCTCGCCCTGCCTGCCCAGCGCGTCCTTGGCATTCATGCACACCACCTCCGGTCCCGACAGTGCCGGAGGAGCGCGGGTGACTGCCGCGGCAAGATGACCGCTGGGGAACGGGGATGTCACCGGGGCCGGGCTGTGCGAAACCGCGCCGGATTGTCAGTACCCCGTGCTTCGACCCACCGTGCTTCGGCCTGGGAGGCGGGACCGGCCTGGGAGGCGGGTTACTTATCCTCGGGGATCTGCAGGTCGCTCTTGGCCAGCTCTTCGACGTTAACGTCCTTGAACGTGACGACCCGAACATTCTTCACAAACCGCGCGGGGCGATACATGTCCCAGACCCAGGCGTCCTGCATGGTGACCTCGAAGAAAACCTCGCCGTTCTCGGTGCTGCGGACGTTGAGCTCGACCTGATTGGTGAGGTAGAAGCGGCGCTCGGTCTCGACGACATGGCTGAACAGCCCGACCACGTCGCGGTACTCGCGGTAGAGCTGGAGTTCCATCTCGGTCTCGTACTTCTCGAGATCCTCCGCGCTCATCTTCCTCCCTCCGATCAGGCGCCGCGCGCCCCTGACGCGAGGCTCGCCGCCGGCCAGGCGTACTCCCCGATGACGTCAACGATAGGGCCATTGTGCCCGTCCTCTGGCTCGCCGCTCATGTCGGCGGCCTGGCTGGTGCCGTCGGCGGTGTCAGCCAGGCCCGCGATCGCCTCGTCCGGGGCCCGGACGAGGCCGCCCACGTTGACGAATGAACGGCGATGCTCGGCGCACGGCCCGTGCTCGGCCAGCGCCTTCATGTGGCTTGGGGTCGAGTAGCCCTTATGCCGGGCAAATCCGTAGACGGGGTGGTCCGCGTGCAGGGTGGACATGATCCGGTCCCTGGTGACCTTGGCGATGACCGACGCGGCGGCGACACACGCTGCCACCTGGTCTCCCTTCCACATGGCCAGCGCGGGGACCGCCAGTCCGCGCACCGGGAATCCGTCCGTGAGGACATAGCCCGGTCGGCCGTTCAGGCCTGCCAGTGCCCGCCGCATCCCGCCGACGTTGCACACATGCAGCCCGAACCGGTCGATATCGCCGGGCGGGATGACCACCACGCTCCAGTCCAGTGCCGCGTTCATGATCTGCTGGTAGGTGTCCTCCCTGGCCCGCGCCGACAGGGCCTTGGAGTCGGCCAGGCCCGGAACGCCGGGGATACCCCCTGACCTGGGCGGCCTGAGCACGGCCGCCGCCACTACGAGCGGGCCTGCACAGGCCCCGCGGCCCGCCTCGTCCACGCCGGCGACCGGGGTGAGTCCAGCCCGGGCCAGAATGCGCTCATATCCGGCCAGCCCGCTGTCGCTCCTGGGCGTATAGCCGACGGGTCGTCGGGTGACGGCCTGCACTGCGTCACCGAGACCACGGGGCACGGCGGTGCAGGACACTGCGTCGCACGGAACCGGACCGCAAGGACCCGGACCGCACGGACCCGGACCGCACGGACCCGGACCGCACGGAGCCGGACCGCAAGGAGCCGGGACCTCGAACGCGGCGGCGCAGCCGACGGCGCGTCCGGACCCGCCGCTGCAGCCAGGTTACGGGGAACGCCACGGCGAGGCCGCCCCCGAGCGGAAGGTACGGCGCCGCCGCCCCGGCCCGCGCGCCTAGGGCGCCGAGAGCAGCCGCCGCCGACTTGGTGACTCCGGGCTGGCCGAAGGTGGCGGGTATTTGCAGGATCCGCCAGCGATCCGGCGGCCAGACGATCATGAAGGCCCGGCCGATGACCTTGTTCTCCGGGATCGTGCCGGCGCCGGGATCAGCCGTGTGCAGGCGGGAGTCGTCGGAGACCAGCCTGTAGTCACCCATCACCCACAGCCGGCCCGGCGGGACCGTGATGCTGAACCTGATCTGTGAGGGCGCCGATCCCGGATACAGGTACGACTTCTCATGCAGGGCGACGCCGTTGACCGTGACCTGACCCCGGGCGTTGCAGCAGGCCACATGGTCGCCAGGGACGCCGATGACCCGCTTGATGTAGTCGGTCTGCCCCGGCGCGGTGCCGAAAAGTCCGCCTATTGAGCGGGAAAGCGGGAGCAGGGTAGCCCGGTACAGCCGGTCAAGCGGGTTCGAGCTAGGCGCGGCGCTACGCGGAACCTGATCCCAGGAGCCCGCACCGTCAAACACGACGATGTCGCCGGCGTGAATCGGGCGAACGTGGTACACGACCTTGTTGACCAGGACCTTGTCGCCAACCAGCAGCGTGTCCTCCATGGAGGACGAGGGAATGTAAAACGCCTGCACCACGAAGGTCTTGATCACCAGCGCGATGACCAGTGCCACCACGACGAGCACCAGAAGTTCCAGCCAGAATCCGCGGCGTTTCTTTCCGGCGGCTTCCTCGCCAACCGGCTTCGCTTGACCAGCCTCGCCGGCACCGCCCTGACCGGCACCGCCCTGATCGGCACCGCCCTGACCGGCACCAGCCTGACCGGCACCGCCCTGACCGGCCTGATCTCGGACGGACTGGCCCTGACTGGGCGGGTCCTGGCCGACCTGCTCCCCGGCTGCGGCGTCAGTGGCCAGCGCCTCGCGGGAGGCAGTCGGCGGCCTGCCAGGCTTGGGGCCGTCCCCGGCCTGATCACCCGTGCCCTGCGGCCCGGCCACGCGATCGCGCATGCTCTGGTCGTCGTCCATGTCGGGATCGAGCCTAGCGCCGGAGACTAGGACGGACGACGCCAGCGGGCACCGACTCGGCAAATCTCCGGCCGGGCGCAGTTCGCATTCTGCACGCATGCACGGCAAAGGCTGGCCATATCGTCCTCGGGATCGGGTCGCCGTCCCCGCGATCAGCCGATGATCCCCGGGGGTGGCGACCGCCAGGCGGCAGCCGGCGGGACCGGCCAGCGGGAAGTCAGCCCGCACCTCCGGCGCGCCCCCGGCGGAACCGCCGACGCGGGCGGAAACGGAGTCGCCGCCGCAGCAGCGCCACGGGGATCGCACCCGCGAGGCCGCCCCCGAGCGGCAGGACCGGCGCGACGGCCCCGGCCACCCCCTTCGAGGCCAGGCTCGCCGAGGCCACCCCCGTCGAGGCCACGCTCGCCGAGGCCCGCCGGGCCGGCGCCTGGGCCACGATGCCCGGCTGCTGGAAGGTCCCTGGTATCCGCAGGATCTGCCACCGGCGCGGCGGCCACACGAGCAGGAACGCGCGCCCGATGACCTTACTCTCGGGGATTGTCCCGTCTCCCGGATCGTCGACATGGCCCCGGGAGTCGTCCGAGATGGCCCGGTGATCGCCCAGCACCCACAGGCGTCCCGGCGGAACCGTGAGGCTGAAATGCCCGGACTCACCCAGCGGCGCCTCGCCCGGCGTGTTACCAGGATAGAGATAGCTCTGCTCGTGCAGGGGCACGCCGTTGACGGTGACCTGGCCCTGGGCGTTGCAGCAGGCCACATGGTCGCCAGGGACGCCGATCACCCGCTTGATGTAGTCGGTCTGTCCCGGTGCGGTGCCGAACAGGCCGCCGATCGAGCGCAGCAGCGGGCGGAGGGTCACATCGTAGAGCCGGACGACCGGATCGCTGCTGGTCGTCGCGGGCGCGGGCGCGTCCCAGGAGCCCGCGCCGTCGAACACGATGATGTCGCCGGGATGGATGGGGCGGATGTGGTAGATGAGCTTGTTGACCAGGACCTTGTCCCCGATCTCCAGCGTGTTCTGCATGGACCCGGAGGGGATGTAGAAGGCCTGGACCACGAAGGTCTTGATGATCAGCGCGATAACGAGCGCCACCACGATGAGGACCGGAAGCTCTCGCCAGAACGACCGGCCCCTGGCACCCGTCCCCGTCCCCGGCGCGGTGGAGGCTGGGGCCGGGGCAGCGTCGCCAGGGGCGCCCGGACCAGCGTCAGTCTCACCCGCCATGGACAGCCGAGCCCGTTAGCACTGACCTTGCTGACACTGACCTTGCTGACACTGAGTGGCCTGGCACCGTGCGGGAGAGCATCCAGTGTCACCTTCGCGTTCTGTGCGCGGCCAGCCTGCCGGCGCCGGGCCGACCCTGGCAGCGACCGGCGCCCGGCGGCTTGCTCCGGACGGCAGTCCGATGAGCGGTGGTTCGGGGCAGCAGGCCGCTAGCGCGCGGTGACCTCGCGGCGCTCCCGGATCCGGGCGGCCTTCCCGCGCAGGGAGCGAAGGTAGTAGAGCTTGGCCCGGCGGACCCGGCCGCGCGTGACAACCTCGATCTTGTCGATCACCGGGGTGTGCACCGGGAAGGTACGCTCCACGCCCACGCCGTAGCTGACCTTGCGGACGGTGAACGTCTCGCGCGAACTGCCGCCCTGGCGCCGGATCACCACGCCCTGGAAGACCTGGACGCGGGAGCGGGTTCCCTCGGTGACCTTGACGTGTACGCGGAGGGTGTCGCCCGGCCGGAAATCCGGGACGTCGGAACGGATCTGTGCCTGCTCAAGCTCGGCAATCGCGGTGTGCATCGCTACGGTTCCTCAGTAGTCATCACGCGCACGCATGCGTTCGCGCTCGAGTCGGTCTCGTCGGTCTCATTGCGCCGGGCGGAGGCGTCCGGCAGCGCCCCGGCAGAGTACTCCTAGGGCGAGGCGACTTTCAGTGTGCCACACCTTAGCCGCTGACCGGAAAACCAGCCTCGGCCAGCACCGCCCGATCGTGGTCGCTGAGGCTGCCGGTATCCGGTCCTATGAGGCGTCCTACTAGGTCAGGGCGGTTCTCCGCCGTCCGCCGCAGGGCGCAGTCACGCCGCCATCTCGCGATGGCCGCGTGATCTCCGGACAGCAGCACCTCGGGCACCTCCCGGCCGCGCCAGACCCGTGGCCGGGTATAGGCGGGCCCCTCGATCAGGCCGGCCATCGGGCCCTGTCCGCCGCCGAACGAGTCGTCGGAGGCGGACTGAACGTTACCAATGACCCCGGGCAGCAGCCGGCAGATCGCCTCGGTCATCACCAGCACCGCCGACTCGCCACCCGGCAGGACGTAGTCGCCGATGCTCACCTCGTCCACGTCCATCCGCGACCGGGCTTCCTCGGTGACCCGCGCGTCTATGCCCTCGTAGCGACCGCAGGCGAACACGAGCCAGGGCTGCGCCGCGTAATGCGCGGCCAGCGCCTGGCTGAACGGGACGCCGGCCGGCGTGGGCACGATCAGGCGCGCCCGCTGGCCGGGCGGGACGATCGCGTCCAGCGCCTCGCCCCATGGCTCCGGCTTCATCACCAGGCCCGGGCCGCCGCCGAACGGCGCGTCGTCCACGGAGTGGTGCACATCGCTGGTCCAGTCACGTAGATCATGGACGCGCAACGCGATATCGCCTCGCTGGACGGCCTTGCCGATGAGCGACGCGTTCAGCGGGCGGAAGTACTCGCCGAAGATGGTGATGATGTCGATCCGCAGGGCGCTTCCTCCTGCCTAGCTAACGCTGCCCGGATCCAGCAGGCCTGGCGGCGGGTCGATGACCAGGCGGCCGGCGGCGACGTCCACCTCCGGCACCAGCGGCGCCACGAACGGCACCAGGATCTCGGCCCCCAACCGGTCTCCGGCACCCTTGATGACCAGGAGATCCTGGCCGTGGTGCAGGACGTCGGCGACCTGGCCGACCGGCTCGCCCGCGGTGGTCAGGACGGCCAGCCCGATGAGCTGGAAATCGCGGAACTCATCCGGATCGCCGTCATCTCCGAGGTCATCTGACTCCACCAGCAGGAGCAGGCCGCGCAGCTCGTCCGCCTCGTCGCGGTCCCCGACTCCGGCGAAGGACACCAGCAGCCGCCCGGAGTGCCAGCGGGCCGCGGCGACTGTGAGCGGGCCGTTCGCGGCAGGATCCGTCTGAAGAACGGAGCCCGCCGCGAACCTCAGCTCGGGATCATCGGTCCGGACGTCGACCGTGACGTCGCCGCGGATACCGTGCGGCCGACCTATCCGGCCGACGACCAGCTGCATGGCCGCTAGCGGATCTCGTCGGTGTCCAGCAGGTCGACGCGCACGTAGGAGCCTCCGGCCAGCGAGCCGATGACGGTGCGCAGTGCCCTGGCGGTCCGGCCGCCCCGCCCGATGACCTTGCCGAGGTCGTCGGGGTGCACCCGGACCTCCAGGACCCGGCCGCGGCGCATGCCGCGGCTGTCCACCCGTACATCGTCCGGGAACTCTACAATGCCCTTGACCAGGTGCTCCAGGGCCTCCTCGAGCATGTCAGCCCTCGCTGGGCGCCGAGTCGGCGGCGGCGTCTCCGGCCGCCTGCGGTGCGTCCGGCGTGGCGGCCGCCTCAGCAGGCTCCGTCTTCTCGGCCTGGCCAGGCTTCTCAGCCTTGGCCGCCGGCTCAGCCTTGGCCGCCGGCTCAGCCTTCTCCGGCTTCCCGGCCTTGGCGGTCTTTGCGGAGGCGGAGTCGCCGCCCTTGGCCCGGGCCTTTGCCTTGGTCGTCGCGCCGCTGTCGTCCAGGGTCTCCTGCAGCGCGGCCGCGAAGGCGACCTTCCGGTCCGCCTTGGGCTCGGCGACCCGCAGCGTTCCCTCGGTGCCCGGCAGGCCCTTGTACTTCTGCCAGTCGCCGGTGATCTCCAGGAGCTTGCGAACCGGGTCGGTCGGCTGCGCGCCAACCGAGAGCCAGTGCTGAGCGCGCTCGGAATTCACCTCGATGAACGATGGGTCGGCCTTGGGGTGGTACTTGCCGATCTCCTCGATGGCGCGGCCATCCCGCTTGGTGCGGGCGTCGGCCACGACAATCCGGTAGTACGGCGCCCGGATCTTGCCCAGGCGCTTCAGCTTGATCTTGACAGCCACGGCTGTGGTCTTCTCCCAGCGGATTCGGTGTCGGGCGGCGGACGTGAACGGGTGGGGTTCCGGACGTGCCGCCCAGATGGGTCCGGCTCAGCGAGATGCAGAGAGGGCCTCGCGCGGCCGATCATAGCGTGCACATTCTGCCAGACGCGCCCCGCCGGCGCGTAATCACCAGGCGGAACCCCCGGCCCGGCACCGGTGTGCGGCCGGGCGAGCAGGCAGCTAGCGCCCCTTCCGGCCGGAGTCACCGCGCCGGCCCGACTGCGGGCCGCGCAGTCCCGCCGGCAGGTTCGGCGGGGGCGACCTGAACCCAGCAGGCAGCTGGAATCCGCCCTCGCCCGCCGGGCCGGGCAGCCCGGCCGGGCCTCGCCCGAAGCCGGCCGGCAGCTGGCCCGGGCCGGGGGCGCCCGGCGCTCCCGGCTGAGCGGCCGGCTGAGCGGTCGGCTGAGTTCCGGCCGGGCCGCCCGCGCGGCTGCCGGGTGCGCCGGCCGGGCGGCCGCCGCCCTTGCCGCCCTTCTTCTTGGTCTTGCCCCTGGCCTTCTGGCCGCCGCGGCGCATGCCGCCCATGCCGGGGATGCTGCCCATCATCTGGCGCATCATCTTCTGGCCTTCGAGGAACCGCACGATCAGCTGGTTGACCTCGCCGACGGTCACGCCCGAGCCGTTGGCGATCCTGACCCGGCGAGAGCCGTTGATGATCTTAGGGTTGCGTCGCTCCTCACGGGTCATGGAGTTAACGATCGCCGCGGCCCGGTCCAGGTCCCGGTCGTCGATCTGGCTGAGCGCCTCGCGATTCTGCGCCGCCCCGGGCAGCATGCCCAGCAGGTTGCCGATCGGCCCGAGCTTGCGGACCATCGCCAGTTGCTCGACGAAGTCCTCCAGGGTGAAGCCCTCACCGGAAGCCAGCTTGCCCGCCATGGAGGCGGCCTGATCGGCGTCGAACGTGCGCTCGGCCTGCTCGATCAGGGTCAGCATGTCGCCCAGGTCGAGAATGCGCGACGCCATCCGGTCGGGGTGGAAGAGGTCGAATTCCTCCAGCTTCTCGCCGGACGACGCGAACATCACCGGCTTGCCGGTGAGCTGCGCGATCGAGAGCGCGGCGCCACCGCGGGCGTCGCCGTCGAGCTTGGTCAGCACCACGCCGTCGTAGCCAACGCCATCCAGGAACGCCTGCGCGGTCTGCACCGCGTCCTGGCCGATCATCGCGTCGACGACGAACAGGATCTCGTCCGGGTCGACCGCGTCGCGGATGTTGGCGGCCTGCTGCATCATCTCCTCGTCGATGCCCAGCCGGCCCGCGGTGTCGATGATGACGATGTTGTGCATGAGGCGCCTGGCCTCATCGACCGACCGGCGCGACACCTCGACCGGGTCGCCCACGCCGTTGCCGGGATAGGGCGCGTACACCGGGATGCCCGCGCGCTCGCCGAGCACCTGGAGCTGCTGGACGGCGTTGGGCCGCTGCAGGTCGGCGGCCACCATCAGGGGCGTGTTGCCCTGCGCCTTGAGCCAGAGCGCCAGCTTGCCCGCCAGCGTGGTCTTACCGGACCCTTGCAGGCCCGCCAGCATGATGACGGTGGGCGGGACCTTGGCAAAGCGCAGCCGCCGGGCCTCGCCGCCCAGGATGGTGATGAGCTCCTCGTTGACGATCTTGATGACCTGCTGGGCGGGGTTCAGCGCCTCGGAGACCTCGGCCCCGGACGCGCGTTCCCGGACGTTCGCGATGAACTGGCGGACCACGGGCAGCGCCACGTCCGCTTCCAGCAGCGCGATCCGGATCTCGCGGCAGGTTGCGTCGATATCGGCGGGCGACAGGCGTCCGTGTCCGCGCAGGGACGTGAAGACCTGGGTGAGCCGATCAGAAAGTGTCTCGAACACGTATGGCCGCCGTCCTCGCTCATGGCCGTCCTTAGGGACCCCAGGTTATCCGGTAGCGAGCAGCAGCCCTGGCGGTCCGGCCCGCCGGGCGCGGGCATGAGTTGTCGCGGCCTGTTGTGGCGCCTGTTGTCGCGGCCTGTTGTGGCGCCTCTTGCATGACGCAATTTTCACCTGGAGTATTGCCATGCGGTCCGCCGGCCGCTATACACCTGACCATGACGACGCAAACCAGCCTCTATGACCGGCTCGGCGGAGCACCTGCCATCATGGCGGCCACCGAGATCTTCTACCGCAAGGTGTTAGCCGACCCCGCGCTCGTCCGCTATTTCGACGACGTCGACATGGACGGGCAGATCGCCAAGCAGGCGGCCTTCCTCTGCATGGCCCTCGGTGGCCCGACCGCCTACACCGGACGCGACCTGCGCACCGCGCACGGGCCGCTCAGCGGCCTCACCGACCGGCACGTCGACCTGGTCATCGGCTACCTCGCGCAGACGCTGAGAGAGCTGGGCATCCCCGAGGCCGACATCGCCGCCGCAGGTGCCACGGCCGACAGCGTCCGAAGCGACATCCTGAACCGCTGACCGGGCATGCGACTCACCGTCAGCGGTGATCACAGCGGGGATCAGCTGGAGTTTCATCCGGGCGAGACGGTTCTGGAGGTCCTGACCCGGCACGGCATCGAGCTGCCGGCGGCCTGCCGGGCCGGCCTGTGCGGCGCCTGCCTCCTGCGCGTGCTGCACGGGGATCCGGGCCCGGCTGGCCGCGCGGGCCTGGATGATGCCCTGCAGGCTGACGGGTACTTCCTGGCCTGCACGGCCCGGCCGGGCGGCGACCTGACGGTCGCGCTGGCCGACGCGGAGGTGTTCGCGCCAGCCGAGCTGCTGTCCGTCCAGCCGACCGGGACCGGCGTGCTCCGGGTCCGGGTCCGGCCGCGGCACCCGCTGGACTTCCGGGCCGGGCAGCACATGGCCGTGCGCGCGCCCGCCGGGATCGTCCGCGTCTACTCCATCGCCAGCCTGCCAGCCGAGGCCCGCGACCACGGCATCGAGTTTCACGTCCGCGTGCAGCCGGGCGGAGCGATGAGCGGCTGGCTGGCCGACGCCGCTCGCGGCGACCCGGTCGGCCTGGGCCGTCCGGGCGGGTCGTGCTACTACCGGCCGGACGAGCCTGACTGCCCGCTGCTGCTGGCCGGGACCGGGGCCGGGCTCGCGCCGCTGGCCGCCATCGCACGCGACGCGCTCGCCCACGGGCACCGCGGCCCGGTGGTCCTGCTCGGAGGCGGGCCGCTGATGCCCATGGGGACCTGGCCGCCGCCGGTTCGCTCGCGCGCCTGCCTGCGGTCGCGCGGCGAGGACATCGTAACGGCGGTGGCGGCCGAGCTCACAGGCCTGCCGGGGGCCGCCCGGGCACGGGCGTACCTGTGCGGGGCACCGCAGGTGGTCGCGCGGATGCGGCGCGCGCTGTTCATGGCGGGACTCTCGCTGCGCCGCATCCACTGCGACGAGTTCGGCCGGGCGGCCGGGCCTGCTGTCATGGACGGCCCCGCCCTGACAGCCGGTCGGCGGGCGACGGGCGGGGGCCTCGTTATGGATGACCTCGTTATGGATGACTAAGGGCCGGGGCTGGCCAGCCGGGGCAGGTCGGCGCGTACGGCGGATAGCGACGACTTCTCCGCGTGCTCCCACTCATCGACGTTGCGCAGCAGCGCGTCGAGGTAGGCGCGCAGGTGGGTCCGGTACACGTCGCTGAAGGTCCGCAGGTAGGCCAGCTCGGCCTCCAGCTCCCGGCGGTTGCCTTCCTGCTCGGCCACGGGCGCGGCCATGGCGGCCTGCGCCGCCTGGCTGGCCGCGCGATGGGCCTCCTCCAGCACGAGATCGGCGTGCGAGCGGGCCTCCGCCAGGATCTCGTCCCGGCGCCGCCGCGCATCCTGCGCCAGGTGCCTGCTGTACTCCTGCGCCTCGGCGACGTAGTGATCGGCGGTCTGCTGGGCCCGCGACAGGATGCCAACGGCCTGGATATGGGCGTCGTCCCGGCCGTAGGCCGCCTCGCTGTCGTCGGCGGCCCTGCCGAGCACCCGCCGCCGGAGCCGGTTGACCTCCTCCTGCAGGGCCGTGCGCTCGTTGAGCAGCATGACCAGCTCTTCCTCTACCTGGTGGCAGAACGCCCGGACGTGTTCCTCATCGAATCCGCGCCGGCCCAGGCGCGCCGCGCTGAACGAGACCGAGTGGACGACGTCCGGGGTCAGTCTCTGCTCGGCGCGCGACATCATGCTCATGACTCGCTCCAACCGAAGTCCTCTAGGTGGATCTGATCCTGCGGGACGCCCAGCGACCTCAGTCGCGCGGACATGGCCTTGATCATCGGCGTGGGCCCGGCGAGGTAGGCGTCGCGGCCGCCCCACGGGCCGCCGCGGGCCACGACATCGGGCAGGACACCGCGCTCGCCCGGGTAGGCGGGGTCGTCGGACACGCAGCCGGTGATGGTCAGCCAGGGCGCGGTAGCGCCCAGCTTCTCCAGCTCGGCCAGGTCATACAGCGCGTTCGCGTCGCGGGCCCCGAAGAACAGGTGCACCTGAGGCGGGTCGCTGAGCTGGGCAAGCTGCTGAGTGATGGCCTTCACCGGGGCCAGCCCAGTGCCGCCCGCGATGAGCAGCACATCGCGGCGGGGGGCGTCGGGGAGCGCGAATACCCCGGTCGGCGGGCCGAGCCGCAGCCGCGAGCCGACGGTGATCCCGCGGACGAGGGGCATGCTCAGCGTGCCGCCGTCCACGAGCTGGACGTGGAAGTCCGCGGTGCCGTCCTCGCGCGGCGCGTTGGCCATCGAGTAGCAGCGCCAGATCCGGGGGCGCAGCGGCGACTCGATCGCGACGGACTGGCCGGGGCGGTACGGGAACGGCTCCTGAACCGCCACCCGGAACACAGCGATATCGAAGGAGCGCCGCTCGTGGGAGATCACCGTCGCATGCCAGAACGGGGGGCTATGCCGGGAATCCTCCCGGGCCGAGTCGATCATGACCTTCGCGACGAGCTCGTAGGCCGCCTTCCAGTCCGCGGCTAACTCTGGTGTCCAGTCCGCGCCGCTGAAGTGCGCCAGGGTAGCCAGCAGGCTCTCGCCGACCGGGCCGAAATGGTCGGCGATGGCGCCGAACTTGCGGTGATCGCGACCTAGATCCCGCAGGAATGCGGCGAGCTCATCGACGCGGTCGGCCTCGGCCACGATCTTGCCTAACGCCCGCAGCAGGCGATCCCGCTGCGCCGTCATGGACACCGGGAACAGGTCCCTGGTCTGCGGGTAGCGCAGGAACAGATCGGAATAGAAGAACAGGGCGACGTTGTCGCCGTGCTGGGCGACCCGCGCGAAGCTCTCCCTCAGGCGATCTGCGTCCATGGCTTCCCTCGCTGCATCCGGGCATAGAGCGCAATGACGCTCGGGGCTGAGAATAGGCCCCGCAACCGGTCATCGTCAGCCATTTGCAGGATGCAATGTGATGCCGCCCGGAGCTGCGCGCCGCGCCCTGGCGGGAACGGGCGGTCAGCCGCCCAGGATGGCGTCGACGAAGACCTCGGGGTCGAACGGCGCCAGGTCGTCGGGGCCCTCGCCCAGGCCGACCAGCTTTACGGGCACGCCCAGCTCGCGCTGAACCGCGATCACGATCCCGCCCTTGGCCGTGCCGTCGAGCTTGGTCAAGATGATCCCGGTCACGTCGGTCACCTCGGCGAACACCCGGGCCTGGCGCAGCCCGTTCTGGCCCGTGGTGGCGTCGAGGACGAGCAGGACCTCGTCCACGCTCCCGTGCTTCTCGATAACCCGCTTGATCTTCCCGAGCTCGTCCATGAGCCCGGCCTTGGTGTGCAGGCGGCCGGCCGTGTCGACGATGACGGTGTCGACGCCGCGCTCGATCCCCTCGTTGACGGCACTGAACGCCACGCTGGCCGGATCGGCGCCCTCCCGGTCCGAGCGGACGGTCTGCGCGCCGACCCGCTCACCCCAGGTCTGGAGCTGATCGGCGGCCGCCGCCCGGAAGGTGTCGGCCGCGCCCAGCAGCACGGTCTGGCCGTCGCCGATGAGCGCGCGGGCCAGACGGCCGCAGGCGGTCGTCTTGCCGGTGCCGTTGACGCCCACCACCAGGATGACCGCGGGCCTGTCGCCGTGCGGCTTGGTGTGCAGGGTGCGGTCCATGTCGGGTCCGAGCTGGGCCAGAAGGTCGGCCCGGAGCTGGGCCCGGACCTCGGCCGGATCGCGGGTGCCCGTCACCTTCACCTCGGTACGGAGCTGCTCGACGATCTGCCGGGCCGGTCCCACGCCCATGTCCGCGGTGATCAGCGTGTCCTCGATCTCCTCCCACGCCTGCTCGTCGAGGGTGCCCGCGGACAGCAGGTTGAGCAGGACCGAGCCGAGCGCCGACTGGGACCGCGCGAGCCGGCCGCGCAGCCGCACCATCCGCCCGGCCGAGGGCGGCGGCTGCTCGACGGGCCGGGCTGCCGCGGGCGGCCCGGCGGGGAGGCCGGCCTCCGGCGGCGCGACGGTCCCGGTACCGCCTGATGCCCCGGCGCCCTGCTTCCCCGCACCGCCGGCCGGCGGTTCCAGGGTGGCGACAGCGCCGGTTTCCCCCGGGCCGGTTGCTGATGACGGGTGGCGGCGGGCGCGCAGCCGCGGGGCGACCAGGGCCGCCCCGCCACCTCCGACCACTACGACAGCCGCGATAACTATGGCGACGATGATGAGCACATGTTCCATGACGCCCCCAGTCTGGCAGACAGCCCCGGTCTCGGCAGTCCCGGTCTCGGCAGTCCCGGTCTAGGCAGTCTCGCGCTCCCGCAGCCGCTGGCTCACCACGTTCGAGACGCCGTCGCCGCGCATGCTGATCCCGTAGAGCGAGTCGGCGATCTCCATCGTCCGCTTCTGGTGCGTCACGATAATGAGCTGGGAACTCTCCCGGAGCTCGGTGAAGATCTCCAGCAGCCGGCCCAGGTTGGTGTCATCGAGAGCCGCCTCGACCTCGTCCAGCACGTAAAACGGCGAGGGCCGGGCCCGGAAGATGGCGACCAGGAAGGCGATGGCGGTGAGCGACCGCTCGCCGCCCGACAGCAGCGACAGCCGCTTCACCTTCTTGCCCGGCGGCCGCGCCTCGAAGTCGATGCCGGTGGCCAGCATGTCGTCGGGCTCGGTGAGGATCAGCCTGCCATCGCCGCCGGGAAACAGCGTGGCGAAGATCCGCTCGAACTCGCGCGCGGTGTCAGCGTAGGCGGAGCTAAAGACCTGCAGGACCCGCTCATCGACCTCCTTGATGACGGTCAGCAGGTCACGCCGGGTCTTACGGAGATCCTCCAGCTGGGCCACGAGGAACGCGTGGCGCTCCTCCAGCGCGGCGAACTCCTCCAGCGCCAGCGGATTGACCTTGCCGAGTTGATCCAGCATCCGCTGGGCCGTCTGCGCGCGCTTCTCCTGCGCGGCACGGTCATAGGGCACGGCCAGCTGGCCTTCCTCGGTCGGCGGAACCAGGACATCGGGGCCGTACTCGGCCACCAGCTGGTCGGCCTCGATAGCGAACTCGTCGACGACACGGGCGGCGATCTGCTCCAGCTGCATGCGCCGGGTCGCGTGAGCCATCTGCGCCCCGTGCGCGCTGTTCACCACCTTGTCCAGCTCGGCGGAGAGGTCCCGGATGCTGGCCCGAACCGCCTTGAGCTCCCCATCCCGGCCCTTGCTGGTCTCCTCGGCATGCTGGCGCTCGGCGTCGGCCGCGGCGCTGGAGGCCTGAATCCTCGCCAGGGCGAACCTGGAGCCTTCGGCGACCGCCCGGGCCACCGCGGCCGAGGCGACCCGCAGCTCGCGCCTGGCCTGCGCCCGAACAGTGGCCTTGCGCTCGGCGACGGCCGCGGCCGCGAGCGCGTCGGCCCGGCCGGAAATGGCCCGCAGCCGCTCCTCGACCGTGCGGACCTCCAGCCGGGCTTCCATCTCCGCGCTACGCGCCTGCGTCGCGGCCTTGGCCAGCTGCTCCTTGTCGGTCTCCCCGAAGCCGTCCAGCTCCGCCCTGAGGCCATCCGGGCCGGCCTGGCTGCCCGCACGCGAGGCGGCCGCGTCCAGTGCCTCCTGCTCGGCCAGCCTGGCCCGGAGCTCGGCCGAACTGGCCAGGCTCTGCTGCTGAGCCCGCTCGGCTACCGCGATCGCGTTGGACAACCGGGTCGCCTCGTCCCTGGCCGCGCGGGCGGCGCCGGCGAGGGTGCCCAGCTTGCCGGAGGTCTGCGCCGCGGCGGCATCCACCTCCTGCAGTGCGGCCTGGGCCTGCGCCAGTTCCTGCCGGGCCTGCTCCTCGTCCTCGATGGCACCGGCTAGCTGCTGCTCGGCTAGCTCGCAGCTCGCATCCACCGCCGCGAGCTGCGCCGATGCCTGCCGGGCGGCGGCGCGCAGGCTCAGCAGGCTCTGCTCGCCGCTAGACCCGCCGCGCGCCCAGTGCGTGCCGAGCAGGTCGCCGTCCCTGGTCACCACCCGCAGGCCGGGCTGCTCGCGGAGCAGCTTGAGGCCGGTGCCCAGGTCATCGGCGACGACCACGCCGGCCAGCAGCTCATCGACCGCGGCGGCCAGCTCCGCCGGCACCTGAACCAGGTCCCGGGCCGGGACCATGGCGGGCGGCAGCCGCAGCGAGCTGCTGTCCGCCCGCCCTGCCCCGCCGGACCCGCCGGACCCGTCCGCGATGACCAGGCCCGCACGGCCGGCGTCCTGGTCCCGGAGCGCCTCGAGGATGCCGACGGCAACGTCGAGACCGTCCACGGCCACCGCGCCCGCCGCGACGCCGAGCGCCGCCGCGATCGCTTCCTGGGCCCCATCGCGGACCGTCAGCAGGGCGGCCAGGGGCCCTAGCACCCCGGTGAACTGGCGGGGCTCGGCCAGCAGCACCGCCGAGGCGTCCGCGCCGCGAGTCACGGCCTCGGCCAGCGCGCCGGCGCGGGCGCGCAGCCCGGCTCGCTCGCCGCTGGCCGCATGCTCGGCCTTGCGCAGCCGCGCCACCGAGGCCGACGCCTCTTTCAGTCGCGCGGCCGCTTCCTCGCGGACGACCGCGAGATCGGACCGGCCTTCCTCCCGCCCGGAGACCAGGTCCTGCAGCTGCGCGTACTCCTCCTGGGCCTTATCGGCGCGGGCGCGGGCCTGGGCGAACGCCTCACTCAGCCGTCCTGCCTCGCCCTGCGCGGCGGCCGCCTTGCTGGTCGCCGCCTCGGCCTGACCGCGCAGCCGGGCCAGCCGCTCGGCCCGCGCCGCCGCGGCCTTGGCGTCCGCCGCGAGGCGCCGCTCAGTCTCGGCGACCGCCGCCTCGGCCCGGGTCCGCTCGGCCACGGCCTCGGTGAGCAGCGACCGGGCCTGCCCGAGGCGCTCGCTGAGCTCGTCCTCCTGGGCCCGCAGCCCTTCGGCCTCGGCGTCGAGCTCATCGGCGTCCCGGCCGGCTCGCTGCGGCTCGGGGGCGGACAGATGCCGGTGCCGCTCGGCCGCCAGGCTCGCCGCGCCGCGCAGCCGCTCGGCCAGTCCGGACAGCGCGAAGAAGGTCTCCTGGGCGGCCGCGAGCCGGGGCGCGTGCTGCTGCTCGGACGCCTCGAGCTCGGCCTCCCGCTGACGCGCCTGGCTCAGCGCGGCCTCCATGGTCGCCCGGGCCTGCGCCTTCGCCACCTCGTCGGCCTCGTCACGCTCCAGTTCGGCCGCCAGCGTCCCGAAGTCGTCGGCAAGCAGTCGCAGCCGTGCGTCGCGCAGGTCCGCCTGGATCACGGCGGCCTTGCGCGCGATCTGCGCCTGCCGCCCAAGCGGCTTGAGCCGCCGGCCCAACTCGCCGGTCAAGTCGACCAGGCGGGTCAGGTTGGCCTGCATGGCGTCCAGCTTGCGGAGTGCCTTCTCCTTGCGGCGGCGGTGCTTGAGAACGCCGGCGGCCTCCTCGATCAGCGCGCGGCGGGCCTCCGGCCCCGCGTTCAGCACCTCGCCGAGCTGGTTCTGCCCGACGATGACGTGCATCTCGCGGCCGAGGCCGGTGTCCGACAGCAGTTCCTGCACGTCCAGCAGCCGGCAGTGGTCGCCGTTGATCGCGTACTCGCTCTGCCCGGACCGGAACAGCAGCCGACTGATCGTCACCTCGGCGTAGTCGATGGGCAGCGCGCCATCGCTGTTGTCGATCGTCAGCGTGACCTCGGCGCGGCCGAGAGCGGGACGGCCGGACGTGCCGGCGAAGACGACGTCCTCCATCTTGCCGCCGCGCAGCGGCTTGACCCCCTGCTCGCCCATGACCCAGGAGAACGCGTCCACCACGTTGGACTTGCCGGACCCGTTCGGGCCGACAACGCAGGTGATTCCGGGCTCGAAACGCATCGACGTGGCCGAGGCGAATGACTTGAAGCCGCGCAGGGTGAGGGTCTTGAGGTACACCCGCGCAATCCTCCCCTGCCCCTGATCGGCACTGCCCCGGTCAGCACTGCCCCGGTCAGTCGCCGGATCTTGCCGCGGTGGCGGGGCTGCCTGGTCCATCCGCACCCTACCGCGCGTTACCGCCAGCGCAGCTGATTGCGCCGCCCGCTGGGTGGCATTGGCGACCGATCTAGGGTGCTTCGTGACGAGTCAGGGGATTTCCCGCCGCCGGTGCTGGCGACCGGTGCTGGCGACCGGTGCTGGCGACCGGTGCTGGCGACCGGGCATGCATCAGCACCGCGGCAGGGCATGACCGTAGGCCGACCATAACCGGGAGCGCCGTAGCCGAAAACCGCGGCACGACAAAAGCCGCCTCAGCCGACAAGGCGCCGAAGTGGTGACACCCGCCGCTGGAGCGGCGAGGAGGGGCGCCAGCTGGCGCCTCCTCTATCTGTAGCGGCCGCCTGTGCTCGCCTAGGCGAGCACAGGCTCGCGAACCGGGATCAGCAGGTCCTGCCCCACCTCAGCGGCGAGCACGTCATTCTCTTCCTGAAGCCGGGAAAGTGCGGCTTCGAGATCACGTACTCGTTGCTGCAGGCGGCGCATCTCTGAGACCATGCGGGGATCCGGCCCGCCGACGTGGCCAAGTAGAGCCTTCGCCATTGTGTAAGGTCCTCCACACTGAGCGACCAGAGTGGGCACGCAAGCGGTCGCCAGAAACGCGAGCACGCAGTTGCGCGCAGGTAACACTTCTATGGTCCCACCGTCAAGGGCACCCGGTCAAGTTGAGAGATCGCCCAGGTCACAGGCCCGCAGGCGACACCGGCCCGTCACCGTTCGGCAAAGCCGACAGGGCCGGCGGTGGGTTCATCCCAGCGATGCGTGACATCAATAACGTGACCCGGCGTGTCCGGGCCGCTCAGGAGATCCAGCAGTTGCGCGCACATATCCTGGGGCCCTTCCGCCACGACCTTCACGCGACCATCCGCCAGGTTCTCGGCCCACCCGCGGAGCCCGAGGGCCAGCGCCTGGCTGCGCACCCACCAGCGGAACCCGACGCCCTGGACCCTGCCCCGCGCCCATGCGGTGAGCCGGACGGCCTCCGCGCCGGTCCTGGCGCCGTTATCAGGCCCGATCCCATCTGAGTCCACTGCGGGCGCCCCGTCACAGCCGGCCGTTGCGTGGCCGCGGCTGGCAGACCGGGCAACTGAACGCCGACCGGTTCATGAAGGCTTCGCGCCTGACCGGAGCGCCGCAGCGCGGGCACGGCAGGCCGGCCCGGCCATAGACGGCCAGGGCGCGGTCGAAATACCCGCTTTGCCCGTTGACGTTCACGTACAGACTGTCAAAGGACGTCCCGCCGACGCTGAGCGCATCGGCGAAGACTTCCTGGACGGCGTCGAGGAGCCGGTTGACGTCCGGCCCCCGGAGCCGGTCAGCCGCCCGCGCCCAGTGCAGCCTCGCCCGCCACAGCGCCTCGTCGGCGTAGATGTTCCCCACCCCGCTGACCAGGCTCTGGTCGAGCAGCGCCCGCTTGATGCCGCTGCGCCGGGCACGCAGTCGGGCGGCGAAGGCCGCCCGGTCGAAGACCGGGTCCAGGGGGTCGGGCGCGATGTGGGCGATCACCGACGGCAGTTCCGCGCCGCCCGCGCTGACCAGCAGGTGGCCAAACGTGCGCTGATCGGTGAAGCGCAGGTCGGGGCCGCCGTCGCGGAAGGTGAACCGGACCCGCACATGCGGGGATAGCGACCGCTGCGGCTCGCCGACGAGTAGCTGGCCGCTCATGCCCAGATGGGCCAGGAGCGCATCGCCGTCGGCCGGGAGCCAGAGGTACTTGCCGCGCCGCAGCGGGGCGCCGATCTCGCGGCCACGGAGCACGGCCGCGAAGTCGGCCGCGCCGGCCGCATGCCGCCGGACGGCGCGCGGATGCAGCACCTCGACCTCGTTGATGGTCCGGCCCGCGACATGTTGTTCCAGGCCGCGACGGACGGTCTCGACCTCGGGAAGCTCGGGCACGGGCTAGCCGCCCCTAACCGACTGCTCTCCGGACGCTCCCCCGCCCTCGTCTGACGCAGCCGTCGTAGTCGCGGGGCCGTCCCCGTAGCCATTCGTCGTGCCGGGCAGGCTGGTGCCGGCGGGCACGCTCTCGGTGACCGCTCCATTGTGCTCGGCGACCGCCGTATTGCCCGCTTCGGCACTCTCCAATGCCGCGTCGGCGGCGAGCCCGCCGCTGATCGCGGTCCAGGCGGCCTCGGCCGCCTGCTGCTCGGCTTCCTTCTTGGACCGGCCGCCGCCCTCGCCATAGGTGCGCGTGCCGATCCGCACGGACGCCCGGAACGACTTCTGATGGTCCGGGCCGCTCTCCTCGACGTGGTACTCGGGCACGCCCAGCACCTCCGCGGCGGTGAGCTCCTGCAGCGAGGTCTTCCAGTCCAGGCCGGCGCCCAGGCGGGCCGACCGGGCGATCACCGGGTCGAACAGCCGGTGCACCAGCCCGTCGGCCGCGGGAAGGCCCTGATCCAGGTAGACGGCGCCGATGACGGCCTCGAGCGTGTCGGCCAGGATGGACGACTTGTCCCGGCCGCCGGTCCCCTCCTCGCCCTTGCCCAGCCGCACGTAGGCGCCGAGCCGCAGGCCGCGAGCGACCCCGGCCAGCGCCCGCATATTCACCACCGCCGCCCGCAGCTTGGCCAGCTGCCCCTCGGGCAGATCCGGATACTTCCGGAAAAGCGTGTCCGTGACGATCACGCCGAGCACGGAGTCGCCGAGGAACTCCAGCCGCTCGTTAGTCGGCAGGCCGCCGTTCTCGTAGGCGAACGACCGGTGCATGAGGGCACGCTCAAGCAGCTCGCCACCGAGCGGCACCCCGAGCGCAGCCAGCAGCTCAGCGGTGTCCGCGTCTGGTGCCTGGCCATCAGGCGAGGAGCTACTCACGATCTTCTCCTTCCCCCCGCGGCAGGCCGCCGCGCGAGTCCCCCGCTATGAGCGTCAGGAAGGAGTGATTACCTGGCGCCGGTTGTACTGACCACAGGTCGGGCAGGCAGTGTGGGGGAGCTTGGGCTCGCGGCAGTTCGGGCAGGCCATCAGCCGCGGCGCGGTGGTCTTCCACTGCGCACGCCGCGATCTGGTGTTACTGCGCGACATCTTCCGCTTGGGTACCGCCACCTCAGGGCTCCTTTGCTCGTTCCGGCACGGGTTCCGTCCGGTGCATGCTCGTTTCCGGTCCAGCCGTCCCGGCCGGTGCCGTTCCTTCTTCGCGCGAGCCAGCTCCCGGCTCGCTCACGCGCAAGTCCTTCAGCGCGGCCCACATCGTGCCGCGTTCCTCGTGCCCATGATCCGGCGGCGCGTCCGCGAGCCGCACCCCGCACTCCGAGCAGAGCCCCCGACAGTCCTCCGCGCACAGCGGGGACAGCGGCAACTCCAGCACGAGCGCGTCGCGAAGCGCCGGCTCAAGGTCGAGCAAGCCAGCGTCTCGCGCGTCCAGCACGTAGCCGTCCGGGCCCGCCACCCCCTCCGCCAGCGCGAACAGTTCCTGAAACCGAACACTCGTCACCGAGGTGAACGGCTCCAGGCACCGTGCGCACTCGCCGGCCAGTGGCGCGGTCACCGTCGCGGTGACCAGCACGCCCTCGGTGACTCCCTCTAGCTGGACCTCCAGCTCAAGGTCGGCACCGGCGGGCACGCGTACCATCTCGACGCCCATATCGGCGGGCGCCGGGCTGGTGCGCTGGTCGGTACGCGCTGTTCCTGGTCCGAGGGTCCGGATGTCAAAGACAAGCGGCCCCGCCGGATCTACTCGCTTCTGGTGCTTGGATCGCTGATGTGGCATGGCAGACAGCGGTGGTGGCATGGCATTGAGCGTTTAGCTTACCGGCCTGCCTGCCCTAACCCCAACTTGCCCGCTTCCGGCCAGCGCGCCGCGCCGCGCCTAGGCCTGCGGCAGGCGCTGGGCGAGCCGGTCGAGCACGAGCTCGGGCGCTAGCCCGCTCACGTCACCGCCGTACTTGGCGAACTCCTTGACCAGGCTCGAGGACAGGAACGCATACAGCGGGTTGGTGGTCATGAACAACGTCTCGACCCCGGCCTGGCTGTAGTTCATCTGCGCCATCTGCATCTCATAATCGAAGTCGCTGACGGCACGCAGGCCCTTCACGATCGCCGAGACGTCGTTCGCGCGGCAGAAATCGACGATGAGCCCGTCAAACCGGGCCACGCGCACGTTGGGCTGGTCCTTGAGCACATCGCAAAGGATCTCGACCCGCTCGTCTACCGTGAACAGGGCAGACTTGCTGGGGTTGAGCAGGACAGCCACGATGACCTCGTCGTACAGCGAGGCGGCGCGGGAAATGATGTCGAGGTGCCCGTTGGTCACGGGGTCGAACGATCCGGGACAGACCACACGTCGCACGCCGCTTCACGCTCCCGTCGAGGACGACCTGCAGGCCCCAGTGCCCGCGGCCCCAGGTTAGGCGCCTGCGGCGAGACCGTACCAGAGCGTCGCCTCGCCGTACTTGCGGCACCTGTCCGTTACGTAGCCAGGCGGCCAGGCCAGCGGGCCCGACCGGGTCGCGCGCTCGACCGCGACCACCGCTGCGGGCCCGAGCCAGCCCCGGCTGGCGAGGGCGGCCAGGACCCGTTCTAGCTCGTCGTCACCGGTCGCGTAGGGCGGGTCGACGAACACGAAGTCGCGCGGCGGCGCGCCGTCGGGGCCGCGAGCCAGCACGCGGTCCACCCGGTCGGTCAGCAGCCGAGCTCCTGGCAGTCCGACGGTCGCGATGTTCTTCCTGATCACCTGGGCGGCCCGGGCGTCGGACTCGACGAGCAGCACGTCGGCGGCGCCGCGCGAGAGGGACTCCAGGCCCACCGCCCCCGAGCCCGCGAACAGGTCGAGCACCGCCGCGCCGTCGAGGCCGCCGCGGATGGCGGTCACGGTGCCGAACAGGCCCTCTCGGGCGCGGTCGCTGGTCGGGCGGGTGGACCGGCCCGGCGGGACGGCCAGGCGCCGGCCGCCGGCCAGCCCGGCGATGATGCGCGTCACCGGTCCGCTCGGGCGCCGGGCCGGGACCGCGGCACGGGCCTCGACCGCATCAGGCCTTCTCGAGATACTCGGCGCGGTCGTTCTCCAGCAGCGCGCCGACCGCGGCGGCCAGCGCGGGATGGCCCGCCAGCGCGGGGTCGGCATCCACCAGGGCGGTGGCCGCCGTGCGGGCCCGGGCGATGAGCTCCTCGTCGTCCAGCACGCTGAGGATCTTGAGACTGGATCTGCGCCCCGCCTGCACGGTGCCCAGCACATCGCCCTCGCGGCGCTGATGCAGGTCGATCCGCGACAGCCGGAAACCATCCGTGGTCCCCGCCACGGCGGTGAGCCGCTCGCGGGCCGGGGCGTCCCGCGGGACCTCGGTGACCAGCAGGCACAGACCCTCGTGGCTGCCCCGGCCCACCCGGCCGCGCAGCTGGTGCAGCTGGGACACCCCGAAGCGCTCGGCGTCCATGATCGCCATGACGGTCGCGTTCGGCACGTCCACGCCGACCTCCACGACGGTCGTCGTGACCAGGACGTCCACCTCGCCGTCGGCGAAGGCCAGCATCACCCGGTCCTTCTCCTCCGGCGGAAGCCTGCCGTGCATGACGCCGAGCCGCAGGCCGGACAGCGGCCCGGCGGCCAGCTCGGCGGCGAGGTCCAGCACGGCAATGGGCGGCCGCTGCGGGCCACCCTCGTCGACCTCGCCCTGGAGCAGGTCCTCCGCCTCTTCCGCATCCGCCTCTTCCGCATCAGCCCTGGCCGCATCAGCCCTGGCCGCGGCCGCCCCGGCCGCCGGGGCGGCCGCGGGGCTTGCCTGGCCGTCGCCGATGCGCGGGCAGACGACGTAGGCCTGCCGGCCGCTGGCCACCTCCTCCCGGATCCGCTCCCAGGTCCGGACCAGGTAGTTCGGCCGCTCCGCCGCCGGGACGACGTGGGTGGCGATGGGCTGGCGTCCCGCCGGCAGCTCCGTCAGCGTCGACACGTCCAGGTCACCGAACACCGTCATGGCGACCGTGCGCGGGATCGGGGTCGCGGTCATGACCAGGACGTGCGGACGCCCGTCGCCGGCCTTGTCCCGCAGCGCGTCGCGCTGCTCGACACCGAACCGGTGCTGCTCGTCGATCACCACCAGGCCGAGGTCGGCGAACTGCACCCGGTCCTCGAGCAGCGCATGCGTGCCGATGACGATCCCGGCCTCGCCGGACGCCGCCTCCAGCAGGGCCCGGCGGCGGCTCGCCGCGCCCTGCGAGCCGGTCAGCAGCGTCAGCCGGGTGGCGTGCTCGGCGCCGCCGAGCTGGCCGGCCTGGCCGAGCGGGCCGAGCAGGCTGGTAATCGAACGGTAATGCTGCTGCGCGAGAACCTCGGTGGGCGCGAGCAGCACCGCCTGGCCGGCCGCGTCGACGGCCTGCAGCATCGCCCGGACCGCGATCACCGTCTTGCCCGAGCCGACCTCGCCCTGCAGCAGCCGGTTCATCGGGTGGTCGCGGGCCATCTCGTCGGCGATCGTCGCCCCGGCCAGCTGCTGGCCGACGGTCAGCTCGAACGGCAGGGCCGCGTCGAAGTCGTCGAGCAGGCCGTCGGGGACCAGGGGCCGGGGAATGGCCGAGTAGTCCGCGGCCGCCCGGCGGCGCTGCGCCAGCCCCACTTGCAGCGCGAACGCCTCGTCCCACTTCAGCCGTTGCTGGGCTCGCCCGAGATCACCCCAGTCGACGGGCCGGTGAATGCCCCGCAGCGCGTCGCCGTAACCGATGAGCTGATGCTGGCGCCGGACGTCGGCCGGGAGCGGGTCGGCGGGCACGTCGAGCACGTCGAGCACGACGCGCACTGAGTCAGCGATGCTCCACGTGGCGAGTTTGCCGGTCGCCGGGTAGATCGGGATCAGCTCGGCCGCGTACTCGGCGGCCCTGGCGTCGGTCGTTCCCGCACCGACCAGCACGTAGTCGGGGTGCGCGAGCTGGCGCTTGCCGCGGAAGCTGGACACCTGGCCCGAGAACAGGCCGCGCATGCCAGGCTGCAGCTTCTCCTCGCGCCAGTCCTGCCGGCCGCGACCGAAGAAGGTCAGGGTCAGCCGCCCGGTCCCGTCGGTGACGATCGCCTCGAAGATCGTGCCCCGCCGGTTGCGCATCGGGCGCGACGAGACGGCGGCGACCTCCGCCATCACGGTGACGTGATCGCCGTCGCGCAGGCCGGTCATGCGGGTCAGCTCGCCGTGGCTGGCGTACCGGCGCGGGTAGTGGCCGAGCAGGTCGCCCACCGTCCGCAGGCCGAACGCCTCGTCGAGGCGCTTGGCGGCCTTGTCGCCGATGACCAGGCGCAACGGGTCCCGGATTGTGGCCATCCCTGTGTCTACCTCGTCTCTACTCCACGTCCGGCAGCAGGCTGGCACCAGCGCCGGACCATCACGCCGTCCATCACCTGTGCCGCGACCACACGGGCAGGATAGGCCGGCCTGCCGTCAGCCGGGGCCCGCCAGGCGGTCGCGGGTGACCGGGGGATGGTCGGAGGGTGACCGGGGGGTGATCGGAGGGTGATCGCGGGGCGCCTGGCTCGCGCGAACTGCACTTAGTCGGTTATCCTTCAGCGACCGTCCCGGTACAGCCGGGCCGATGGCTTGTACTAGCTAGCATTCTCCGCATCCTCTCAACCCTTTGGAGCGATCCCGTGGCTGCCGTCTGCGATGTCTGCGGTAAGGGACCGGGCTTCGGCAACAACGTGTCGCACTCGCACCGCCGCACCCCGCGTCGCTGGAACCCGAACATTCAGCGCGTGCGCGCCGTAGTGGGCAAGACCCCCCGTCGGCTGAACGTCTGCACGTCCTGCATCAAGGCCGGCAAGGTCACTCGCTGAGCGCTGGGCCCCCTGGGCGTTAATCGCCGGGCCGGGGCTCGCGCAGGCGCCAGGCGTGATCGACCGGCCCGATTCCCGCGCCCAGCGGAAAGCCGTGGGCGATCGCGCCCGTGACATACTCCCGCGCCAGCTTGATTGCCCCTGGGACGTCCTCGCCCAGCGCCAGCCAGGACGCGATCGCCGAGGCGAGCGTGCAGCCGGTTCCGTGCGTGTGTCGGCTGACGATCCGCCGCCCCGGGTAGCGGATCACGTCGGTGCCATCCGTGCTCGCGGCCTCCGTGCCCACCGGGCTGACGAGCAGGTCGACCGGGTCTCCCGGCAGGTGCCCGCCCTTCACCAGGACCCACCGCGGTCCCATGGCGCCGATCAGGCGGGCCGCCCGCACCATGGCGTCCTCGTCGCGAATCTGCATGCCGGTCAGCAGTTCCGCCTCCAGCAGGTTCGGCGTCACTACGGTCGCTAGGGGCAGCAGCCGTTCCCGGACCGCCTCGAGGGTGCCCGCCGATAGCAGGCTGTCGCCGTGCTTGGAGACGGCGACGGGGTCAACGACGACCGGCGCCGAGGTCTGCGCCAGCTCATCGCAGACGGCCGCGACGATAGCGGCCGACGCGAGCATCCCGGTCTTGATGGCGTCCGCTCCGATGTCCCCGAGCACCGAGCGGAGCTGCGCCCGCACGGCATCCGGCGGCAGTTCCCAGTAGCCCTGCACCCCGACGGAGTTCTGGGCCGTCACCGCGCTGACGACCGTCATGCCATGCACGCCGAGGGCCAGCATCGTCTTAAGGTCAGCCTGAATCCCCGCGCCGCCTCCCGAATCGGAGCCAGCGATAGCCAGGACCCGTGGCGGAGTCGGCACCATAGCAGCCAGCCTATGACCAGCCCGAGAGGCTGATGACCGGGCCAGGGGGCTTATGACCGGGCAGCCAGGCTCCTTTCACCGGGCGCGCTAGCCGAAATGACAACTGGCCCCGTTGAGCACGCAGGCCACAGGGGTTACCGGGCTGCCCTCGGCCATGACGAGGAACTTCAGCGGCTGCCAGGACCATGGCCCCTGGTCACGTGGCTGTCCTGACTGCGCTGACCGCGCTGACCGCGCTGAGCCCTGTGACTGGCCGATCGTCCCCTGCTGACCCGCTCCGGGAGGGCGCGTGGGGCTGAAATCTCCGGGAGCTCCGGACTGCCATGGCTGACTGGTCAGCATGCTGGCCAGGCCGCCGTTAGCACCCGGCGCAGGCTGCCAGTTCGCGCCCAGAACCTGGATGATCCGCCGTCCTGGAAGCACGAACCGCAGATTCCAGCCGTGACGCGCCTGGGCGGCGGGCACGGTGATGATGGCGGCGAAGGCCCCGTCCCGCTGCCAGATCACCCGGAAGCCGATTTCGGGCCCGGTGGTACTCGCCGGGCCGACCCCGGTCGCCACCCTCCCCCGGCCGGCGCGCGCTGGCTTGACGGGCTTGGCGGCATTGACGTGCAGGCCGGGCTTGGCGGTCGGCGGCAACCCCGGCAAGGTGCAGGTAGAGCATTTCGAGGTGTTCGGCCGGTAGGTGAGCACCGTATGCGGAGAGTTCAGCGCCAGGGCCGCCGCTATGACGAACCCGGCTCCGGCGGCGAACCACGGAGTCACCAGCAACCCGCGCATCCGGTGCGGCTGGGCCGGGCTCTCGCCCCCCGCGGGCGGACGGCGAGAGCCCGACGGGCGGGGCCGGGCGTGAGGCAAGCGCAGTGGCACCGTCGCCGCCGACGACGCCGACGCCGACGCCGCCGGGGCCGCCGACGCCGGGGCCGACTGCCCGTCCTCCTCCGACTGCCCGTCGTCACCCTGGCCGCTCGCCGTGGCCGACCGGAGCTCGGTCCCGGCCGCCTCGACGGCAGCACTCAGCTGGACACGCCGACCAGAATGGCGATCCGGCGGCAGCGCCCTGTGCTTGGGTATGCACTCCTTGCGATGACGAGGCATCAACGGGTTTATATCAAGCTGCAGCCCGAACAGCTAGTGCGAACCCCGTATCCAGGGGACATGCAGGGGACACCCAGGGAACACGCGGGGGGTATGCGGGAGGGTATGCGGGGGGTGCCAGAGCCAACAAAGCCAGCCAGGTCAGCGGAAATGGTTCCAGCCCCCGGGGCCCGCGCGAGGCCGGGAATTCACCAGCACCCCGGACCCGGATTGCACGGCGCCGATCACCGTCCAGTCTTCCGGTAGCACGGTCCCGGCCGGGAACGTGGCGACCAGGGCGTGATCTTCGCCGCCCGCCAGCGCCCAGTCCAGCCAGTCCGCGTCCGGCATCCCCGGCATCCCCAGCACACCCGCGGCGGCCCGCAGCGGGCCGCTGGCCGGGAGCCGGGCCGTCTGAATGTCCACGCACACGCCGCTGGCCGCCGCCACGTGGCCCAGATCCTGCACCAGGCCGTCACTGACGTCGATCATCGAGGTCGCGCCTAGCCGCGCTGCCTGGGGCCCGGCCTGGTACGGCGGCCGCGGCCGCCGGTGCACGGCGACCAGTGCCCCCAGCGCCTCCAGATCCGCCGGGTCCGCCACACCTGCCACACCTGCCACACCTGCCACACCTGCCAGGTCACCATATCCAGCCGACAGCAACGCCAGGCCGGCCGCCGACCACCCGAGCGTGCCGGCGACAGCCACCTGGTCACCGGGGCGGGCCCCGGCCCGGGTCACCGGCGACCGCCCGGCCAGGTCGCCCAGCGCCGTGATGGCGAGCACCAGAGTGTCCGCGCTCGTCACGTCGCCCCCGGCGATCGACGCCCCGGCGCGCTGGCACTCGGCCAGCAGTCCGCGCACGAGGTCCAGCGCCCAGTCGACGGGCAGATCGCCGGGCGTGGCCAGGCCTACCAGCAACGCGGTCGGTACCGCTCCCATGGCCGCGACGTCGGCCAGGTTCTGCGCGGCCGCCTTCACCCCGACGTCCTGGGGGCCGGACCAGTCCCGGCGGAAGTGCCTGCCCTCGACCAGCAGATCGGTGGTCGCCACGACCCTGCGGTCGGGTGCGCTTACCACCGCGGCGTCGTCGCCTACGCCGAGCAGCACCGCCCGGTCCGACGGCAGCAGCTCCTGGATGGCCGCTATCAAGCCGAACTCGCCTAGCTCCGCGACGGTGATGACAACCTCCAGCCAGTCGGGCGACCCGGGACTCCCCCGGCCCGGCCGGGAAAACCGGCGGCTAGCGACCGCGCCAGGTGCCAGTTCACTACGGTAGCGTTGGCCTCACTCATCCGACCGAGGAGGACGACATGGTCCACGCATACATCCTCGTCCAGACTGAAGTCGGAAAGGCGGCGGACGTGGCTACCCACATTTCGAAGATCACGGGCGTCATGCAGGCAGACGACGTCACCGGGCCGTACGACGTCATCGTCCGCGCCGAATCCGACAATGTGGATGATCTCGGCAAGCTCGTCGTCGCGCAGATTCAGGCCGTGGCCGGTATCACCAGGACCCTGACCTGCCCGATCGTACACATTTAGGACTCCCGGCGCCGTCGGCCGCCCTGGCCGCTAGCCCAGGGCGGCGCAGGTTCGCGGGCCGAGGCCAAGGCCGACCGCCAGCTCCAGGTCACCGGGCGTGTCCACGTCCTGGCGCAGGCCCCGCAGGTCCGGCAGGTCTAGCTCGACCGCGCCCGCGGCCAGATGCCGGTCCCGCGAGCCGGGGCCAAAGGCGGGCCGGAACGCGACACCCGGCCCGGCCGCGTACAGCGTGGTGCCCGTCCCGGCCGCGTCGGGAACGAACGCCTCGCCGGCCGCCGCGGCCCTTTTCAGGGCCAGTGCCAGCTCGGCGGGGCGCAGCGCGGGCAGGTCACCGGCCATGGCGGCTCTCCCCCGGCCGGGCCACCGGTCGTCGGAGTACCCGGCCCCGAAGATCAGCGCCGGGTTCAGCCCGGCCGCTGGCCGGTCCTCGATCACGACGGCGCCCAGGCCACCCAGTTCGGCCGCTACGACCTTGTCGTCGGTGACGACGATGACCGTGGACACCGGCGACGCGGCCAGGGCAGCCGCGACCGTGTCCGCCACCATGGCCAGGGCCAGCTCGGCTCTGCGCCCGCCCGCCAAGCCAGTGAGCCGGGACTTGGCCCGGGCAAGTACCTTGACGGGGATCACCAGCGACCAGCCCGGCGCCACGGCAGTCGACGGGACCGGACCGGCCTTGGCGGCGGTGGCTGGCAGCGAAGAAGCGTTATCCGGAAAGACAGCGTCCGCCCAGGAGACAGGGGATTCCATGAGTCTGATCTTGCCTCGACACAGCGCGACGCGAGCGTGGAGACTGACCACATGACGGACAAGCAGGCCGACGGCAGCTACTCGCCTGCCTGGCGGAACCTCACGAAGATCGTGCTGCCGCCCTCGATCCGGGCGATGATGCGACTGAAGTGGAGCGGCCAGGAGAACTTCCCGGCCTCTGGCGGCATGATCCTCGCCGTGAACCACCTGTCCTACATGGACATCCTGGCCCTGTCGCTGTTCACTCACAGCGCCGGCCGCTACCCGGTGTTCCTGGCCAAGTCCACGCTGTTCGACGTGCCGGTGCTCGGGCCGCTCATGCGCAGGCTCGGCCAGCTGCCCGTGCACCGCGGCCAGGTGGACGCGGCGCTGGTGCTGCGGGACGCCGAGCGCGTGGGCATGGAGGGCGCGTGCGTGGTCTTCTACCCGGAGGCCACCGTCACCCGCGACCCGGACAAGTGGCCGATGGTGGCCAAGACGGGCGTGGCGCGGCTGGCGCTGTCGGCCGGCATCCCGGTGGTCCCGGTGGCGCACTGGGGCGCGCAGCGCATCCTGCCTTACGGCAGTTACCTGCCGCGCCTGCTGCCCCGCAAGACCGTGCAGGTGGTGGCCGGGCCGCCGGTGGACCTATCGGAGTTCGAAGGCCAGCCGCTGACGAATCAGGTTCTCCGGGCCGCCACCGACAAGATCATGGCCGACGTGGCGGGGCTGCTCGGCCAGCTGCGCGGTGAGACCCCGCCGGCCAGGCCCTTCCACCCGGCGGTCGCGCGGCGGAAGTCCCGGCAGGATCTGCGGGCCCTTCAGGAATCCAGCGGCGTAACGGCGCCGTCCCCCGACCCGGCCGCGCCGGGAGCCGAATCGCCGTGAGGGCAGCGGTGATGGGCGCCGGGTCATGGGGGACGACGTTCGCCCAGGTGCTCTGCGACGCCGGCACCCCGGCGACGCTGTGGTGCCGGCGGCAGCAGCTCGCCGACGCCATAAGCTGCACCCGCGAGAATCCGGACTACCTGCCCGGCATCCCGCTGACCAGGACCCTCACCGCGACTGCCGACCCGGAGCGGGCGCTGGCGGGCGCTGAGCTGGTGGTGCTCGCGGTGCCCGCCCAGGCGCTGCGGGCCAACCTGGCGGCCTGGGCCGGCCTCCTGCCGCCGGACGCGCTGGTGGTCAGCCTCATGAAGGGCATCGAACTGGGGACCTGTTACCGGATGAGCGAGGTCATCGCTCAGGTGACGGGAGCCGCCCCGGACCGGATCGCGGTGGTGTCGGGGCCCAACCTGGCCGCGGAGATCGCCGGGCGGCAGCACGCGGCCACGGTCGTGGCGTGCCGGGACGAGAGCATGGCGCAGCAGCTGCAGAAGGCCTGCCACACCGGCTACTTCCGCCCGTACACCAACCCCGATGTGATCGGCTGCGAGCTCGGCGGCGCCGTGAAGAACGTCATCGCGCTGGCGGTCGGCATCGCCGCGGGCATGGGTCTCGGCGACAACACCCGGGCCATGCTCATCACCCGCGGGCTGGCGGAGATCAGCCGGCTCGGGGCCGCCCTCGGCGCGGACCAGCACACCTTCGCGGGGCTGGCCGGCCTGGGGGACCTGGTCGCGACCTGCAACTCCCCGCTGTCGCGAAACCGGACGTTCGGCGAGCGCCTGGGCCAGGGCCTGCCGCTAGCTGAGGTCATCGCGAGCACGAGGCAGACGGCGGAAGGAGTCAAGTCCGCGCAGTCGGTCCTGGAGCTCGCCCGCAGGCATGGCGTGGAGATGCCGATTACCGAGGTCGTGACGGCGGTGCTGCAGGGTGGCCTGGAAGTGGGCCAGGCCGTGCTGCTGCTGGCGAGCCGGTCAGCCAAACCAGAGCGTTATGGCGTCTAAGGAGTTGCCAGGCGCGGGCCGCCGGGTGCCGGCGAGCGCGGCGGACATGAAACTGGAGGGACTCGTGAGCGAGCAGCACAAGATCAGGGTCGCGGTCGTATTCGGGGGCAGGGGTCCCGAGCACGCCGTGTCCTGCATGGGGGGCGGCAACATGCTCGGGTCGATCGACCGCGCCAAGTATGACGTGGTGCCGATCGGCATCACGCGGGACGGCGGCTGGGTCCAGGTCGCCGACGAGCCGGCCAGGCTGGCTATCACCGATGGCGAGCTGCCATCGGTGGATGCCATGGCGGAAGCCGGCTCCGCGGTGGTGCCGTGGGCCGGCGGCGGCATCGTGGCCAGCGCGCCCGGAAGGATCCCGCACCTGCTCGGTGCGGTCGACGTCGTGCTGCCGGTGCTGCACGGCCCGTTCGGCGAGGACGGGACGATCCAGGGCCTGCTGGAGATGGCCGGGGTGCCCTATGTCGGCGCCGGGGTCCTCGCGAGCGCGGTGAGCATGGACAAGGAGTACATGAAGCTGATCTTCGTGGCCCGCGGCCTGCCGGTCGGGCCCTACGTCGTGCTCCGCGAGCAGGACTGGCCGGCTGGCTGGCGGCCGGGGGAAGCCGCTGACCTAGCCGACCATCCCGAGCGCAAGCGGATCCTCGACGAGATCGCCGACCTGGGCTGGCCCGTGTTCGTCAAGCCGGCCAGGGGCGGATCGAGCATCGGCACCTCGAAGGCCCACGACCTGGACCAGCTGCGTGAGTCGATCGAGCTGGCCCGCCAGTACGACCCCAAGGTGCTGATCGAGGCCGCGATCGACGGCACGGAGATCGAGGTGTCCGTGCTCGAGGGCGTCGGCGGCACGCCTCCGGACACCAGCGTGCCCGGCCAGCTGATGATCGACGGCGGCGAGGAGTTCTGGGACTTCGAGGCCAAGTACCTCGACGCGGCCAGCGGGATGGCGATCCCCGCGCCGATCCCGCCGGGAGACGCCGACGAGATCCGCAGGCTGGCCGCCGCCGCATTCGACGCCGTCTCGTGCGAGGGGCTGGCGCGGGTGGACTTTTTCTACGCCGGCGGCAGGATCCTGATCAACGAGATCAACACCATCCCGGGCCTGTCGCCCGCCTCGTACTTCCAGAAGATGTGGGAAGCGAGCGGCCTGCCGTTCCCGCAGCTCATCGACCGCCTGCTGCAGACCGCCCTGAGCAAGAGCCGCGGTCTGCGCTAGGTGGCCAGCCGGGCGGCGGGCGGCGGGCGGCGGGGTACGCCGCCCGCCGCCGACTCACTTCCGGGCCGCGGCGATCTTCTTGCCGTTGACCATCGCCTTGAAGTCCGCGCCGGGCCGGAACTTGGGCACCGAGGTCTTGGGCACCTTGATGGCGGCCCCGGTGGCCGGGTTGCGCGCGGTACGCGCCGGCCGGACAGTCTTCTCGAATACCCCGAACCCGGTGATGGCGACTTTGTCGCCCTTCGCGACCGCAGTCTGGATGGTGTCGAGAACCGCGTTAACCGCCTCCGTCGCGGTTTTCTTATCGCCCATCCGGCCAGCGATCGCGTCGATCAGGTCACGCTTGTTCATTTCCTCACTCCTGCGGGTCCCCCAACGGGAGGTCGCGCGGACAGGGCAGCCGGCACTCGCGACCTCTGATGTGCCTGAAATTAAGGGATCGAGCGCCATCACACAAATACCGAGCAGGAAATCTCCGCGTGTCGAAGTGCATGACGGCAGTAAACATGACTCGGCGCCACCACCCTCGTTAATGCGAGAATTATGTTTTTTAGTTCTTATATCCTGACTTCTTCACGATAACGTTTTCGAGCGCAGCGAGGAAGCCGTTGAGCCGCCGCTGGCAGGCCGCCGGGTCCGCGCCCGGAACCTTCGCCGAGTCGCAGACCGCGATGAACTGGCGCTGCAGGCGGGCCCGCAGGTCGGCCGGCAAGTCCTGTTCCGCGAGCCGCGCCCGCGCCCAGGCCAGGCGCCGGGCGAGGGCATCGCCGCCGCCTGGCTGCGGCACGTCGGCCATGTCTCCCCTCGGCACCGTCTCCCCTCACCGGCCCCCGCACCATGATGCGCGGTAGCCGTACCGTTCCCGGTTCTGCGGACGGGCGGGCCGACCGGTAGCATCGCCCTAGCGGGCCACGGTCGGACAGCGGACCGCATGCCATGACCCTGGACACCGAGTGAGGCCCGTCCCATGAAGGTAGCCGTGGTCAGGGAGACAGCGCCGGGTGAACGGCGCGTTGCCCTGGTCCCAGAGGCCGTGGGCAAGTTGCATGCGGCCGGGTTCGAGATCTTGCTGCAGTCCGGTGCCGGGGACGGCGCGTGGCTGACCGACGACAGCTTTGCCGAGGCGGGCGCCAGCATCGTCGACCGCGCCGAGGCGCTGGCCGCGGCGGACGTGGTGCTGATGGTCGGCAAGCCTGATGAGGCGACGATCAGCGGACTGCGCAAAGGGCAGGCCATCGTGGGGCTGCTCGCGCCGCTCACCGATCCCGCCCTCACGGCCCGGCTGGCCCAGGCCGGCGTCACCGCCATCAGCATGGACATGATCCCGCGCACCCTGCCGCGCGCGCAGGCCATGGACGCGCTGTCGTCACAGGCCAACATCGCCGGCTACAAGGCGGCACTCGTCGCGGCCGCCGCGTACGGCCGGTTCTTCCCGCTGCTGATCACGGCGGCCGGCACCGCCCGGCCGGCCAAGGTGCTGGTCCTCGGGACCGGGGTGGCCGGACTCCAGGCGATCGGCACGGCCCGGCGGCTCGGGGCCATCGTCAGCGCCTACGATGTCCGGCCGGAGACCCGGGCCGAGGTCGAGTCGCTCGGCGGCACCTTCATCGAGCTCACCTCGGTCGGCCCGGCCGCGGGGACCGGCGGCTACGCCCGCGCCCTGACCGAGGAGGAGCGTCAGGCGCAGCAGGACGAGCTCGCGGGCCACATCGCCGCGCATGACGTCGTGATAACGACCGCTCAGGTGCCGGGCCGCCGCCCGCCGCTGCTGATCACCTCCCACGCGCTCAAGGCCATGACGCCCGGATCGGTGATCGTGGACATGGGCGCTAGCGAGCTTGGCGGCAACGTGGCGGGGTCCCAGCCCGGCGAGACCATCGTGACCGAGAACGGGGTCACCGTCATCGGCGCGGGCAACCTGCCGTCCACGATGCCGACGGCGGCCTCGTCCATGTACGCGCGGAACATCAGCGGGCTGCTGCAGTATCTGGTCAAGGACGGCGCGCTGGCCATCGACCGCGATGATGACCTGCAAGCCGGCGTCCTCATCACCCATGATGGCCACATCGTGCACCCTGCCCTCACCGAGACCGCCCCCGTCGAATCCGCGGCCACCCCGGCCGATTCCGCTGGAGGTACCGCCGATGTCGACGGCCCTGCTCACTGACCTGACCATTTTCATCCTCAGCCTGTGGGTGGGCTTCGAGGTGATCAGCAAGGTGCCCGCCACCCTGCACACGCCGCTGATGTCGGCGGCTAACTCGATCCACGGGATCGTGCTGGCTGGCGCCATGCTGATCGCCGTGACAGCGAACAACGCGGTGGGCTACGTGATCGCGTTCGTCGCCGCGGCGTTCGCCGCCATGAACGTGGTGGGCGGCTACGTCGTCACCGGCCGGATGCTCAAGATGTTCAAGAGGCGGCCGACCGCTCCCGCTCCCGTTCCCGCTGCGACTCCTGCTGCGGACGGCAGCACGAACGGACGGTCGGCGTGAGCACCTTCTCCTGGATCACCCAGCTGCTCTACGTCGTCGCGGCGTCGTGCTTCGTGCTGGGCCTGCACCTGATGAACAACCCCGCCACGGCACGCCGCGGCAACCAGGTGTCGACGAGCGGCATGGTGGCGGCCATCGCCGTTACCCTCGCCATCGTCATCCACTCCGGCGCGGTCAGCGCGACTGGCTGGACGGTGATGCTCGCCGGCACGCTGGTCGGCTCGGGGATCGGACTGTACTCGGCGCGAACCGTGCAGATGACCGCCATGCCACAGCTCGTCAGCATGTTCAACGCCGTCGGCGGCGGCGCGGCGGCGCTCGTGGCCATCCACGACTACATGCGGCTGACCGACGCCGGACTCCACGTCCAGGCCTCCACCACGGTCACCACGCTGCTCGACGTGATCATCGGCTCGGTGACGTTCTCCGGATCGATCATCGCCGCGGGCAAGCTGCAGGGCCTGATCACCTCGGCGCCCGTGAGCTTCCCCGGTGCCCGCATCATCAACGTGCTGCTCGCCGTCATCGTGCTGGGCACCGGCGGCTACCTGATCGCCACGCCCAGCCTGCTCGGCCTGCTGGTGGTGATCATCGCCGCGCTCGCGTTCGGCGTATCGATGGTGATGCCGATCGGCGGTGCCGACATGCCCGTCGTCATCTCGCTGCTCAACGCGTTCACTGGCACCGCGGTCGCGATGGCCGGCTTCGTCATTAACAACTGGGCGCTGATCATCGCGGGCGCGCTGGTCGGAGCGTCCGGTGGCATCCTGACCAAGCTGATGGCCGATGCGATGAACAGGTCCATCCGCAACATCATCGTGGGCGGCTTCGGGACCGGTGACATCGCCGTCGCGGCCGTGGCCGGCTCTGGCTCCATCCAGTCCGTCGCCGCCGACGACGCCGCCATCCAGCTCGCCTACGCCTCGAAGGTCATCATCGTGCCAGGTTACGGCCTGGCCGCGGCGCAGGCCCAGCATGAGGTCGCCGCGCTCGCCGACCTGCTCGAGTCGCGCGGTGTCGATGTCAGCTACGCCATTCACCCGGTCGCCGGCCGGATGCCCGGCCACATGAACGTCCTGCTGGCCGAGGCGAACGTGCCATATCCGCAGCTCAAGGAGATGGATGACGTCAACCCGGAGTTCGCCAGGACCGACGTGGCGCTGGTGATCGGCGCGAACGACGTCACCAACCCGGCCGCCCGCCGCGCCGGAACCGCGATCTCCGGCATGCCCATCCTCGATGTGGACCAGGCCAAGAGCATCATCGTGATCAAGCGGTCGATGGGCCATGGCTACGCTGGCATCGACAACGAGCTGTACACGAACCCGAAGACCAGCATGTATTTCGCCGACGCCAAGACCGCGCTCACAGAACTGACGGCTGCAGTAAAGACTCTTGTCGGCTAGCTGAGTAAGGCGACGTCATGCGCGATGACCGACCGGAAGCGTTAACCCGACCGGATGCGGCCGACGTACCGGCAGCGGCCGACTGGCCGCGCCAGGACACCGCGCCGGAACCGACGGAACTGAGCCGAAGGCTAGATTCGCTGCCAGACGGCCACCCCTCCTC
>DATKRH010000215.1:0-10194 GCA_035532295.1 Streptosporangiaceae bacterium
AACCCCCCGCGCATGCACTACCCGCGCAGTAGATCACTGGAGAGCCGGATGCGGGGAAAGCCCGCACGTCCGGTTCGAGGGGGGGATACCGGGAAAAGGACCAGCCCAGTGCTGGCACCTCGCCCGGTGTCCTACCCCACCATCGCCGACGCCGACGACCCCTGGCGCATCGTCGCCACCCTGCGCGACGCCCTCGCGCCCGGCAGTTACCTCGTCCTGGGCCAGGGCACCAACGCGGACAAGCCCGTGGTGGCGCGGGCCTTCGAGAAGGTCTACAACCACAGCGTCACCACGCAGATCCAGATGCGCTCGCGCGCGGAGATCCAGCGGTTCTTCGACGGGTTCGAGCTCGTGGACCCCGGGCTGACCTACGTCTCCCTGTGGCGCCCGGACTCCCTCGCCGACGTGCCCAGTGACCCGAGCCAGTTCGCCAACCTGGTCGGCGTGGCGCGTAAGCGCTGACGTATAGCGGCGGAGCACTCCGCAGCCGTTTCAGGGTCCGGGCTCAGGGCGCCGGCTGATGACGCAGCGCGACCTGTCGGCCGAACTGGGTGGGCTCCTGGTCCGACTCTGGCCGGGCGTGGCGCCGCCGCCCGGCGCAACAGGCCTTGACTAGGAAGGACATCCAGTGCCTCGTCGGAGACGTAGGCACGGCTACGCTGATCTCATGAAACACCAGAACCTCGAATCGATCGTTGTGGAGGGTTTCACGTCGATCCGGTCGGCCGCGGTGGAGTTGCGCGACCTCAATGTGCTCGTAGGCGCGAACGGCGCCGGTAAGAGCAACTTCATCGCGGCGTTGGGGATGCTGGGCCGCATAGTGGACGGCGACCTCGGTCTCTTTGTCGGGCTGGCGGGGGGGGCGAGTGCACTTCTGAGTAGCGAAACCAGGTCCCCGGCGCGTATTCATCTAGAAGTGCGGTTCAAAGCGGGAGGTTACTCAGCCGAGCTAGCCCCCGCCGCTGGCGATGAGCTGATCTTCTGGGATGAGACTATCTGGCGACCAGACGAGCATGGTGTATCTTCCCTGGGACGTGGGCACCGCGAAACTCGGCTGACTGCGGCCGAGCCCTTGTGGTCAGCGGGAGCGGAGCCTGTAATTGAGGTGCTGCGCGGCTGTCGGGTTTTTCATTTTCAGGACACGAGTCGTACAGCTCCAGTAAAGCAGCAGGGTTATATCTCTGATAATCGCGCTCTCCATCCGGACGCAGGGAACCTTGCTGCGGTTCTGCTCCGGCTAAGAGATAGTGACGATACTTTCTACGAAAGGATCGTTGGCACGGTCAGGCAGGTGGCACCATTTTTCCGAGACTTCGTTCTTGAGCCGGAGCTTGCGGAGGACCGCCTGCGGCTGAGATGGAAGCAGGAAGGCTCTGACACCATCTTTCCTGCCGATGCGCTGTCGGATGGGACGCTCAGGTTTATCTGCCTAGCAGCACTGCTAGGCCAGCGGAAACTGCCAGATCTGGTCATCTTGGACGAACCGGAACTGGGATTGCATCCCTTCGCTATCGTGCAGCTCGCCGAGATGCTTCGAACAGCGAGCCGGGAGAGCCAGGTGCTTATAGCAACCCAGTCCGTCACCCTCATGAATCAATTTGAACTCGATGACCTAATTGTCGTAGAGCGCCGCGATGGATCTTCGAGCTTCGAACGGCCAGATCCCCAGCGGCTAAACGACTGGCTAATGGAATACTCACTCGGCGAATTGTGGGAAAAAAATATGCTCGGCGGACGGCCTCGGCCAGAGCGCAGCTGATGGTGCGGCATCTACACGTCCTCGTTGAGGGACAGACTGAGGAAATCGTTGCCCAGGAAATAATCTTTCCGTACTTTTCGACTGCCGACGTTCGGGTCACCTGGTCCATCCATAAGACCAAGCGCCCGGCTGTAGGGCCAGCTCACAAAGGAGGGCTCTCGCATTGGCCAAAACTATATCAAGAGCTAAGACTGCTGCTACGAGATAGCTCAATTACATTGCTAACTACGATCTTCGATTACTACGCTTTCCCGGTCGATGCACCCGGAATGGCTGATCGCCCGCAGGGTTCTCCATACGATCGCGTGCGGCATGTTGAAAATGCTATAGCCGAGGCAATCGCCGATAGGCGATTCTTGCCGAATTTGGTGCTACATGAGATCGAAGCATGGGTCCTAGCCGATTGCGCCCGGCTCGGTGAAGTAATGGGAGACCCCCGCGGTGCAGCAGAACTTTCGAAAATGGTGCAGCAAGAATTGGGTCCGGAACTAGTTGACGATGGCTGGGCCACCTCTCCGTCGAAACGTATCCTCAACGCTTACCCGCGCTACCGCAAGACCATCGATGGCCCATTGGTAATTGCAGATGCGGGATTGGACTCAATTAGGCGATCCTGTCCCCATTCAGATGATTGGCTAGAGGACGTCGAGGCTAGGTTGCTAGACTAAAGGTTCTGCCTAGCGGGAAAGGCTAGATGGCAATGGGATCACCGGAGTACTCCAGGTACGACGTCAACGCGGCCCGTGCCCGGGATGACCCGGCTGCGCGCGGCCGTCGCGGCCGCCGAGTTCGCCGCGGCCCATGAGGACCAACGGCCGGAAATCTGGCGCTAGCCGGTGAATGTGCATTACGTTGATCGCTCGTGCCGACCAGATTTTGTACGACCACCCTGGCCGGGTCATGACGCCCCACATGCCCAACACGCCCGGCCACATCGTGTACTCGCTCGGCGGCCTGCGCGACGACAGCCAGATGTTCCGCAGCTACTTCGGCTGCGGCGACTTTCCCGAATGGCCAGAGATCCGCACCCTGCTCGACCCGGTACCGCAATGACCCAGCGGATGGCATCCAGCTCGGCTCGCAGTGCGGCGCGCCCAAGTGGGATGGCTTGCCGCGGTAGCCGCGGGCTCCTCGGACACTACCGCTCACTTTCGCTGGCGGCGGAGCCGCCGGTAGGCAACGCCACGGGTATCTTCCGGGCGCGCGAAAGACGGCAGCTTAGCCAGCCCCGACGACTGCGACAGTATCGGGACCTGATGGCGCAGCCCGCGATCACGGCTGGTAACGGGCGCGACGAACACCACAGCATGAGGCAGCGCGAGGTGCAGCGGACCCGAGACGATGACTGCGGGAAGGCGCCCGGCCTGTTCCGAGCCGGTAACCGGGTCGAGATCAACTAGCCAGATATCGCCTGACCTCAACGGTGCGCTCACTTGATGTCGTCCAGGCCATCGTTAACCGTCCGATCCCACTCGGCCAGCTCGCTGACGTACTCCGACCACTGCTCGGGATCAGCCTGCAGCCGGGCATAATCGTCCTGAACACCTGCCAGAACCTGGCCTCCTCAACCTTGTCCAAGGCCATGGCGAGTTCCGCGTCCATCGTGGTCTGGACCCGTCAGGACCCGGCCGGTAAGGGTCCTTGGGCCCCTATCGCGTGGTGACTTCTACGATGCCGCCCGGCCCGGCGGCTCGGCCGGCCGAGTCTCCCCCGGCGGGTCGCACGAGTCGCTCCTGAACTCGGCTGACTCGCGGAACAGGTTCCACAGCGGAGCGCCGGGATTGCCGCCCACCAGGCGGGCCTCGCGCAGTCGCGGCGCCGGCCCGGACTGTCCCTCGTAGCGGCGGACGACCGCGACGGTCCTGCGCAGCAGCAGGCGCGCCCCGGTAATCGCGAGGGCGGCCAGCGGCAGCTCCACGACCAGCGCGGACAGCAGGCTGAACTCGAAGCCTTTCGTATGCGCGTCCAGCATCACATCGAACCACGCGTCGCAGCACAGCAAGGTGGCGAGCACGACCAGGCAGATAACGAGGACCTGCCGCCGCCGCCACGCCGCCCAGCCGGTCACGGCGAAGGTCACGAGCAGGGCGAAGTCGAACCCGACCCACGCGCCCCGCCAGCCGCCGGCCCGGTAATAACGCGGCAGGGTCAGGGCCAGCACGGCGATCCAGGCGGCCAGGGCGATGCAGCAGGCAATGCTGGCGATCAGCACGACGGCCCGCCGGCGACGGCCCACCAGGCGGTCCGCCTGCTCGGAGTTGTCCAGGGCGACGAGGGCACGCAGCAGGCCGAGCCGCTCTGCCCGGCTCATGCCGCGCAGCTCTTCCTCGCTGAGCAACCTGGACACCTCCCGCCCATCGGCAGCCATCCGCGGGCGCCGCGCATTCCCGGCCATCAGGTGCTCCTTCCGCTCGCCGATACCGATCCCACCCCGCGAGGCTGGGCATAAGCTGAGCACGTGGATCGTGATCTGGTCATCGCCCGGCTGGGATTCGGCGCGGACGCCGTCCCCTACCTGGATGCCCTGGAAATACAGCGGGACCTGCACGAGCGGCGGGTGCGGGGCGAAATCCCCGATACCTGCCTGCTGCTGGAGCATCCGGCCGTCTACACGGCCGGCAAGCGCACGGGCCCGCTCGACCGCCCGGTCGGCGATCCCGGCGCGCCGGTGATCGAGGTAGACCGGGGCGGCAAGATCACCTGGCACGGACCGGGGCAGCTGGTCGGCTACCCGATCATCGCCCTGAACGAGCCCATCGACGTGGTCGCCTACGTGCGGGCCACCGAGGAGATCATGATCTTGACCTGCGCCGAGTTCGGGGTGCAGGCGACCCGGGTGGAGGGCCGCAGCGGGGCCTGGGTGCCGGGCGCCGGCGGCAGGCCCGACCGCAAGGTCGGCGCGGTCGGCATCCGGGTGGCCAGGGGCGTCACCATGCACGGCATCGCGATCAACTGCGACTGCGATCTGAGCTGGTATGACCGGTTCGTCCCGTGCGGGATCAGCGACGCGGGCGTTACCTCGCTGTCCGCCGAGACGGGCCGGGTCATCCCGGTGACCGCCGTGGCCGAGGCCGCCGAGCGCCACCTGGCCGACGTGCTCGGCGACGGCAGCTTCCGCCGGGCCGATGGCGTGGCCGGGCTAGCCGGCCTGGCCGGGCCGGCCGGGCGGGCTCAGGCGTCCGCGACGGCAGCCGCTCTGGCCAGGTAGTCGCCGATGTCGTCGAGCGGCACCCGGGCCTGCTCGCCGCTCACCATGTCACGCACGGTGACCACCCCGGCCTCCTGCTCGCTGCTCCCGTAGATCAGGCACCACCGGGCGCCCTGGTCGCTCGCCCACTTCAGCTGCCTGCCGAGCTTCCCCGACGAGCCCAGGTAGACGGTGGCGCGCAAGCCGGCCGAGCGCGCGTCCCCCGCGATCGAGAAGGACTCCCGGGCGAGCTCCTCGGACATGACGGTGACCGCCACATCCAGGCGCCCCCGGCGGCTCGCCGCGCTGGCCGGGAGCAGCGACAGGATCCGCTCCACGCCCAGCGACGAGCCGGTCGCCGGCGTGTCCGGCCCGCCCAGGTGCTCGATCAGGTGGTCATAACGGCCGCCGGACCCGATGGAACTGGGCACGCCGGGCGCCTGCACCTCCCAGATCGGGCCGGTGTAGTAGCTCAGCCCGCGGACCATGCGCGGCGTGAAGACGACCCGTCCCTGCGGGACCTGCGGGACCAGCAGCGAGAGCATGCCATCCACCTCGTCGAGGCCGGCGACGCCTTCATCGCTGAGCTTGAGCGCGGCCCGGATGCGGTCGACCGCGTCCGGCGCGGTCATCATCGCGACCAGGTCCGCCGCCTCGTTCTCGGCCAGGCCGCGGCCGGTCAGCTCGGCGACCACCTCGCCGGGCGACAGCTTGTCCAGCTTGTCCAGCGACGTGAGCACGCCCGTGCCGAGCTCGGCCGGGACCTTGAACGCCTCCAGCAGGCCAGACAGCACGCGCCGCGAGTTGAGCTGAATGGTGAAATCGGTGAGGCCCAGCTCGGCGAGGGCGTCGTGCTGCGCGGACAGCGCCTCGGCGTCGGCCAGCAGCGAGGCGGACCCGAGGGTGTCCAGGTCGCACTGCACGAACTCGCGGAACCGGCCCTTGCCCGGCCGGTCGGCCCGCCAGACGGGGCCCATGGCGTACCGCTTGTAGGGCGAGGGCAGCTGGCTTCCGTACGCCGCCGCCACCCGCGCCAGCGGGACCGTCAGGTCGTAGCGCAGGGCCAGGTCCGCCTCGCCAGAGGCCTCATGCTCGCCGCGGCGCAGGATCTTGAAGACGAGCTTGTCGCCCTCGTCGCCGTACTTGCCCAGCAGGACATCCAGCCGCTCGAAGGCCGGCGTCTGCAGCGGCTCGAAGCCGTAGCGCAGGAACACCGAGCGGATGATGCCGAACGCCTGCTCGCGCTCCTCGAACTCGGCGGCCAGGAAGTCCCGGGTTCCCGAGGGGGGGTCAAACTGGGTTTGCATCCCCCCAGCTTTGCGGAAAACAGCCCCCCGCGTCATCTCGGGCGCAGCATCGGCCGCCTGCCGGCCCGCCGCCGGGCGGCCGACTCCCCCGGCGGTATTAGTCTGGGGAGGTGGTTCTAGCACCCGAAGGCCGCCGCATGCTGCGGGTCGAGGCACGTAACAGCCAGACTCCGATCGAGCGCAAGCCCCCCTGGATCAAGACCAGACTGCGCACCGGACCGGAGTACACCCAGCTGAAGCAGCTCGTCCAGCGCGAGGGGCTGCACACGGTCTGCGAGGAGGCCGGCTGCCCGAACATCTTCGAGTGCTGGGAAGACCGCGAGGCCACGTTCCTCATCGGCGGGGACCAGTGCACCCGGCGGTGTGACTTCTGCCAGATCGCCACCGGCAAGCCCCTCCCGCTCGACACCGACGAGCCCCGCCGGGTGGCCGAGTCCGTGGCCTCGATGGGGCTGCGCTATGCGACCGTGACCGGCGTCGCCCGCGACGACCTGGCTGACGGCGGCGCGTGGCTGTACGCGCAGACCTGCCGGGAGATCCACCAGGCCGTGCCGGGCTGCGGCGTCGAGCTGCTGATCCCCGACTTCAACGCCGACCCCGCCCAGCTCGCCGAGGTCTTCTCGGCTGCGCCGGAGGTGCTGGCCCACAACATCGAGACGGTCCCGCGGATCTTCCGGCGGATCCGGCCGGGGTTCCGTTACGAGCGCTCACTGGAGGTCCTGCGCCAGGCGCGCCAGCACGGCCTGGTGACCAAGTCCAACCTGATCCTGGGCATGGGCGAGGAGCGCCACGAGGTCATCGCGGCTATGGAGGACCTGCGCGGCGCCGGGTGCGAGCTGCTGACGATCACCCAGTACCTGCGGCCGTCGGTGCGCCACCATCCCATCGAGCGTTGGGTGCCTCCCGAGGAGTTCACCGAGCTCGGCGAGGTCGCCAGCGAGCTGGGCTTCGCCGGCGTGATGGCCGGGCCGCTCGTGCGCTCGTCCTACCGGGCGGGCAGGCTCTACCGACAGGCGATCGATAACCGCTCCCGCCCGGTATCCTCACCTGCATGGTAAATAAGCCCGGCGGGGCCACGGGCAAGAAGGCCGCCGCTGACGCGGCGACGCCTGGCCGCATCAAGCAGATCCGCATGGTCGCGGGGATCATCCGCGACACCAATCCCCGGGCGCTGCCGCTCATCGCGGGGGCCGGCCTCGGGGTCCTCGTGATCTGCGTGGTGGTGGGCCTGCTCATCGGGCAGGTCGGCTTCCTGGCGCCGCTCGGCGTGCTGCTGGGCTTCCTGGTCGCCATGATCCTGTTCGGCCGGTTCGCGCAGACGGCCCAGTACGCGGCCATCGCCGGCCAGCCCGGCGCGGCCGCCGCGATCCTGCAGAGCCTGCGCGGCAACTGGACGGTCACGCCCGCGATCGCGGCCAACCGGAACATGGACGTCGTGCACCGCGCCGTCGGCCGGCCTGGGGTGGTCCTGGTCGGCGAGGGATCCCCCACGAGGCTGCCCAGCCTGCTGGCCGCGGAGAAGAAGCGGGTCTCCCGGGTGGCCTATGAGGTCCCGATCTATGACATCCAGGTCGGCGACGCGCCCGGCCAGCTGTCCATCCGGCAGCTGCAGAAGCACATCATGAAGCTGCCCCGCAACCTCAAGGGCCCGGCGATCGCCGACCTCAACTTCCGGCTCAAGGCGCTGCCGCAGTCTATGCAGATGCCCAAGGGCCCGGTGCCGAGGGGCGCGCGGATGCCCAAGGCCCCGCGCCCGAAGACCCGCTAGCGGGTCCGGGCGGTCCGGGGGCTCCGGGCGGTCCGGGGGCGCGTCGGGTCACAGGCGCAGCACGATCGTCCTGGCGGCCTTGTCGTGCAGCCCGCGCAGGTCCTTGTCGAGCACGAGCGGCGGCACCACCAGGAGCAGCAGCACGGTCCGGGCCAGGCCCGACAGCAGGCCCACCGGCCGCCCGTCGATCCTGGCTACCCGGATCGACAGCAGCCGCTTCCCGAGGGTGAAACCGGTCAGCGCGGTCAGCAGCCACACCTCGGCCCCGAAGAAGGCGATGGTCCACACCTGGGTCCGGAAGATCGCCAGCGAGATCACCATGCACGCCAGCCAGTCGATGATCAGGGCGCCCAGCCTCCGGCCGACCCCGGCCACCGACCGCGGGCCCTCTTCCGGCAGCCCGAACCGCTCACCCGGGTAGCTATCCGGATCACGGCTCGCGGACTGGTCACTGACTGCGGGCTGGCCGGGGATCTTCGCCCCGGCCGCGCGTCTGTCGCTCACGGGCTAACGCTATCCGGGCTGGCCCGGTGCGGCGACCGCGCCGCCGGCCGCCGACCTGGCATGCTGACCGAGGAACCGGCTGCGTAACACGGGCGAAACATCCGGGATACTGCCAGGAAATCGCCTGCGGCTAGCCTCGCAAGCGCGCCAGGCAGCCGGCGCATGGGGTGCGGAAGCAGCTTCTAGGGAGAGCAATGTTCAGCAGTGGCGACGAGATCCTGCGATATATAGAGTCCGAGGGGGTGCAGTTCGTCGACGTCAGGTTCTGCGACCTGCCGGGCACCGTCCAGCATTTCACGATCCCCGCCGAGACATTCGGCGAGGACGTCTTTACCGACGGGCTCATGTTTGATGGCTCCTCGATTCGCGGGTTCCAGGAGATTCACGAATCCGACATGCTCTTGCTGCCCGACCCCAGCACCGCGGTCATCGACCCGTTCCGGACGCACAAGACGCTGAACCTGACGTTCTTCGTGCACGACCCGCTGACCGGCGAGCCCTACAGCCGCGACCCGCGCAACGTCGCCCGCAAGGCCCAGGACTACCTCAAGGGCACCGGGATCGCCGACACGGCCTTTTTCGGTCCCGAGGCGGAGTTCTACATCTTCGACTCGGCCCGGTACCTGACCAGCTCGAACGAGGGCTACTACCACATCGACTCGATCGAGGGCGCCTGGAACACCGGCCGCGAGGAGCCGGGTGGCAACCTGGGCTACAAGCCCCGGTACAAGGGCGGCTACTTCCCGGTGCCGCCGATGGACCACTACACCGACCTGCGCTCGGAGATGGTCCGCAAGCTGATCGAGGTCGGCATCGAGGTCGAGATGCAGCACCACGAGGTGGGCACCGCGGGCCAGGCGGAGATCGACATCCGCTTCGCGCCCCTGCTCGCCAGCGCCGACACCCTGATGCTCTACAAGTACGTCATCAAGAGCACGGCCCTGGCAGCCGGCAAGACCGTCACCTTCATGCCGAAGCCACTGTTCGGTGACAACGGGTCCGGCATGCACTGCCACCAGAGCCTGTGGCTGGACGGCTCGCCGCTGTTCTACGACGAGGCCGGCTACGCCGGGATGTCGGACATGGGCCGGTACTACATCGGCGGCCTGCTCAAGCACGCGCCGTCTCTGCTGGCCTTCACCAACCCGACGGTGAACTCCTACCACCGGCTGGTGCCCGGTTACGAGGCGCCGGTCAACCTGGTCTACTCCCAGCGCAACCGGTCCGCTTGCGTGCGCATCCCGATCACCGGCTCCAGCCCGAAGGCCAAGCGGCTGGAGTTCCGGGTCCCCGACCCGTCGGCGAACCCGTACCTGGCGTTCTCGGCGATGCTGATGGCCGGGCTCGACGGCATCAAGAACAAGATCGAGCCCCACGAGCCGGTGGACAAGGACCTCTACGAGCTCCCGCCGGACGAGGCCAAGGCCATCCCGCAGGTGCCCGGCTCGCTCGGGGCGGTCCTGGACAGCCTCGAGGCCGACCACGAGTTCCTGATCGAGGGCGGGGTCTTCACCCCGGACCTGATCGAGACGTGGCTGGACTACAAGCGGACCAACGAGCTGGCCCCGATCCAGCTGCGCCCGCACCCCCACGAGTTCGAGCTCTACTACGACGTGTAAACAGCTCCGGTTAGCATCGCCGTCTGGCCCGGCCCCCGCGGGGGCCGGGC
>DATKRH010000216.1:0-4593 GCA_035532295.1 Streptosporangiaceae bacterium
ACCGCTGGCAAATCGGCAGGCCCGTCCGGGTTACCAGGGCGCGATCTTCCCGTAGCCCGTCGCGGCCTCGTACGCGCGGGCAAACCCCAGCAGGTCCCAGTCACCGCGGCGGCGGCCCACCAGCTGAAGGCCGACCGGCAGGCCGTCTGACGTGAAGCCGGCCGGCACCGAGATGGCCGGCAGTTCCGTCGTCGATATCAGGTAGGCCGACGCCATCCAGTCCAGGTAGGTGAGCTGCGGCACCCCATCGATGTCGTGTACCCAGTCCAGCTCGACGTCGAACGGCGCGACCTGGCTGACCGGGCAGGCGAGCACGTCGACCGTGGCGAAGAACTCGCTGACCCGCTCCGCCAGCGAGGCGCGCAGCCCGGTGGCGCGGCTCAGGTCGGCCACGGTCAGCTCGAGCCCGCGCTCGGTATTCCAGGCCACGTTGGGCCCGAGCTGGCCGGGGTGCTCGCGCAGCAAGGGCCCGAACCGGGTGGCGAAGCGGAAGGCGCGGAAGGTCCGGAACGCCTCATCGGCCCCGGTCAGGTCCGGGGCGGCGTCGATGACCTCGCAGCCCAGGTCGGCGAGGACCTGCCGGGCCGGGGCCAGGGCGGCCCGGACGGCCGGCTCGACGGGCAGCCCGAGGTCCGCGCTCCAGGCCACCCGCAGTCCCCGGACATCCCGCTGCAGCAGGCCGGCGAGCTGAGCCGGGGAGGCCAGCGCGGGCGGCATCCCGTCCAGCGCCAGCGGGACCCGCGGGTCCGGCCCGGACTGCACGGCCAGCAGCAGCGCGACGTCGGTGACCGTGCGCGCCATCGGCCCCTCGACGCCCAGGGTGTCCGCCACCTCCGTGACCGGCCAGCGAGGCACCCGGCCCGGCGAGGGTCGCAGGCCGACGACGTTGCAGAAGCTGGCCGGATTGCGCAGCGAGCCGCCGAGGTCGCTGCCGTCGGCCAGGCAGATCATCCGCGCGGCCAGCGCCGCCGCGGCGCCGCCACTGCTGCCGCCCGCGCTGCGGCTGGCATCGAACGGATTGCGGGTCGCCCCGAACACCGGGTTCACCGTGTGCGAGCCGGCCCCGAACTCCGGGGTGTTGGTCTTGCCCAGGCTGATCGCCCCGGCCTGCGCCATCCGGCGCACGACCAGGTCGTCCCGGACGGGCACGTGCTCGGCGAACAGGGGCGATCCGTACGTGGTGCGAACGCCGGCGGTGTCGATGAGGTCCTTGTGCGCGACCGGCAGCCCGTGCAGCAAGCCGGGCTCGGCCCCGCGCGCCAGCGCCTCGTCCGCGGCCGCCGCCGTGGCCAGCGCCGTCTCAAACGTGCGGGTCACCACGGCGTTGACGCCGCCGTCGAACGCCTCGATCTGGTCGATGTGGGCGGCCACGACCTCGCGCGCCGACACCTCGCGGCCGCGCAGCAGGCCCGCCAGCGTAATCGCGTCGCACCCGCAGAGCCCGGTCGCCGCCCGCCCGGTCACGCGCCGACCGCCGCTGTCCGCGGGACCAGCATCCAGATAACGAAGTGGATCGTGGCCGGCGTGGTCGGCGGGCTGGTGAGATTCTGGGCGTCCTGCGACGTCCGCAGATCGAGGACCTTGACGGGGCTCCCGCCGTACGCGGTCAGCTCCGCGGCCCGGCTGCCGAGCAGGACAGGATGCCGCCCGGCGGCCGAGATCGCGCTGAGCACGCCCGTCACGGCCGAGCTCGGCTGGCCGACCATCCAGGCCGTCGGGACCCCGCACATGCCCCGGATCACCTGCGTGAACCGCTGGGCGACCCGCCGGTCGACGATCACGACCGACGAGTCGCGCCGGATCGACCCGCAGAGCTGCGCGACCGCGCCGAGCTCGCCTGCCCCGGTGCGCTTGAACGCCATGCCCTCGGCGGTGGGCCGCAGTCCGCCCGAGCGGCCGGAGTGCGTGAAGCCGGCCCCGAACGTGGTCGCGGCCGTCGGCACCACGAGCGCCGCCACGCAGAACAGCCCGGCCACCGACGCGGTCACCGGCCGGGCGCCGCGGTCGCGGGCGTGACCGGTGAGCCAGGCGGCCGCCCACAGCGCGCAGACGATCAGGCCGGGCAGCACCACCACGATCAGCCGACGGCTCGCCCACGGCTGATCGGGCACGATGTCGGGCTGCCACAGCACGGCGGCCGACCCGGCGGCGATGATCGCCAGCGGCAGTCCCCAGTTGCGCCAGGCCCCGGCGGGGTCCTTCCAGGTCAGCAGCGCGCGCAGGCACTGGCGCACGAGCAGCGCCACGCCGAACCCGCCCAGCAGCACCGCGGGCAGGCCGACGTACCAGATCACCCAGTACAGGCTGTCCTCGGCGTAGGTGCGCGCCGGGTCGATCGGCAGGCCCTGTGCTCGCTGGAGGCTCGCGACGTAACGGAACACCGCGAGGCCGGGCACACCGCGAGCCGTCTGGACGTAGGGACGCACCGCGAACCCGATCAGCACGGCGACGGCGATCAGGCTGCCGAGCACCGGCAGCCACCGGGCCAGGCGCCGGGCCGCCACCTGTCGCAGCCAGGCCCGGGCACTCGGCACGCGCAGCAGCTGCACGATCGCGATGGTCAGCGCGATCAGCCACACGGCGGTGACCCCGGCGAGCTCCATGCTGTGCGACACCGAGTCCAGGAACGGCCGGGACAGCAGATAGCCAGCGGCGAGCCCGTAGGCCACCCCGATAACCAACCCGATAACGAACCCCCAGCAGCACGAGGCCGCCGCCGGCCGCCGGGCCGCCACGAGCAGTCCCGCGAACGGGATGACGGGGAGCAGGTAGACCAGCGAGTCCAGGCTCACCAGGACGCCCAGCCCCAGCGCCAGGCCGCCGAGCGCTGCCAGCACCGGCTGCGGCAGGAGCCAGGCCGACCAGGACCGGGCCGAGACCAGGCGGTGCCAGCCCTGCTCCGGCAGGGCCGCACTGATCAGCGGCTCCGATCCCACGGTCAGCGCGTCGATGAGCAGGCTCAGGCCACCGAACAGCAGGACCTGCAAGGCGATCTCGGCGACGGCCGACCGGCTCGCGTACTGCTCGGGCAGCGTCAGGCCCAGCACGATGGCGCCGGCGGGCGCCCACTGCGGCCCCGCGAGCCGGGCGGTCAGGCCGCCGAAGCTCAGGACGGCCAGGCCGCCCAGGATGGGGCTCAGCGCCGCGGCGCCGGAGACCCCCTGGGCCCAGAATCCGCCCGCCAGCAGCATGGGCAGCCCGGCGGTGAGCGACGGCACGACCGACGTGCCATGGGCGAAGAAGCCCAGGCTGGAGAAGCCCAGGCCGGCGTGCGCGCCGCCGAAGGCCCGCAGCGACTGCGGGATGGGCAGCGCCCCGTGCTGCGCGAGCCAGTAGCCGGTCTGCAGGTAGGCGCCCTGATCGCGGAGCACGATGACGGACTCGGAATGCTCGACGAGCTGCCACGCGGCAAACCCCGCCGCGACCGCCACCGTGGCCATCAGGCCGAACCACGACGACCACGCGCGGTCGCGCGACCGCCCGGGGATCAGCCGCGGCCACCGGCTCGGCACCACCCGCAGGCCGTTCGCCACCAGCGCCACGAACAGCGGCCCAGAGATGAGCAGCATGGGCACGGGCACGAAGTCACCCGCGAGCAGCAAGGGCAGGCCGGGTATCAGCCACGCCATGATCAGCAGGACCGGCAGCGTCGTCAGCCGGGCCAGCGCCGATCCGGCGACATCTTCCGCGCTGGCTGACCCGCTGTCGCCGCCGACGGGCAGGTGTCCGGGGTCCGGCGCGGGGCGAGATCCGCTCTCCTGAGCCTGCCCGGAGTCATCAACCAAGCCGTTAACTTCGCTCGGAGCGCCGGCACCGCCGGGTCCGGTGCCGTCCAGCCCAGTGCTGCCGTCGAGCCCAGTACCGCCAACCGGCCCGGCGGGCTCGTGGTCGGCCGCAGCGGCGCACCGGTCCTGGCGGTCTGAGTGGCCCACGGCTCCCACTGTAGAGGGGCGGTCGCAGCCTGCCACCTACCCATCGGGCCGACATTCCCCGCGTCAGGCGCCGCCGCTGCGCAGGTCGGCGGATGGTCGCGATGAATCCGCTGCATACGGGCCTGCCGCGAGCGACGCTCCTACTTACGTACTTATTCCACGATGTTTACCAACTCAAGCCATATCGGTTCTTTAGGACCGCGTAGCATGATCGGCAACCCTACGGCCAGGCCTGAACCGGGCCCCGACTACCGACGTACCGGGGAGTAATGCGCCGACAAGACGACTCCGACGAGGCAAGATGGCAGGAACCCCGTCGGCAGAGGCCGGGCCAGCCCAAGCCGGGCCAGCCCAAGCCGCGCCGGCCCAAGCCGGGCCAGCAGAGGCCGCGCCAGCAGAGCGGGCGTCGTGCGCCGGGTGCCCCGCGGCGCTCGCCCGCGATGCTGGCCTCCGGCATCCTGGCGGGAGCCGTCGCGCTGGCCCTGGTGGGCGGCTCCCTTTTCGCCTACGTCAAGTACCGCGAGGTCTGGGACAGCATCAAGCGGGTTGACGTCTCCGGTGACCTGCGGCAGATTAAGCAGCCGCCGACCGATCCCCATGCGATCAACATCCTGCTGATCGGCTCCGACAGCCGCGCGGGCGTGAATGGCAATATCGGCGG
>DATKRH010000217.1:0-2337 GCA_035532295.1 Streptosporangiaceae bacterium
GCCGTCGTCGTGGGCAGCTCCAGGCAGGCCGGGCACCGTCTCGTCGGCTCGCTGGCGGCGCACCTGGTGCGCGATGCCCGCTGGCCCGTCACGGTGGTTCCGTAGCCGGCGGCGATCCTCATGGCGCCGGCGTTTGACCGGCTCTCGCCGACGCACCAGGATGGCACCATGGCCCGGAGCTTGCTCGTCGTGCCGACCGCGACCGGCGTGGGCCTGGCCCGGACCTGCCTGGGGCTGGTGCGGGCCCTCGACCGCCGCGGTGTGCAGGTCGGCTTCGTCAAGCCGGTGGCCCAGCCCCGGCCCGACGGCGGCCCGGATCGCTCGGCCGCGCTGGTCGCGGCCATCACGGCGCTGGCTCCCCCCGACCCCCTGGCCACGGCCGAACTGGAGCGCCAGCTCGGGGAGGGCGGCCTCGACGCCGTTCTGGAGAAGATCGTCGGAGCCTGGGAACCGGTCTATGAGCAATCCGACGTCGTGGTCGTCGAGGGACTCAGCCCCGGCCCGGCCCGGCTCTATGCCACCGGTCTCAACCAGGCGCTGGCCCGGACGCTGGACGCCGACGTCCTGCTGGTCGGCAGCTGGCCGGCGGACGAGGGAGCCGGCGGGGACCGGGCAGGTGGTGAGGCGGAGCCCGGTCCCGGGCGGACGGCGGCCACCGTCGAGCGGATCGCCGAGACCCTGGCCATCACGGCAAGCGGGTACTGGTCGGGCGAGCTCGCGCGGGTGGTCGGCTGCGTGGTCCACGGCCTGCCCGCCCACGATCCAGCCCAGGACCCCGCCCTGGACCTTGCCCTGGAGGCGCAGCTGGGCGCCGCGCTGGCCCGGCGCGGGCTGCGGCTGATCGCCGCGGTGCAGTATCGCCGGGAGCTAACCTGGCTGCGGGTGCGCGACCTGGTCCGCGAGCTGGGCCCGCGGGTCCTCAACGAGGGTGACCTGTCCCGGCGCATCAAGGAGGTCTCGGTGTTCGCCCAGGGCGTTCCGGGCGGCCTCCGGGTGCTCACCGAAGGCCGGCTCGTCGTGGTCCCCGGAGACCGTCACGACGTGGTCATGGCCGCCTGCCTCGCCGCACTCAACGGAACCCGGCTGGCCGCCCTGCTCCTAAGTGCCGGCATCGAGCCGGACCCGCGAGTGTGGGAACTCTGCCAGGCCGCGGCCGCCACCGGCCTGCCCATCCTGGTCGTCGGCGGCAACAGCTACGAGACCGCGACGCGCGTCCGTGACCTGGACCCGGGACTGCCGGTCGACGACCTGGAGCGGATCGAGGGCGTGACGGACAGCATCGCCGATGCGCTGGAGGAGTCCTGGCTGGCGTCGCTGTCCGGCTTGCCGCGGTCCCGGCGGCTCAGCCCCGCCGCCTTCCGCCACCAGCTGGTAGAGCTGGCCCGCGCCGCCGGCGCCTGCGTGGTCCTGCCCGAGGGCACCGAGCCCCGGACCGTGCAGGCCGCGGTCGCGTGCGCCCGGCGTGGCATCGCCCGCAGCGTGCTGCTGGGACCGCCCGACGAGGTGGCCGGGCTGGTCCGCAGCCTCGGGCTGCAGCTCCCCGATGGCGTCACCGTGATCGACCCCCGGACCGTCGCCGAGCGCTACGTCTCCACGCTGACCCAGCTGCGGCGGCACCGCGGCTGGACCGAGCAGATCGCGCGCGATCACCTCGCCGACCCCATCACGGTCGGCATCATGATGCTCCAGCAGGGCGAGGTGGACGGCATGGTGGCCGGCGCGGCCCATACCACTGCGGCCACGGTCCGCCCCGCGCTGCAGATCCTGGGGACCAGGCCAGGCAGCCGCCTGGTGTCGTCGATCTTCTTCATGTGCCTGCCCGACGAGGTCGTCATCTACGGCGACTGCGCTATCAACCCGCAGCCGGACGCCGAGGACCTAGCCGACATCGCCATTCAGAGCGCGGCCTCGGCGCGCGCCTTTGGCATCGAGCCCCGGGTGGCGATGATCAGCTTCAGCACCGGCAGCTCGGGTGCGGGCAGCGACGTCGACAAGGTGGCGAAGGCCACGGAGATCGTGCGCGACCGCCAGCCCGGCCTGGCCGTGGACGGCCCGCTGCAGTACGACGCGGCCGCCGTGGCCTCGGTCGGACAGGCCAAGCGGCCCGGCAGCCCGGTGGCCGGGCACGCCAGTGTGTTCATCTTCCCGGACCTCGACACCGGCAACACCACCTACAAGGCAGTGCAGCGCAGCGCCCAGGTCGTGAGCGTCGGCCCCATGCTGCAGGGTCTCGCCAAGCCGGTGAACGACCTGAGCCGCGGCGCGCTGGTGGAGGACATCATTTACACGGTGGCGCTGACCGCGATCCAGTCGCGCGCCGGATAACGGAGCAATGAG
>DATKRH010000218.1:0-7217 GCA_035532295.1 Streptosporangiaceae bacterium
TGATTTCGCGGCTCTCGCAAAGCATGCCAGGATTTGAGTTCACGACTTGATGGAGGAGGCACGATGGCCGAGGCGCAGCGGGTTCCCCCTGGTGTCGACCCTTCGACGCCGAGCCCGGCGCGCTTGTACGACTACTACCTGGGCGGGGTGAATAACTTCCAGGTAGACCGCGACGCGGCGGAGCGGGTCCGGGCGATCATGCCCGAGCTTTCCGACGCGGCCTGGGCCAATCGCGGCTTCCATCAGCGGGCGGCCAGGTGGATGGCGGAGCAGGGTGTCCGCCAGTTCATCGACATCGGCTCCGGGCTGCCCACGGCGGGCAACACGCACGAGGCGGTGCAGAAGGCGGCCCCAGGCGCCAGGGTCGTCTATGTCGACAACGACCCCATGGTGGCCGCGCACGCCCGGGACTTGCTGGTCGGTGACGGGAGCACGAAGTTCATCCCCGCGGACCTGCGTGATCCCGACAGCGTGCTCGGTGATCTTGACCTGCGGGGGCAGGTCGATTTCAGCAAGCCCGCCGGGCTGCTGATGACGTCGGTCATGCACTTCGTCGCGGACGAGGGAGACCCGTGGGGACTGGTGGCGCGTTACCTGGCGGCGCTGGCGCCCGGCAGCTACCTGGCCCTGTCGCATGCCACCATGGATCAGCTCCCGCCCAACATGGTCCAGGCGGGCCTGGAACTGTACGAGCGGGCCGCCGAGCGGCTCTATCCGCGCTCCAGGGCCGACATCGAGCGGTTCTTCGCCGGCCTCGAGCTCGTCGCGCCGTATGCGGGCGCCGCGGCGGCCGTCAGCTACGTCGGACTGTGGGGCGCGGAGGATCCCGAGGCGGCCGACAGCGACGGATCCAGGGTGCTCTACTGCGGGGTGGCCAGGCGCCCGTGACGTCGCCGCTGACATGATGGCCTCGTAGGCTGAGCTGCGACGGAGGGGAGCCGTCATGAGCATGGCCATCTTTCAGCCCGCCAGCAGACGGCGCAGTCAGGTGCTTCCGCCCGCTGCTACGGTCACTTTTGCCGCCGAGCGCGAGGCGGCTGGCGTCGACGACGTATTCGCCGCCCTGGACCGCGAACTGGTCGGCCTGGCGCCGGTGAAGAGCCGGATTCAGGAGATCGGGTCGCTCCTGCTGGTGGACCGGGCGCGGCAGCAGTTCGGCCTCCGGGCGCCCCGGCCGAACCTGCATATGTGCTTCACCGGCGCCCCCGGCACCGGCAAGACCACGGTGGCGCTGCGGATGGCTGACCTGCTGCACCGGCTTGGCTATCTGGAGCGGGGCCACCTCGTGCATGCCATGCGCGACGACCTGGTCGGCGAGTTCGTCGGGCAGACCGCCCCGAAGACCAAGAAGGTCCTGGAGCGCGCCATGGGCGGGGTGCTGTTCATCGACGAGGCGTACTACCTTTACCGGGCGGCCGACTCACGGGACTACGGTCAGGAAGCCGTCGAGATCCTGCTGCAGGTGATGGAGAACGAGCGCGACAAGCTCGTGGTTATCCTCGCGGGCTATAAGGACCGCATGGACACCTTCTTCGGCTCTAACCCTGGGATGAGCTCCCGGATCGTTCACCATCTCGACTTTGCCGACTATGAGCTAGGCGAGCTACTCGGCATCGGGCGGGCGATGCTGGAGCAGGCGTGCTATTACCTTTCCGATGAGGCGGAACTGGCGTTCCGCGGTCATCTCACGCACCGGATGCGGCATCCCGGATTCGCCAATGCCCGCACCGTCCGTAACGAGCTGGAGCGGGCCCGGCTCCGGCACGCCCGTCGCCTGGCCGCCGACCCGGCCCGGCAATGGGGCCGGGATGATCTCATGCGCATCGAGCCCGCGGATATCCTGACGTAGGTGGTCCCGTGTTCAGGGCTCGCCGCGGCCCTGGCCGACGCGCGATGTTATTCCTCGTGCTTCTCAAAGCGACTGACCGCGATCAGGCCGGCGATGAAGACGGCCACCATCGCCAGGAGCAGGGCCAGGTCGGCGGTGCTGATCTTCGTTTCGCCCGTGCTGCTGGGCGTCAGCACGAAGAGGATCCGCCGGATGACGGCCACCAGCCCGACGACAATGAACGGCTGGGCGATCAGGCGGTGCGCCCGCAGCGACAGTGCCACCGTGTGGACGATCTCCACCAGGATCAGCACGAGCAGGACGCGATCGAGCAGGAAGGTGGCCTCGTCCAGGACCGGCGTCTTCGCGGACAGGCTGGTCGCGAAGTCATAGACGCCGGAGATCAGCAGCACGCAGGCCAGCGCGATCAGCATGATGCCGACGATGACGGTGACGATGTCCTGCGCGTGCTCCAGGGCCCAGATCGAGCCGTTGACGCCCCGGATACTGTGCCGCCGCGACCCCGCGCCGGGACCGCGGCCGGCCGGAGCAGCGGCCGGAGCAGCGGCCGGAGCAGCGGCCGGGCCGGCGGCCGGAGCAGCGGCCAGAAGGTCGGGCAGCGGCGGACGCTGCTCATCGCCGGGGCTCTCGCTCGAGGTCAGCATGTGCCCATAGTTCCATGACGCCCGGTCCGGCGTCCCCGGCGATGGTGGCCGCCCGCGGCCGGCGATGGTCCCGCTGCCTGCGGACCTTCGCACCTGCCCGCCGTCCTCGCCCGTGGGTCAGCTGATGGCATGGGTGAGCCACCTGGCCTGCAGGCAGCTACGGCAGACGAGGTCGCCCGGCAGGTCGTGGCCTTGGCGGTGTGGGCGCCATCGGTGCACAACACCCAGCCGTGGTGGTTCCGGGCCGCCGGGCAGGAGATCAGCCTGCACGCCGACACCGGGCGGCACCTGAAGATAGCCGATCCCGACGGCCGCGAGATGCTGATCAGCTGCGGCGCGGCGCTGTTCACCGCCCGGCTCGCGCTGAGATCGCTCGGCTATCTTCCGCGGACGCGTCTGCTGCCCGATCCGAGCGAGCCGGCGCTGCTCGCCCGGCTGAGCTGGCCAGAGCGCGCGGCGGCCACCGCGGACGAGCTGCGGCTGCTGCGCGAGGTGCGGCGGCGGCGAACGCATCGCGGCGGTTTCGACGCCGTGCCGCTGCCGCCGAACCTGCTGGCCGCGTTGCGAGAGGCTGTCGCCCGGGACGGCGCGACGCTGCGCATCGTGGCCGACGACGGCCGGCGGGCGGCACTGTCGGCGGCCGTCCAGGCAGCCGAGACCGCGATGCGGCTGGACAGTGCGCGCCTGCGGGAACTGGCCGACTGGGCTCCCGAGCCGGGCAGCCCCCGGCGCGACGGAGTGCCGCCCACCTCCTACCCGGCGCGGGCGGAGCGCACCAGCCCGGATTTCCCCGGCCGGGATTTCGCCCACGGCCACGGCTGGGGCCTGCCGCCGTTCAGCTCGGCGGCGTGGCCCCGGACCGCCGGGGTCGTCGGGCTCCTCACGACGGCCGAGGACAGCCCGGCGGACTGGGTGCAGACCGGGCAGGCCCTGCAGCGGATGCTGCTCACCGCCAGCACGTGCGGGGTGGCGGCGGCCCTTAACAGCCAGCCGCTGGAGCTGCCCTGGCTGCGTGACTACGTCCGCACCCAGCTCAGTGACAACGCCTATCCGCAGCTCGTGCTCAGGCTCGGGACGGTCATCCAGGTGGCGGCCAGCGTGCGGCGCGCGCCCGGCGACGTCCTGTTCTAGGTGGTGAGCGGCTGCGCGCGGAACAGGTAGTTGCGGATGTGCCCGTGAACGCTATCGGTTTCCTGCCATCGGTCCTGCCAGGTGTGCATGGTGTAGCCGCGCTGGGCGAGCCAGCCCGCCAGGTCGTCCGGCTGGTACTGATAGCGGACGGTGTGCCGCGCCTCGATCTCGATGAGCATGGTGGGCCGGAACGCCTCGATGGCGCGCTTGCCCCCCTCCAGGACGGACAGCTCGGCACCCTCCACGTCGACCTTGATGAAGTCCAGGCGGGTCAGGCGCTCGCGCGCGCACAGCTCGTCGAGGGTATCGACCTGGACGGACACCTCCATCTGCTTGGTGAACTCGGCGTTTGACCCCAGTCCGCTGGATCTGCCCGCGAGAAAGGAGCGGCCGGTCACCGGCCCGTAACGGCCGACGGGCACGCTCATGACTCCGCTGCCCGGCTCGGCGGCGAGCGCCACGGCGTGGTGCCGCACGTTGCGGGCCCCCTTGGCGCGCAGGACGCGTGTCCAGACCGGGTGGGCGAACGACAGCGGCTCCACGCTGTGCACCCATCCCGAGGGCCCGGTCAGCCGCGACAGCGCCAGGGTGTACAGGCCGGCGGCGGAACCGACGTCAATGCAGACGCTTCCCGGTTCGACCAGGCGGCGCAGGCCCAGCATCTCGGCTTCCAGGTATCGGGTACGCCGTGCGATCAGCATGACCGCCGCGGCGGTCAGCTTTGCTCGCACGCTCTGATCGAGGCGCTGGCGTGGCCAGCTTGGCGCAGTTTCGGAGGCAAGACGGTCCAGATAGGTATCCACGGGTCTGACGTTACGAGAGGAAGGCCGCTCGCGCCTCAGACGCGCGTACAAAATACGGCATCGTTGCGTGGTACCCGGGAGTGAGGCAGGCTCGGGTCAGCGCTGGCGGCGCACAGGGTCGCTCAGCGCGTTCGTCCCAGCGCGCTCGGTTCACAGCGCGCTCGGTTCACAGCGCGCTCGGTTCACAGCGCGTTCGGTTCACAGCGCGTTCGGTTCACAGGGGGCGGCGCCGGATGGGGTGGCCGCTGGCGACGATCGCGGCGGTGAGCGCTTCGGCGGGCTCGGTGGCCGAGCGCGGGTTGGTGAGCAGCACGAGGTCGATCTCGCCGGGGTCGGGCAGGCCGGTGCTGGCGGGCAGTTCCATCAGGTCGTCGGGCACGAGGCTGCGGGCGAAGATCGCCAGGCCGAGCCCGGCGCGCGCGGCGGCGACCACGCCGAGCACCCCGCGGACCGTGCAAGTCAGGCGGTAGGCGAGCCCGGCCTGTTCGAGGGCCCGCACGCCGGCCGACCTGCTGATGCTCGGCGCCTGGTAGACGACCAGCGGGATGGGGCGGCTGGCTTCGAGCTTGGTGCCGGGCACGGCCGCCCAGACCAGGCGGTCGCGGCGGATGAGGCGGCCGCCCGCGGCGCCTGGTGGCTGCTTGACGAACGCTACGTCGAGATGGCCCGACTCCACGCGTCGCTGGAGCGCACCGCTCTGCGAGACGGTCAGCTCGAGATCGATGCGCGGGTAAAGCTGCCGGAAGCCGTGCAGGATCTTCGGCACGGGCGTGAGCGCCAGGTCGTCGGTGACGCCAAAGCGCAGCCGCCCGCTGAGTCCCGAGCCGGTGAAGTATCCGACGGCCTGCTCGTGCGCGGCCAGGATCGAGCGGGCGAAGTCGGCCATCGCCTCCCCGTCCGCGGTCAGCGTGACGCTGCGGGTGTCGCGGATGAACAGCGGCCGCCCGACGACCTGCTCCAGCTTGCGGACGTGCTGGCTGACGGTCGGCTGGCCGAGACCGAGGCTCGCGGCGGCCTTGGTGAAGCTGAGCGACTGCGCCACCGCCAGGAACGTGCGCAGCAACTCCGGGTCGTACACCTTGCCTCCAATTCAGCCGCACTCCAATTCATCACGATCGACAATAACAGTAATTGAATCAATTGTCTTTTGAAATGACTTGCGGCCGGCGAGGATGGACGGCACCGAACATAACGACGATGTGGACCCCCTTGACTGCGCTCGCGCCGCCGCAGAGCCCCTGTTCCCCTCATCCGCCGACAGCCCGCCCCACGACCTTCAGCTCCCTGCGCCGGCGCAATTTCCGGCTGTTCGCGACCGGCCAGATCTTCTCCAACACCGGCGCCTGGGTGCAGCGCATCGCCCAGGACTGGCTGGTGCTCAGCCTCACCGGCAGTCCTGCCGCGGTGGGGATCACGACGGCGTTGCAGTTCGTCCCCACGCTGCTGTTCGGACTGGTCGGCGGCCTGATCGCCGACCGTTATCCCAAGCGCCGGACCCTGCTCGCGACTCAGCTGGGCATGGCCGCGATCGCCGGCGCGCTCGCCTGTCTCACGCTGACCGGCGAGGTCGCCGTCTGGCACGTCTACCTCCTCGCGTTCGGGCTGGGACTGGTCACCGCCGTGGACAACCCGACGCGGCAGTCATTCGTTAACGAGATGGTCGGCCCCGACCAGCTGCGTAATGCGATCAGCATCAATTCCTCGGTATTCCAGCTCGGTGCCCTCGTCGGACCGGTCATCAGCGGCGTCTTGATTACCACATTCGGCCCGGGCTACTCATTCGCCATCAACGCCGTGTCCTACGCGGCGCCATTCACCGCGCTAGCGCTGATGCGAGAGCGCGAACTGAACATCAGGCCGCGGGTGACCGCGCAGGCCGGCCAGTTGCGGGACGGGCTGCACTACGCCGTGAGTCACCCGGACGTGCTGTGGCCGACGGTCCTGGCCGGCGTCTTCGGCATGTTCACCGCTAACCTCCCGGTGACCCTGGCCGCCTACGCCAAATCGGTATTCCACTCCGGCCCCGGCGGATACGCGCTGCTGAGTGCCGTCGTCGCGGCGGGATCGGTGACCGGGGCGCTGATCTCAGCGCGACGGCCCCGGGCCCGGCTGCGCACGCTCGTCGGGTTCGGGGCGGTGCTGGCCGCGGCCGAGATGCTCTGCGCGGCGGCACCCGGGCTAGCCAGCTTCTGCGTGCTGCTCCTGCCGACCGGCGCCTGCACGCTGCTGCTGCTCACGTCCGCGAACTCCATGGTGCAGATCGCCGCGCACGACGCGATCCGCGGCCGGGTCGTGGGCATATACCTGCTCGTCTTCATCGGCGGCGCGGCGATCGGCGGTCCGCTGCTGGGCCTGGTCGACCAGCGCTTCGGCCCGCGCGCCGGCATGCTGCTCGCCGGGGCGGTGCCCGCGCTGGTGACGGCGCTCGTGGTGGCCAGGCTCGCCGGCGCCAGGCGCCGCGGCGGAAGGCCGCCACATTAGCTCCTGCGGCGGTGCTTAGCTGGCAGGGCACGCCATCGAATAGCGAGAATCATGGCTATGAAGACCCTCTCGATCACCGAGGCGGAAAACCGGTTCACGGAGATCGCCGACCGCGCCGCTGCCGAGCACGACCATTTCACCGTGACCCGGAACGGGCACCCGCACGTCATGGTGGTCTCCGTCGCGGAGTGGGACGAACTGCAGGAAACGATCGCGGTGCTGTCTGATCCCGAAGCCCGCGCCGACCTGGCAGAGTCCGCGGAGGCCGCACAGCGCGGGGACTTCACCACCGAGGAGGAGATGCAGGCG
>DATKRH010000219.1:0-8249 GCA_035532295.1 Streptosporangiaceae bacterium
CCCCCCTCGGCGGTGCCCGGTGAGCCGGCCCCACCGCGCCGGAGCGGCCGGCCTGGCCGCACCGGCACGCACCACGACGCCGCCTGGACGTCAGCAGGTCCCTGACACCACCCGGCTCTGCCATTACGCCAGCGACCCGGCCGCCCGGCCCTGCTGTCAGCTGACCGCGGTCGTGCGCCGCGGCGGCGTGGCGCTGTGCGCCTCGTGCGACGCCTGCCGGCCCGCGCTCGGCAAGGGCCAGCCCGCGACCCGGCTGCCCGCCGGGCCGCCCGCTGGCCCGCTGGAGCGGATCACCACCGCCCGGGCCCGGCTACGCGCCGCCGAAGCGGACCTGGCCGCCGCGGCGGCGCGCGCCCGCCAGCACGGCCACTCACGGGCGGCCATCGGGGACCGGCCGGGCATCACCCGCCAGGCGGCGCAACAGCGATTCGGGCCGCCCGCCCCGCCACCGCGGGAGATGATGCCCATGACCTAGCAGCACCCCGGGCAGATCTGATGGCCATCACCGGGCAGATCTGATGGCCGCCACCGGGCACAACTCGTGACCGTCACTGGGCAGTTCCTGATGTCCCTTGACAAGGCCACCCATCACCAAAGCCACCGCCCGGTCTGGGCCGAGCACGCCGAGCGGACAAAGACCCTCATCGGCCAGCTCGGCAAGACCCGCACGACCGAGCGCTCCCGCCTGCGCGGCGACTACGACCGGGCCCTGCGCGTCATCGGCGAGATCGATGCCGCCGCCGCACCCGCCCCCAGCGAGGACTCCGCATGAGAATCACCGCAGCACAGCGAACCGAGAACGAGAACCGCATCCGGGCCGCCATGGACCGGCTCCTGCGCGGCGAGGTCCCGCCTGGCGGGAACTGCGACATCAAGACCCTCTCCCGCGAAGCCGGCGTCGACCGCACCGCGTTTTACGGCCGCCGGCCCTACGCGTACCTGCGGGCCGAGTTCGAGCACCGCCTCCAGCAGCTGCAGCAGTCCGGCCAGGCCCCCGACCCGAAGGCCGCCCAGATCGACCGCATGAAAACTGACATCGGCAAGCTCAAGGACCGGCTAGCGCAGGCAGACCAGAAAATCGCGGAACTCGCCGGCTTCCGCAGCCAGGCCCTGGCCCGGCTGGCAGCGGTCAATGCAACACAAACGACCGGCCGCGCCGCGAAAGCCAGCCCGCCAATCCGCCTGCTCAATCGCCACACGAAGTCATCCGCACACGGCTTCTGCGGAGACAAGGCACACATATGCCACGAGCCTGATCAACGCGGGCATGTCACTGCAGGCGCTGATGGCCCTGCTCGGCCACGTCTCCGCCGAGATGACCCTGCGCTACGCATCCCTGGCCGCACCCGCCATCCGCATCGCCTACGAAGAAGCGATGAACAAGGCCCGGGCCCGGCTGACCCTGCCCATCGCCCCGATCGGCCAGCCCATCATCCCCGGCCGGGTCGAATGGCTGCGCACCGAGATGCTCAGGACCCGGGTCGCGCACGGCTACTGCTCCCGCCAGCTCGCCGCCGAAGCCTGCCCCTACGCCAACATCTGCGAGCAATGCGACAACTACGTCACGGCCCCCGAGTTCATCCCGCAGCTCCAGGCCCAGCTCGCCGATATCACCGCGCTCCGCGACGACGCCGCCGAACGCGGCTGGCACACCGAAGTCGCCCGGCACTCACGCGTCATCACCAGCATCCAGAACCACCTGCAACGGCTCAAACGATCTACCGAAACAGGACACACATCCTGATTCCGCCCCCGAGGGCCGGTTAATGGAAATCTTCTTCGGCATCATCACCCGCCAGGCCATCCGCCGCGGCACCTTCACCAGCGTCAAGGACCTCATTGGCGTTGCGGCCGAGACGACCTGCGTTGAGGTCCGGCGGAGCGGAGGCTATGCCGCCCGGTCAGGACTGCAGGCTGCCGCCGTCGATGTTGATGGCTTGGCCTGTGATCGCCGCGGCAGCGTCGCTGCACAGGAACGCGACCAGGGCCCCTACCTCTGCCGGCTGGACCATTCGGCCCAAGGGCTGCATGCGCAGGAAGCGGCGGATGGCCTCGTTCGCGTCGTAGCCCTGGGCTGCGGCCACGTTCTCGGCTTCATTGCGCACCAGTTCGGTGTCCGTCCAGCCCGGGATCACGCAATTCGCGGTGACCCCCTTGGTGGCCAACTCTATCGCCAGCACGCGAGTTAGCCCCAGCAGCGCATGCTTGCTTGCCGCGTACGCACCGGCGAAGCGGGCACCCATGCGTGAGTACAGCGACCCGATCGTCACGATGCGACCCCAGCGCCGCTCGACCATGCCCGGGACGCAGTGCTGGGCGAGCAGGAGAGCGGAGGTCACGTTGACTCGCATAGATTCCTCCCAGTCGTCCAGCGGCAGCTCGGTTGCCCGGCCCGGCCGGGAGATGCCCGCGCAGTGAACGAGTACATCGAACGGCCCGCCTGCCTGGTCCTCTGCCTGGGCGGGCATGGCCCGCACAGCATCGAGGTCGGCCATGTCGCAGCGGATCGTGCGCAGCTCCGTCTGCCCGTCGGCATGGCCCGCGGTGCGGGCAGCGCCAACGACCTGGTATCCGCTCTCGGCCAGTGCCATGGCGACGGCGCGGCCGATCCCGCGGCTCGCGCCGGTTACCAGGGCACGCCGTGGCGTTGTCATCGCCCCGCCAGTCGCGAGCCGCGCCTTGCCGTAGGGGTGGCCCTTCCCGCCGGAGACTCCGCGGATGCGGCCAGCAGCGCCGTCGGCACGCTCCCGTCGGCCACCCTCATACGCCCGGGCAGCGCGACTGTGACATTGCGGGCGAGGCCATCGGCAGCCAGTCTGTCATGCCGACACTTTAGGGCGCGGGCGCAGGGCGCCGCAGTCACCCGGAGGAACCCGGAGGAACCCGGAGGAACCCGGCTGGTGATTACTCCAAGCCTGACTGTCGCGAAGACCGATCGCCTGGCGGCAGCTCTGCTGTAATCGCCGTTGACAAGCGAATTCGACGCAACCACGGGAGGCCGCCATGCGGGCGGCGGTGCTGGACGACGGACTGCGGATTATGTCCTGGCCGGAGCCCGAGGCCGGACCCGGTGAGGCCCTCATCGCGCCGATGAAGGTCGGGATCTGCGGTTCGGACGTCCACTTTGTCCTGGACGGCACCGCGCAGCCACGGTTCCGTCCGATCGTACTCGGCCACGAGGCAATGGGGGTGGTAGTCGCCGTGGCGGCGGGCACCGATGGACCACCACCGGGCTCTCGGGTGTCGCTGATCCCCCTTGTCAGCTGCTACAACTGCGACCAGTGCCGCCGGGGCCGGACAGTCCTGTGCAGAAGCAGCGAGTGTCTCGGCGCCGAGCGGAACGGCGCGTGGGCGGAACTGATCAGCGTTCCGGTCAGGAATCTTGTGCCGGTGCCTGAGGGCGTCAGCGACGAGCTGGCTGCGGTGGCCACCGACTCCGTTGCCACCGCTTATCACGCGGTGGCCAGGCGAGGCGGAGTCGGACCGGGCAGCCGCGTCGCGGTGTGGGGCACTGGCGGGCTGGGGCTCAGCGCGGTGGGCATCGCCAAGACGCTCGGCGCCACAGCCGTGATTGCTGTCGACCCGCGTCCGCAGGCACGGGAGTGGGCGCTGGCCACCGGGGCCGACCAGGCAGTGCCGCCAGGCGATGCGCTGGAGGCCATCAGTGACTTGGGCGGAGTCGACACGGCGCTTGAGTTCGTCGGCCGGCCCGACACATTGGAGCTTGCCGTACGCAGCCTTGACGCCGGCGGTGTCGCCGTGGCGGTCGGCATCGGCAGCGGAAACGTGCAGGCCCGCAAGCTCATGACCTTTGTCGTCCGCGAGCGTGCGGTCGTCGGCTCCTACGGCAACGAGCCCGAGGAGGTCCGCGAGGTACTGGACCTGCTCAGCTCGGGCCGGCTGGTGCTGCCGCACGTGGTGGGCGATGTCATCCCGCTCGCCAACGTCAACGCGGGTCTAGCTCGCGTGGCCGCCGGCGACACCGGAGGCTCGCGGATCCTGCTCGACATCCAAAACGAGGCTGAAGCTGAATAAGGAGAACGACCGTGGATTTTGCCGCGAGTAAGAAGACCCATGCCCTCGCCACTACCCTCCAGGCGTTTATGGCTGATTATGTCTACCCGGCCGAGCCCGTCTATGCGGAGCAGCTGCGCGAGGCTGGCGACCCGCATGCGCAGCCGCCGATTATGGAAGAGCTCAAGCAGCGGGCCCGCGCACTGGGATTGTGGAATCTCTTCCTGCCACACCGCAGCGACTGGACCGAGGGACTGAGCAACCTCGACTATGCACCGCTGGCAGAGCTTACCGGCCGCAGCAGCATCGCGCCCGAGGCCCTCAACTGCTCGGCCCCGGACACGGGCAACATGGAACTGCTGACGCTGTTCGGTACTGACGAGCAGAAACAGCAGTGGCTCCGGCCGCTGTTGGAGGGCACCATCCGCTCGGCGTTTCTGATGACGGAGCCAGCAGTCGCCAGCTCGGACGCGACCAACATTCAGTGCCGCATCGACCGTGATGGGGACGCGCTGGTTATCAACGGCCACAAGTGGTGGATCTCGGGCGCGGCCGACCCGCGCTGCCAGATCGGCATCGTAATGGGCAAGACCGATCCTGACGCGCCCTCTCACAGCCAGCAGAGCATGGTGCTGGTTCCGCTAGGCACACCAGGCGTCACTGTTGTTCGCGACCTGCTCGTGTTCGGCTTCAACGACCGCGAGAGCCACTGCGAGGTGCTGCTCAAGGATGTGCGCGTTCCCGTGACGAACCTGCTCGGGGAGCTCGGCGCCGGGTTCGCGATGTCCCAGGCGCGCTTGGGACCCGGCCGCATCCACCACTGCATGCGCTCGATCGGCGCGGCCGAACGGGCCCTGGAGCTGATGTGCCGGCGCGCCAGAGAGCGCCTCGCGTTCGGCGGTCCGCTGGCCGATCAAGGGGTCGTCCAGGAGGCGATCGCGAACAGCCGCATTGAGATAGACCAGGCCCGGCTGCTGACCCTGCATGCCGCCTGGCTCATGGACACGGCGGGTAACAAGGAGGCCCGCGCCGCCATCTCGGCGATCAAGGTGGCCGTGCCGTCGATGGCCGCCCGAGTGATCGACCGGGCCATCCAAGTGCACGGCGGCGCTGGGCTGGCCCAGGATTTCCCGCTCGCCCAGGCCTATGCGCACCAGCGCGTCCTCCGGCTGGCAGACGGACCGGACGAGGTCCATCGTCGGACGGTGGCCCGGCTTGAACTGCGCAAGTACGCAGGCTGATGGCGGACTGATGAGGATCGGCATCACGCTCCCGCTCGACGGCGAGCCGCTCTCAACGCTGGCCGGCGTCCTGGACGAGGCCGCGGCCTTCGGCTACAGCGACGTGTGGACCAGCGAGATCGCCTCAGCAGACGCGTTCACGCCCCTGACGATGACAGCTGTCACCCACCCTCGGTTCCGTCTCGGCACCGCCATCGCGTCCGCGTTCGTTCGCAGCCCCGCCCTGCTGGCCATGACGGCCGCCTCGCTAGCGGAGATCAGCGCACAGGAGGTGCTGGTGGGCATCGGAGCGTCCAGCGACGTAATGGTGACCGGCTGGCACGGGATCGCATTCGAGCACCCGTACCGCCGCGTCCGCGACACGCTGCGCTTCCTGCGGGTCGCGCTAACCGGAGAGAAGGTCCGGTTCCACTCGGACAGCTTCGACATCAGCGGCTTCCGGCTGGGAATCGTCCCGCCGAACCCGCCCCGGCTACTGATCGCGGCGCTGAGGGAGCAGATGCTCGCGCTTGCAGGCCGCGAGGCCGACGGTGCGATCCTCAACTGCCTCGGCCCGGCAGACGTGCCGCAGGTCACTCGCATCGTCCTGGAGCATAACGCCGACGCCGAGATCGTCGCGCGTATCTTCGTTGTCATCGCCAGGGACCGGGAAGTCGCTCGGGCACACGCCCGTCGCCTCGTTACCGCTTACCTGAATGTCCCTGCGTATGCAGAGTTCCATCGCTGGCTGGGACGCGCGGCCATCTTTGAGCCAATGTGGCGGGCGTGGGCGGCCGGAGACCGGACCGGAGCGATTGCGGCCGTGCCCGACGCACTCGTTGACGAGCTGTTCCTCACCGGAACGTCGGCTGAGATCCTGGCCGGCGTCGAGAGCTACCGCGCGGCCGGCGTTTCCACGCCCGTGCTGTCGATCATGACGCCTTCGCCCGACAGTACCCGAGCCGCGCTCCGTTTCGTGGGCGCGGTGAGCCCGGCTATCGGCGGAGCCGCGGCATGACGGCCGAAGCCGACGACGACGACCTCCAGCACCTCGCCGAGTGGTTCTCGCAGCAAGATATCCCTTTGGATGGCGTGCCCCGACTGGAGCTCATCAAAGGCGGCCGATCGAACCTTACCTACCGTGTGGTCGATGATGAGGGTGGGCGGTACGTGCTGCGCCGCCCGCCGCGGGGGCACGTGCTCGAAAGCGCACACGACGTCGCCCGAGAGCACCGGGTGATAACCGCCCTGGCAGGCAGCCGGGTGCCGGTCCCGAAGTCATTCGGACTGTGCACAGATCTCCGAGTACTGGGTGCTCCGTTCTACGTAATGAACCTCGTGCCCGGCTCGGTCATTACCAACGACGCCGACGGGGCGACGTTCCCGCTGCCAGCCCGGACCAGGGCGTCCCGTGGTCTCATGGACGCGCTGGCCGAGATCCACTTGATCGACGTAGCCGCCGTCGGGCTCGGCACCCTCGGTCGCAAGCAGGACTACTGCCAGCGTCAACTACGGCGCTGGCAGCGGCAGTTCCACGCCTCGACGCGGCGAGACCTGCCGCTGGTCGACAAATTGCACGATCGTCTGGTGGCGAGCGTACCGCCGCAGCGCTTTACCGGTCTCGTGCACGGCGATTACCGCCCGGGCAATACGCTGCTGGGCGACGACGGCAGCCTACAGGCGGTTCTGGACTGGGAGTTGGCGACGCTCGGCGACACGCTGGCCGACCTCGGATGGATGCTGGGCACCTGGCGTGAGCCCGGAGAAGAGGAGCTATTCGAGTCGCCGACCGGCCACGAAGGCTGGCTATCCCGCCAGCAGCTACTGGATCACTATCAGCGACGAACCGGACGCGACGTGTCCGATGTCGGCTGGTACATAGTCTTCGCCCTGTGGCGGCTCGCCTGCATCAGTGAGGGCATCTACACGCGCTACCGCCTCGGCGTGATGGGTGACGACGGCTTCAACGTCGAGGCCCAGGGAAGCCTGGTGGTCCGACTGGCCGAGGCAGCCCGCGACTCGCTAGACCTACTGAACTGACGGCCGCTGGCAGGAAGGACGAGCGGTGTCCGCTAGCTGGCAGTTCGGGACACCGTGGCAGCGCGGACGCCAGCGCCTTTCCAGCAGCCACTGCCCGTCACGAGTCCCTGCCCGGACGCAGATCTCCTCGCCCGCGTCCTCAACATCGCCGATGACCAGCGCAGACAACCCCGATCATGACCGATCGTGACACACCAGAACAATCAGCCACCACCGAAGCTGCGACAGAGTCCTTCTGCTGGTGGCCCGCGCCGTACCGGCGTGAAAATGGCGGGGGTACCGCTCGTGACGCCTACCACTGCTTGGCCGGCCGAGTCCGTGACAGAGTCTGGCGCTGGGACCGGTGTCTTCACGGGGCCGTTCACTGTTGCTTCGAGCAGTGCGGGTCAGCTTCTCCTGTCAGCCCTTCGGACCCCAGGCGGTACCCGCCTTGCGGGCATCCGCCTGCAGCGGGAATGAGGAGGGCGCGTTGGAAGAGGTAGCTGACGAGCCGCTGCGGACCTGCACGGCGTGTCCGGGCGGGACATCATGGAGCACCTCATCGCCGGCGAGCGCGACCCCCAGGTACTGGCTCAGCTGGCACGCCGCCGTGCCCGTGCCAAGATCCCCCGCCTGGAGCAGGCCCTGGACGGCACCGAGTTCTTTACCCCCGAGCACGCTGCCCTGCTGGAGGCCATGCTGCGCCGCATCGACGCACAGAATACCGACATCGACCGGCTCAGCGCCGTGATCGAGGAACTGCTCGCGCCATGGGAGGAGCAGCTGCAGCAGGCCGGGTCGATGCCCGGCTGGCAGCGGCGCGCAGCGGCGCGTCCGTCGGCGAGACGTCCATCTCCGCGGGCCGCACCAAGACCCGCGAAGGGGCACGCTACCGGAAGCTGGCGCGCCGGATCGGCAAAGACAAAGCCCAGGTCGCCGTCAGCAATACGCAGCTGAAGGTCTACTACACGCTCCTGTCCAGCCCAGGCATGCGCT
>DATKRH010000220.1:0-4892 GCA_035532295.1 Streptosporangiaceae bacterium
GTACTCCCGGCCGTCGTACTACCAGGCAGCCGCCGCGCTGGCCGCATCCGGCCTGGACGGGCTAGTCCCGGCCAAGCCCGGGCCCCGCGGCGGCCACAAGCTCACCGAGCAGATCCTGATCTGGGCCGAACAGCAGCTGGCAGGCGATCCCGCCCTGAAAGCCGCCCGGCTGGCCGGGCCGATCGCCGAGGCATTCGGGGTGCGCGTGCACCCCCGCTCCATCGAACGAGCGCTGGCCCGCCGCCGGGAGCACTCCAAAAGCCGCTGACTCACCCGCCCCCGAGTGCGGGAAGGAGGAGACCCCGTCCCTGTCCCTGCGACCTTCACCTGGCCCCGCGGCTGCTGAACCGGACCGGTCACCACCGGGCCCGGATGCCGGCCAGGTCACCGCGTCCGGCGGCGGGCTGGACGCCCGCTACGAGCAACTGCGTCATGCCGCGCTGCACGCACGCGCGACCGCGTTCCCGCTCGGGCTGGGCGTGCTCACCGGCAAGGGCGTCACCGCCTGGCGGCGCGCCCTGGCCCACCTGGCCTGCGCAACCCCCAGCAACACCACACGAGCGCCAGCACCGGCGGCCCGGCCGCCAGGCCGGCTGCCCGGACCGGTGGCCACCGAACTCGTCCACGCCCTGGCCGGGCTCGCCGTCGCGCTGGCAGGCACCTGACCACCCCCCAAATCCCTCCGGCGAAGGAGGACCCGTGTTCACCGATACCGCCTCATCGAAGGTGACTGCCACCCACCTGTCCAAGACCGCCCTGCTGTATGTCCGCCAGTCGAGCCTCAAGCAGGTCCTGCACAACACCGAGTCCGCGATCCGCCAGTACGACCTGCGCGGCAAGGCGATCACGCTCGGCTGGGCCGCCGATCAGATCACCGTGATCGACATCGACCAGGGCCAGTCCGGAGCCTCCGCCGCCGACCGGGAAGGGTTCCAGCAGATGGTCGCCGAGGTGTCCCTCGGACGCGCCGGGATCGTGCTCGGCCTGGAATGCTCCCGGCTGGCCCGCAACTCCGCCGACTGGCACCAGCTGCTGGAACTGTGCGCCATGACCGGCACGCTGATCTGCGACGAAGACGGCCTTTATGACCCGCGGAGCTTCAACGACCGCCTGCTTTTGGGGATGAAAGGCCAGCTCAGCGAGGCTGAGCTGCATTTCATCAAGGCCCGGCTGCGCGGCGGGCAGCTGTCCAAGGCCCGCCGCGGTGAGCTGATCATGCCGCTGCCGGTCGGGCTGGTCTACGACGCCGCCGGTCATGTCATCCTCGACCCCGACACCGCCGTCCGCGGTGCCGTCGCCCACCTGTTCACCACCTTCGAGGCCACCGGGTCGGCGACCGCGTGCGTGAAGGCGTTCCATACCGCCGGGCTGCTGTTCCCCTGGCGGCACCTGAAAGGCCCCCGCAAGGGCGAGATCGACTGGAAGCCACTCGCTCATCACGCGGTGCTGCGGGTGCTGCACAACCCCCGCTACGCCGGCTGCTTCACCTATGGCCGGCACGCCCACCACAAGCAGCCAGGCGGGAAGCTGAACACCACGCTGCTGCCCCGCGACCAGTGGATCTCCTTCATCCCCGGCGCCCACCCCGGATACATCACCCTGGAACAACACGACGCCAACCTCGCCCGCCTGGCAGCCAACGCCGCCGCCCACGGCCGTGACCGCCGCAGCGGGCCACCACGGGAAGGACCCGCGCTGCTGCAGGGCATCATCATCTGCGGCCGCTGCGGGCTGCGCATGACCATCCGCTACCACCGGCGCGGCCGCGGCCAGTCACGCGAGGTCCCCACCTACATGTGCCAGCGCGACGGCATCGAGAACGGACGCCCAGCCTGCGCGGCGATCCCCGGCGAAGACCTGGACCAGGCCATCGGGCAGCTGCTCACCGTCACCCTCACCCCGCTGGCCATCGAAGCCGCCCTGCAGGTGTCCGCCGAACTCCAGCACCGGGCCACCGAAGCGGACGCGCTGCGCGCCGCCCACGTCGAACGCGCCAGTTACCACGCCGACCTGGCCCGCCGCCGCTACCTGGCCGTCGACCCCGCCAACCGGCTCGTCGCCGATACCCTCGAAGCCGACTGGAATACCGCCCTGCGAGCGCTCAGCGACGCGCAGGAAACCTACGACAAGGCCCGCCGCGAGCACGCCGGGCAGCTCACCGATACCCAGAAGGCCCGCATCGGCCAGCTCGTCACCGACCTGCCCGCCATCTGGAACGACCCCGCCACCCCGCAGCGGGAACGCAAGCGCATCGCCCGGCTCCTGCTCACCGACGTCACCGTGACCAGGACCACCGACTTGATCACCGCGCACGTCCGCCTGGCCGGCGGCCAAGACCACACCCTCACCATCCCGGCACCCCTGCCCATCGGGGACCAGCGCCGGACCCCCGCCGAGGTCATCACCGCCATCGACGAACTCCTCGACCAGCACACCACAGGCGAGATCGCCGGCATCCTCAACCAGCGCGGCATGGTCAGCGGCACCAGCGAACCCTTCCACCGGCTCCTCGTCGACCACATCATCCGCACCTACCGCCTACGCAGCCGCCGCCACCGGCTGCGCGCCACCGGCCTGCTCACCCTCGCCGAAACCGCCGCCGCCCACGGCGTCCACCCCCACACGATCAAGGCCTGGCGGCGAGCCGGAATTGTCGGCGGCCAGCGGTATAACGACAAAGGCGAATACCTCTACGACCCGCCCGACCCCAGTAACCCGCCCAACCGCCCCAAGATCGGCCGCCGCCCCAAGAACTCCTGACCAGCCCGAACGTGAACTCCGAACGAACCGACCTGAAGAGGTGCAGTATGCAACCCGAGGTTTGTCGGTCCCGGTGGCCTTGCGGGCCGGCTGGAAGCTGATGCCCAGGAACGCGCAGGACGCCTTGAACGACTCCGAGACGAACACCTTGCCGTGGTCAACGACGATCACCTGGGGGATGATGACCGGGCGGGCCGCGGCCTGCTCCAGCCGCTCGTCGATGCTGAGCAGCCGCCGGAACGGCAGGGCGGACTCCGACATCCGCATGGCCTGCGGCCAGCCCGGCCGCATCGGCTCCGGGGTCACGGTCCGGGCCAGCAGCACGCTCGCGTCCACCGACTTCGTCGTCGGCCGCAGCACCGCCGCGGTCACCGTCCTGGTCGCGACGTCGATGATCCCCGTCAGGTCCACCCGGCCGGTAACCCCGCTGTCCAGGCGGACCAGGACGTCCAGCGGCGTGGAGTCGATCTGCATCACGTCGCCGGGCGCCGCTGCGGGCACCCGCCCGAACGGCCCCTCGGGACGGGCGGCCAGCGACCGGCGCGTCCTCGCCGACCCGGTCGTGTGACGTCCCGCCTCCAGCCGGCCGAACAGGCGGTAAAGGGTCCGCTCCGACGGCAGCCTCCCTGTCTCCCCGCCGTCCTCGGCAAGGATCTCCCTGGTCCTGCGGAACACGAACGCCGCGGTCTTCGTCGAGTCTTCCGCCGCCTCGCCGATCGCCTTCCGCATGGCCGCGACCACGGCCGCGTCGGCCCGGCCGTGCGGCGGCATCCGCCGCCGGGCCCGGTAATCGACCATGCCGGCCAGGCCCTGCTCCTGGTATCGCCGGCGGCGCTTGGCGACCGCGCTCGCCGTGACCGGGTGCCCTGCGGCCGTCAGCTCGGCAGCCTTGGCCTGCTCCCGGCGGGTCAGCGTGACCGACCCGGGGTCGTACTCCAGCCGCGGGACCGTGCCCCCGCCCGCGTCCGGCGGCACCCCGGTCAGCACCTCAACGATGTGCCGTTCCCACCACCGTGCCTCTTCCGCGGCCTCGGCGGGCAGGCCGTCCAGCACCGAGACCTGCGGCATCCCCGGCCGGGGCCGGGAATCCAGCACGGTGAAGTCCCCGTCCGCCAGCAGCCCGGACACGGTCACGGTCACGACCTCGCCGGCAGTGTCGGCCAGCCGGACCGACGTCCCGGACACCCCGATCACCACCTGGTCCCGGCCGCAGAACCGGACCCGGTCCCCGATGCCGAGACCGCCCGGCCGCCCGGTCACCGGGCACCGCCCGGAGCCATCCCGGCGACGACGGGAGTCTCCGCCGTCAGCCTGGCCGTCAGGTCCGCGGCCAGCACATGCCGCCACATCAGGTGGAACAAGGCAGGAAGGACCGCTATCGGGTCGCCGGCGGCGGCAGCCCCGGCCATCAGCGGGGCCGGCCCGGCGAAGACCTCCAGCAGGAGGCGGGCCAGGCCCGGTGGGCCGCCGCACCGCGGATGGCGGTACCGCGCCAGCCACGTGACGTTCGCCGTCAGCACCGGATCCGGGACGCCCGCCCGCCGGAAACCCCACCCGGCCAGGGCGCACGCATCCCTCGTGACCTCGAACGCCTCCGCGTCCTTTTCCTCGATCCGGTCATCGGGACGCACGTCGATGACCACGCCGGAACCACCCGCCATCCGGGCGAACAAGTCAGGCGCGTGACGCCGGGACCGGCCGGCCCCGTCACGCCAGTGCAGCCAGAACGGCTGCGCCGCGATCGCGGTGACCCGCGGATCGAAGTCCAGCAGCATTACGTGGTCACGTTCAAGCCAGGACTCGTACCCGACATGCGCTCCCGTGGTCACCGACCACCACAGGCCAGGCAGGTGCTTCTGGCTCCTGGCCCAGCGAAACTCCCTGGCCGGCATGAACGTCTCGGGCCGCAGGCCCGGCCACGCAGCCGGCAACTCGCGGTGCTCGCTGCCGTCCGCGCCGAGATAACACAGCGCGAACTCCGGGTCGGCGTCCCCGGCCCCTGCCCCCTCGCGCCGCTGCCCCACAAGTCACGCCCCGTCCCTCGCGATCACGTAGTGAGGAAACTGTAGTGGCAGAAGACCCCAGTCGAGCAACGTTAATTGACAAAGAGGAATGTTCGATGTCATAGGACA